>JADLBY010000036.1 GCA_020847445.1 Sphingomonadaceae bacterium | reverse complement strand
TTTCGAGGCCGGCAAAGGCGCCGCCGCAGATGAACAGGATGTTCGTGGTATCAACCTGCAGGAATTCCTGCTGCGGATGCTTGCGCCCGCCCTGCGGCGGAACGCTGGCGGTGGTGCCTTCCATCAGCTTGAGCAACGCCTGCTGAACACCCTCGCCCGAAACGTCGCGCGTGATCGAGGGGTTTTCGGCCTTGCGGCTGATCTTGTCGATTTCGTCGATATAGACGATGCCGCGCTGCGCCCGCTCGACATTATAATCGGAGGCCTGGAGCAGCTTCAAAATGATATTCTCGACATCCTCACCGACATAGCCCGCCTCGGTCAGGGTCGTGGCATCGGCCATGGTGAAAGGCACGTCGAAAGTCTTGGCGAGCGTCTGCGCCAGCAGCGTCTTGCCGCAGCCGGTGGGGCCGATCAGCAGAATGTTCGATTTTGCCAGTTCGACATCGCCGCTTTTCTGCGCATGGTTCAGCCGTTTGTAATGGTTGTGCACCGCGACCGAAAGCACGCGTTTTGCCTGCGCCTGGCCGATGACATAATCATCGAGCACGTCGCAGATTTCCTGCGGCGTGGGGACGTCGCCGTCCTTCTTGCCGGTCAGCGCACCCTTGGTTTCCTCGCGGATGATGTCGTTGCACAGGTCGACGCATTCATCGCAGATGAAAACGGTCGGCCCGGCAATCAGCTTGCGCACTTCGTGCTGCGATTTGCCGCAGAAGGAGCAATATAGGGTGCTCTTGGTATCGGAGCCGCTCAACTTGGTCATAAACTTCCTGTACTACGCTTGGCAAAACTCACACGCATTTGCCCAAGGATTGCCATCCTATCGCGATGTCACAATTTCGCAATAGCTGAAAAACCCGCCATTTCCTTTCAGGAACGCGGTAGATATTTGGTAAAGACGCGCCCGCAAATCAGCTATCGCTGCTTTCGGCCGACACCGGACGCTTGTCGAAAACTTCGTCGACAATGCCGAATGCCTTGGCTTCATCGGCTTCGAGGAAGGTATCGCGATCCATCGCCTTTTCTATCTCTTTCAAAGGCTTGCCGGTATATTGGGCATAAAGGTCATTCAGGCGCTTGCGCATCCGCAAGATTTCCTTCGCCTGAATTTCGATGTCCGACGCCATCCCGCGTGCGCCACCCGAAGGCTGATGCACCATGATACGGGCATTGGTTAATGCGATGCGCATGCCGGGTTCGCCGGCGGCGAGCAGGAAACTGCCCATCGACGCGGCCTGACCGATGCAGACCGTACCGACGCGCGGGCGGATATACTGCATGGTATCATGGATCGCCATGCCGGCCGTGACCACACCACCGGGCGAATTGATATACATCCAGATATCCTTCTTCGGATTGTCGGATTCGAGGAACAGCAACTGCGCGGTGATCACCGCTGCCATGTTATCCTCGACCTCGCCCGTCACGAATATGATCCGCTCGCGCAGCAATCTGGAAAAAATGTCCCAGCTGCGCTCTCCCCGGTTCGATTGCTCGATAACAACGGGAACAAGTGCCTGGGTGGGATCGCGGAACGGATCGTGCATGAACGCCTCTGATGGTTGTGTTTCTGATTATTGCCTACATCGGGGCAGCAGGTGAAAGTTTCAAGCAGGAAAAGGGTTAAGATCGCAGGCTGCCATGGCGGACATGGTTGCGCGCGACGTATCCCGGTCAGCCCCATCCAATAAATTTGCCCATATTGTCAGGGGTAGTGCCGCACCCGGCCAGCCACAAACGGCAAAGGGCCCGGCTCGCGCCAGGCCCTTTCCCACTACGCGCAAATCGCGCCTATTTCTTTGCAGCCGCCTTCTTCGCAGGCGCCTTCTTTGCAGGCTTTTCGCCTTCGTCCTTGGCAGCGTCCTTCTTCGGCGCTGCCTTTTTGGCGGCAGGCTTTTCGTCCTTGGCCGGGGCGGCGTCCTTCTTGGCAGCGGCTTTCTTTGCCGGAGCCTTTTTGGCAGGCTTGGCTTCGGGCTCCGCTTCGATCGCGGCTTCCAGATCGGCGCGGCTCACGGTTTTTTCAGTGACCTTTGCCTTATCGAACAGGAAGTCCACCACCTTGTCCTCGAACAAGGGCGCGCGCAGCTGTGCCGCAGCCATGGGGTTTTCCTGCAGATATTGCACGAACCGCTGCCGGTCTTCGGGGCGATATTGCTGCGACGCCTGCGATACCAGCATCTGCATTTCCTGATTGCTGACCTCGACGCCATTTGCCTGGCCGATTTCGGACAGCAACAGACCAAGGCGCACACGGCGGACGGCGATATCGCGATAGTCGTCGCGCTCGGCTTCCATTTCCTTCCGCGCCGCTTCGGGATCATCCTCGCGCGCGGCTTCCTGCTCCAGCTGCGTCCAGATCTGTTCAAATTCGGCTTCAACCATGGTCGGCGGAACGTCGAAATCATGATCGGCAGCCAGCTGGTCGAGCAACTGGCGCTTCATATAAGTGCGGGTCAGGCCGTTCAGTTCCTGTTCGACCTGAACCTTCATCAGTTCCCTGAGCTTGTCGAGGCTTTCAAGGCCAAATGCGGCAGCGAGGCTGTCGTCTGCCTTGCTCTCGACAGGCTTCTTCACTTCACCGACGACGATATCGAAAGTTGCGGCCTTGCCCGCCAGTTCCTTCGCGCCATAGTCGGCAGGGAAAGTAACGTTGATGACCTTGCTGTCATTGGCCTTCACGCCCACCAGCTGGTCTTCAAAGCCGGGGATCAGCTGACCCGAGCCGAGTTCAACCGACATGCCTTCGCCCTTGCCGCCATCGAACGGCACGCCATCGACCTTGCCTTCAAAGTCGATGACAACGACGTCACCCGTCGCTGCCTTGTAGCTTTTGGCGGCGGTTTCGAAATTCTTGTGCCCCGACGCAAGGCGCTCCAGCGCGGCATCAACCTCGGCGCCCTCGGCTTCAACCGTCAGCCGGTCGAGCGAAAGGCCGTCGATCGACACTGCCGGAATGGTGGGCAGCACTTCGAAATGGAAATCAACAACAGCATCCTTGCCGGGCGCATAGTCATGGTCAAGATGCACATGCGGCTGGGTCGCCGGACGCAGCTTGTTGTCGGCGATGGTCTTTTGCACGGCTTCCTGAATCGAGCTGTTCAGTGCCTCCTGCAGCAGCGCATCCTTGTGCATCTTCTTGACCAGGTTCGCGGGAACCTTGCCGGGACGGAAGCCGGGCATGCGCACCTGCGGCGCAATCTTCTTCACTTCGGCGTCGATCCGCGATTCAATGTCAGCAACGGTGACAGTGACGCGATAGGCCCGCTTCAGGCCTTCATTCTGGGTTTCCTGGGCTTGCATAACTAAAACTCTAATCCTCGAACTTGCGCTGGTTGGCGCTTCAAAAATCTCTGGACGGACTTGGCCGGGAAGCCGGGCATTTGCGGATTGGTGCGGGCGAAGGGACTCGAACCCCCACATCTTTCGATACTGGTACCTAAAACCAGCGCGTCTACCAATTCCGCCACGCCCGCTCCGCCAAACCAGAACAGGCCGTGCGGTCGCGTGCCTCTAACGGCAAAGTGCGGCTAGGGCAAGTGCCGAAAAAGGCGGATTTGCCTACAACTGCGACGGTCCGTTATCGGGCAGGCACCGGCTTTGGCGGACGCAGTTGCAGGGTAGAAATCAGCTGCCGGACTTCGGCAATGTCGCGATCAAAATAATGGATTGCGGGCGCGACGAAGTTGACAAGATAAAGGCGGCCATCGACGATAGCGGCAACGGCCTCTCCCTTGCGGGTCAACCCTTCGTCCTGCGCGGCATAGCTGTAGGAAAATCGCACGCCTTCGAAATTGCCCAGCTTCGACGGTTCGACCGTTGTGATCGAGAATACCGAGGAATCAAGGATCATCCGGTTCGAATTTTCGAACATTTCGACAATCTCGGTCGGCAGCATTTGCGAACGGAATTTGGGAAGTTTCTGCTTGGCAGCAAAAGGCTCATAATACAGCGTTTCGCCGTCCGCGACCCCGGCGAAAAAGGTCAGTTCGTTCAGCGCCAGCCCATCGCGCGTCCACCTTTCCCCCTTGTCGGACGGGCGGGCCGACGACCGGTTCCATCCTGCCCCCGGCGTTGCCGCCATCAATTTACCGGCAATCGCGACATTCTCGTCAGGCACAAGCGCCTTCCATTCGGCGCGCAGCGGCATGGCCGCGCCTATCAGGGCGAGCAGCGAAACGGCCAGAGGGATCATCCTCATCGGCGTGGCTCTGCTGCCATCATGCCGATCATCGCCCGGTCGGCTGCATCGGGTGCGACAGCCAGATACTGGCGCAGCATCCGCCTGCCCTCCGCACCCTTCCCCAAGCGCAGCAGGACAAGCCCGAGGCCTTTCCAGCTTTCGGCCAGTCCTGAATCGTCAGCCACTGACTGCCGGTAGAAATGCTCTGCCAGCGCAAAGTCTCCGGCCTTGCCGCGCGCCCGATACAATTCGGCACGCGCATAGAGCAAATCGGCGCTCCATTCCCCCCGCGCCATGCCGGACAGCAGATATTCGGTGGCAGCGAAATCGTTGAGCTTCACCTGATCGTCGATCAGCCGGGGCCACCAGCGCGCAATTGCGGCGCGATACCGTGCAGCCCCGTTGTCGGCACTCGGCGCCATGCGCCGCGCCGCAGCGCGCAAATATTCCATCCGGTCCTTTGTGTTCGGATGCGACGAGAAGAAGTCATTCCCCTCCTCAGGCATCGGGCGCGACTTGTCAGCCTTGGCCTGCGCCTGCATTTCGCCGCGCAACTGCTCCCATATTTGCGACGCCGCCATCGGGTCATAGCCGCTGGTGCTCAGATATTCGAGCGCGGCCATGTCCGCCTGCTTTTCCATCTCGCGATTGAAGCGGAAGACCGAACCCATCAGCCCGATCTGGGCAATCAACCCGCCGGGGACAAAACCCAGCCAGGTCATCGCGTCCGATTTTGCCTTGATGTCACGGAATGATTGCAGACTGTGCTGATTTTCAAAATGCGCAAATTCATGGCCCAGAACGGTCGCAAGCTCTGCCTCGTTGCGGGCGCGAAGCAGCAGGCCGCTCCCCACCAGCATCATCCCATTGGGTGCCATCGCCGCATTGAATTGTGGCGTGCGCATAAGATAGATGCGCGCGGCACTGCATTTGCCCTCCCCCACCGCACGGCACAACACGCCTTTGACATAGGCGTTGAGTTCGGGATCATCGATCAGGAATTTGGATGCGCGGATCTGCTGCTCGGCCTCATCCATCTCCAGCCAGAGGCCCTGTTCGACGGCATCTCTGGGTTGATACCCGTCAGCGGATGGCAGCATCCTGGCCGATTGGGCCGCAACCGGCCCGGCCTGGGCCAGCAGCGAGGCAGCGAGCAGACCGGCGAGCAGATGGCGCTTCATGGCGCAGTCGATCCGACGACGGCGCGCCCCGGAAACCCGTTCAGAAGCTGCTCTATGCGCTGCGCCGCCCCCTCGGCCGTGCGCACGTCGCCTGTGGCCTTCAGATCGACGTTGAGCCACAGGATATCGCCGTTCTTCAGGTCGACAAGCCCGGCATAGCCGAAATGCGATCCCCTCGCCGCGCCCGCCCCCATCAGCGAAGCGACGAGCTTCGCCGCGCGACGACCGGCGGATTCGAAACTGTCCTGGCTAAGAAGGAAAAGGCCATAGTCGGCATGCGCAGCAGGCGCGATCCGCGCCACGCCGCTGCCCAGGCTCCAGTCGAAACGGCCGACCTTGGACGGCAGCGGATCCTTCCCGAACAGCTTGTGCCGGATGATCGTGCCAACCACCAGCCGGTACAGCGCCCGATGTTCGGCCAGGTCAGCCCCCTCGGCTTCGACCATATCCTCATGCAGCAGCATTTCGACATTGCGGGCCTTGCCCGCCTGCATCAGCGCCTGGGTCAATTCGGCTTTTGCGGTTGCGTGCCATACGGCATTGATCTGAAACAGCCCGGCAGTTGTCTGCTCGCCCACCTTGACCTCTGGCCGGAACACAAGGATGCGCGGCGGATTACCGTCCGGAAAGGCAAATCCTTCGCGAATGGCAAAATTCTCGGTTGTGGTCGTGGTCGCCGTCTGGGCATGACCGGGGCTTGCGGCGATCAGGCCCGCCCACAAAACCGCCATGCCCAAATTCCGCGCCATTGCTGCTCCTGACGGCATAAAACCGTATTTCGCTGTTCTCGCGCCGATCTTGCCGCCGTGCAAGTGACTATTTGGTTAGCCGATGTGAAATCGTCTCACATTCCGGCAGGCACAGCCGCTTCGCCCCCGGCTGCGGCTGGCGGCGCTTCCGCCATCGGCACGGCTGCCGCCTTCAGATCGACGATCCGGTCGCGTTGATAACCGATAACGCCTGCAATCGCGGGAATGCGCGAAATGGCGATACCCATATAGTTGGGGCTCTTTCCAGCGGCGCGGAAATCGGCTGGAACGCGGGTCACTGATGCCAGCCGCGTGTCAACGGGCGAACTGCTGTCGCTCGGGGTCCAGGCAAAGGCATTGGCCGCAAAGCGCGGCGAACTGCTATCGCCCTTTTCTGGCGGCTCGCTGTTGGCAGCATCCGGCTCTACACTGCCTAGGTCGGTCACCTCGCCCGCCTTTGCCTCAAAGGTGACACTGCCCATGCAATAGCAAACGCCGAAGCCGAGCAACGGGTCGACCTGGCCATAGATGCGGTAGGTACCCGGCGTCACTTCGTCCAGGTAGCTGCTACCGCCCTTGCTCTGGAAGCGGTTGAAGGTGCCGACGGTAAAATTGGCCAGTTGCCCGAATGGCACGAACTGGAAATTGGCCTCGGTCGGCTCGACCGGCTTTTTGGGCTTTTTGGCGCCCGACGACTGTTTCGACAAAGCGAGGTCGCGCTCATATTTCTTCATCGCCTTGTCATAATCCTCGCTCGCCTCGACGAATGCGGCTGCTTTCAGCTTCTCATAGCCTATCTGATCGTCAGCAGTTGGAATTCGGCTGAAATGCAACGGCATCGCATTGGACGTGCGCACATAGATATAGGCCTTGGCGGGATTGAGCGTAACTGCGGTTTTGGAATCCTTGACCGCCTTTGCCTCTACGAAGACGGGCGGCTTTTCCTTGGCGGCAACGGGCAGCGCCAGTGCCGAAGCGGCGATAACGAATGAAGCAGCAAACCGTGTCATTGCGAAAGCACCTTTCCGACCGGAGTGGCGGATGAGGCTACCAGCGCCTGCAGCTTCAGCGCCTTCAAACGGCTAGTCTCCTCTTCGGCCCCGGTGCCTTCCTCAAAATTGAATGTTTCCCACAAATCCTTCGAAAGACCGAAACGGCCATATCCCTTGAAGCCCATGCATTGGCGCATATTGACCCGGCGCATACGGCGCTTTTCACCGGGAACGAAAATCGCTGCCATCATCGCATTGGCGATTACGCCACCGGCTGCCCCTGCCAGCGTACCGGCATATGGATAGGGCACATCGGCCCCCTTGAAGCTGGACGTCAACGCACGCGCATAGCCATCACATTCGGTGATATCCGCATAGGCGGTCGCAAAGTCCGTATCGGCGCGACGGAAATAATAATATTTGTCGTAATTGCCCGCGTCTTCGGGGGTGGCCGAAAATTCAAGCTTCGGCATTTGCAGCGTTTCCGCTTCTGCATTGTCGATTTCGACCACGCCGAAAGGCGATGCACCCAGATCACCATCTTCCGCCTGCGCGGCGACCGCCGACAACAAGCAAGCGCCCGAAACGAGCGCACAACGCAAATATTTCATCCATCCCCCTTACATCCCGGTATTTCAACCCGGTCATATCCCTGCAAGCACCAAGGATATAGAGGGCCCGCAACGAAACGGAAGCCGAAATATGACGGCCTCCCCGTCGCTTAGCTGGATAGCGCCTTCTTCAGCAATTCGTTGACCACGCCCGGATTGGCCTTGCCCTGCATCGCCTTCATCGTCTGGCCGACAAAGAAACCGAAAAGCTGCTCCTTTCCGGCGCGATATTGTTCGAGCTGACCGGGATTGGCGGCGAGGATTTCGGCGATGACTGCCTCGATCGCGCCGGTGTCGCTGGTCTGCTTCAGGCCCTTTTCTTCAACGATCGCCGATGCGCCTTGCCCTGTTTCGAGCATGATCTCGAACACCTGTTTTGCGATGCTGCCCGAAATGGTGCCATCAGCGACCAGTTTGAGCAGCTCGGCGGCCTGCGCCGGGCTGACCGGGCTATCATCGAGTGATTTGCCCAGCTTGTTGAGCGCACCGAACAGTTCGGAGAGCAGCCAGTTGGAGCCCTGCTTGGGATCGACGCCGTGGCTGAGCAGGTCTTCGAACCAGAAGGCTGTTTCGGCTTCGGCGGTCAGCACTGCGGCGTTATAGGACGAAAGCCCGAGTTCATTCTCGTAACGTGCGCGCTTGGCGTCGGGCAGTTCGGGCAGGCTCGCACGGCATTCCTCCAGAAAGGCGTCATCGAGTTCCAGCGGCAGCAGGTCGGGGTCGGGGAAATAGCGATAATCGTGCGCATCTTCCTTCGACCGCATCGAGCGGGTTTCCAGCTTGTTCGGGTCGAACAGCCGGGTTTCCTGCACCACGGTGCCGCCATCCTCGATCAGATCGACCTGACGCCGCGCCTCAACCTCGATCGCCTGCATCACGAAGCGGATCGAATTGACATTCTTGGTCTCGGTCCGGGTGCCATATTCCGCCCCGGGTTTGCGCACACTGACATTGACGTCGGCGCGCATCGAGCCTTCTTCCATATTGCCGTCGCAACTGCCGACATAACGGAGAATCGACCGCAACTTTTTCACATAAGCCCCTGCTTCGGCAGGAGAACGCATGTCAGGCCGCGAAACAATTTCCATCAGCGCAACGCCCGAGCGGTTGAGATCGACATAGGACATGGTCGGGTGCTGGTCGTGCATCAGCTTGCCCGCATCCTGTTCGACATGGATGCGTTCGATGCCGATTGTGCGCGTGGGGCTGTCCGGATCCTTCTCGTCGAGCGTCACCTCGATTTTCCCCTCTCCCACCAGCGGGTGGTAAAGCTGCGAAATCTGGTAACCCTGCGGCAGGTCGGCGTAGAAATAATTCTTCCGGTCGAACCGCGACCATTTGTTGATCTGCGCGTCGATCGCCATGCCAGTGCGCACCGCCTGACGGATGCATTCGCGGTTGGGCACAGGCAACATGCCCGGCATCGCGGCATCGACGAGGCTGACATGGCTGTTCGGCTCCCCGCCAAAAGCGGCGGACGCGCCCGAAAACAGCTTGGCGTTCGACGTCACCTGCGCATGGACCTCAAGGCCGATCACGACCTCCCACTCACCTGTCATGCCCTGGATGCGGTATGTTGACTCGCTCATAACCCTAACCTTGCGTCGCACCAGCGAAGGCTGGTGCCTATGTCGACTTGCGGTTTGCGCCCCGAGGCGGGACAGGCCCCAGCCTGCGCTGGGGCAGCGAAGAGGCTTACCACCATTTTTCGGCCTCCGCCGTAAACCCGGCGCGTTCCTCAATCGCCAGACCGGCGTTCAGCACGCCCTGTTCGTCGAGCGCCTTGCCGACGATCTGCAAGCCCAGCGGCAGGCCCTGTTTGTCGAGGCCACCCGGCACCGACATCGCGGGCAAGCCAGCCAAAGAGGCGGGCACAGCGAACACGTCGTTGAGATACATCGCCAGTGGATCGCTGGTCTTTTCGCCCAGTCCGAACGCCGCACTCGGCGCGGTCGGCGCGAGAATCAGGTCGCATTGCGCCCAAGCCGCCTCAAAATCGCGGGCGATCAGCGCGCGGACTTTTTGCGCCTGGGTGTAATAGGCGTCGTAGAAACCGGCGCTGAGCACATAGGTGCCGATCATGATGCGGCGGCGCACCTCTGCGCCGAACCCGGCGGCGCGGGTGGCGGCATACATATCCTGTAGCCCCGCCCCATCCGGCAGGTCGCGCAGGCCGTAACGCACGCCATCATAGCGCGCGAGGTTCGATGAGGCCTCGGCGGGGGCGATGATATAATAGGCGGGCAGCGCATATTTGGTGTGCGGCAGGCTGATCTCGACAATCTCCGCGCCTGCATCCTTCAGCCAGGCAATGCCGTTATCCCACATCGCGGCGATATCTTCGTCGATGCCATCGAGGCGATATTCCCTGGGAATGCCGACTTTCTTGCCGCGCAGATCACCCGAAAGGCCCGCTTCCCATTCGGGCACCGGCAGGTCGAGCGAGGTCGCATCCTTGGGATCGAAACCCGCCATCGCCTCCAGCATGATGGCACAGTCGCGCACGTCGCGCGCCATCGGCCCGGCCTGATCGAGCGAGCTGGCAAAGGCGACAATGCCCCAGCGCGAACACCGTCCATAGGTGGGCTTGATCCCCGAAATGCCAACGAATGCGGCGGGCTGGCGGATCGAGCCGCCAGTGTCGGTCCCGGTCGCCGCCGGGCACAGCCGCGCGGCAATCGCGCTCGACGAACCGCCCGACGAGCCACCGGGCGCAAGCGCGGCATTGCTGCCGTCATTGCGCCGCCAGGGCGAGATCACATTGCCGAAATAGCTCGTCTCGTTCGACGAGCCCATCGCGAACTGATCGAGATTGAGCTTGCCGAGCATCCCGGCGCCCGCCTTCCACAAATTGGCCGAAACGGTCGATTCATAGGTCGGCACAAAGCCTTCGAGGATGTGGCTGGCCGCGGTGGTCTGCACGCCTTCGGTGGCGAACAGATCCTTCATCCCGATCGGCACACCCGCCATCTTGCCCAGCGGCTTGCCCGCCGCACGGTCGGAATCGACGGCCCTCGCCGCCTCGATCGCCTTTTCGGGCGTTTCCACGATGAAGGCGTTGAGCGCCTTGGCAGCAGCAACATTGGCATTGAAGGCGGTGGCGACTTCGACGGCGGTAAATTCACCAGAGGCCACGCCCGAACGGATGGCGGCAACGCCCAATTTGGTCAGATCAGTCACGACCCGTTCCCCTGCAATAAATAGGGACAGTCCCTATTTAATTTGTCACGACCAATGCCAAGCGAAACGACGTTTGGAGTTAAATAGGGACTGTCCCTATTTATTGCGCTGAGCCCGCACATCACTCGATCACCTTCGGCACGCCAAAGAAACTGCCTTCGCGGGCGGGCGCGTTGGCGAGCACCTTTTCGCGGACATCGCCATCGGTGACGACATCGTCGCGCAACCGCAGATGGTTGGGAATCACGGCGGTCATCGGCTCAACGCCGGTCACGTCGACCTCACCCAATTGTTCGACCCAGGCGAGGATGCCGTTCAGTTCCCCGACCATTCTATCGGCCTCTTCATCGCTGATCGCGATGCGGGAGAGCCGCGCGATCTTGTTCACGGTATCTTTATCGACAGACATGGACTTCCTTGTATTCCGGATCGGCAGGCGATCCGGTGGCAGCTAGCATTGTGCAGTCGCAGCATCAACCGCCAAAGCTGTGCTTTTCAGCCCCGGTTCAAATATCCGGTGCTATTTTTCCAAATGCCATTATTTGAAACCGCAAATCGTTGCGCCAGCCTGCGCCGGGGCAACGGCCTGGATAAACTGAAAGTAGAACGTGGCCCGAAAATTCCTTTATCTTGTCGCAGCCATCATCATGCTGGTGATCGCGGGCGGTTTTGTCGTGCGTATCTACTAAAATGAACTCACCGAATTTGCCTTTGTGCCGACGACCAAATTCGAAGAGCAAAAAGCCTTTGCCACCAACATCTATGACGATCCGGCAATGTGGTTTGCCCGCGGACGTGGCGGCGCGCACAGTGTAACCGGCTGGCAACCCGCAGGTGCCGAGAAGATCACCGTGCCCGGCCCGGCGGCTATCTTTTTCATCCACCCCACCTCCTATATGGAAAAGACCCACTGGAACGCGCCGCTCGACGACAAGCTGTCGCAGGATCGGGCGAAGCTGTTTCTGCAGGGGCTCGCCTCTCCCTTTGCCGCATCGGGTGAAATCTGGGCGCCGCGCTATCGGCAGGCCGCGATCGGCGCTTTCCTGACCAGCAAGCCCGAGGGGCAGAAGGCGCTGGACGCCGCCTATCAGGACGTGCTCCTCGCCTTTGACGATTTTGTCGCCAATGTGCAGAAGGATCGCCCGATCATCCTTGCAGGGCACAGCCAGGGCGCGCTGCACCTGACCCATTTGCTGAAAGACCGGGTTGCGGGGAAGCCGATCGCGAAACGGATCGTTGCCGCCTATGCCGTCGGCTGGCCTGTCTCGGTCAATACCGATCTTCCCGAAATGGGCCTGCCCGCCTGCACCTCCCCCGACCAGACAGGGTGCATCATGGCATGGCAGAGCTTTGCCGAGCCAGCCGAATATGAGCGTATCCTGAAAGTCTACGATAGCACCACCGGCTTCAACGGCCATTCGCGCGCCAACACCAACATGCTGTGCACCAACCCGCTGACCGGCGGCGGCGCACCCGAGGCAGGCGCCGAGGCAAATCTGGGCACACTCAAACCGTCTGACGATATGAAGACCGGCGAACAGGTTAAGGCCGCCGTCCCCGCCCGTTGCGACCAGCGCGGTTTCCTGCTGATCGGCGACCCGCCCGAACTCGGCCCCTATGTGCTGCCGGGGAACAATTACCATGTCTATGACTATCCGCTCTTCTGGGCGAATGTGCGCGCCGATGCGCTGTGGCGGGTGCAGAAATTCCTGGCGCGGTGATGCCTTTTTTGAACTTCGTCATTCCCGCGGAGGCGGGGAACGTAGTGACCGTTAGGTCCATCCATCACCCGCTGTTGAAATTTGTCCCTCAGGTGATGGCCCCACGCCTTCGCGGGGGCGACGACCTTGGTTTATGCGTGTGAGATGTCACTGATCACCACATCAGCCTCAGACTTCCGTGCCGCGCTGCCCGAAGGCGGCGTGCTGATCGGGCTCGATGTCGGCAGCAAGACGATCGGCACCGCCTTTTGCGACGCGGGCTGGAGCTTCGCCTCCCCCGCCGATCTGATCGCGCGCAGCAAATTCGCGAAAGACAAGGCGCGGCTGCAGGCGGTGATTGCCACCCGCGCCACCGCCGGGATCGTCATCGGCCTGCCGATCAACATGGACGGCAGCGAAAGCCCGCGCAGCCAATCGAGCCGGTCCTTCGCCCGCAACCTGCTCGACCTTGGGCTGCCTATCCTTCTGTGGGATGAACGCTGGTCCACCGCCGCCGCCGAGCGCTTCATGATCGAAGCCGACCTCAGCCGCGCCAAACGCGCCGAGCGCATTGACAGCGCAGCGGCGGCTCATATCCTGCAGGGCGCAATTGACGCGTTGACGATTTAGAAGAAAATGATAGCCATGTTGTTCTTATGGCAGTCAATATTTTTGAAGATATCGTCAAAACTAGCCTTCAAGCGCAAGGCTATTTTGTTATGGAAAACGTATCGTTCGCACTTCCTGAGAAGATAAAAATCGACGAACGATATAGAACGGGCGCCTCCGATATTGATTTCGTTGCTGTTAAACCACGCTCACCCAATGAGCCAGTCTTAGTGGTCAGTTGCAAAGGCCGCGAACTTGACGCAGGTGCAGCAGCGGATGCCATACTAAGTGACGGCTCACTCTGGAACAAAGCAGCATGGAAACATTTTCGAGAGCTGGCGGTGGAAGAATGGGCGACTGCTTTGAAACATCGGGTTCGAGCTCTCTCGGGTCGTAGTGATGTTCAGCATGTAACGGCGGTTACAAAAATCATTGGCGACCATACAAAATGGCGTGAAAATGAAACATTCAAGAAGCGGATGGGTGGCAACTCACTCAAACTCTGGGATCTTCAGCATGTTGTAAGAAGTCTCCAAGATCCAAATAACCTTCCACACCAGAGCAGTTCCGTCACTCAGATGATCCGGTTATTCAAAGCATCTTGAGTAACGGCACCAACGCGCCTAAGGCACTGGCTTTAATGACATCGCCGCCAACTGCTTCACCGGACCGCTTTCCCGCAGGTTCCGCCGCCTTTCCGCACCGGCATTTGCTGGGTATCGCCGGGCTGCAACCCTGGGAAATAGAGTTCATCCTTGCCGAGGCCGAACAATGGGTCGCGCTCAACCGTTCGGGCGCTGCCAAGCGGGATGATCGGTTGCGCGGGCTGACCATCATCAATGCCTTTTTCGAAAACAGCACGCGCACGCTGCTCTCGTTCGAGATTGCGGGCAAACGGCTGGGGGCGGACGTGGTCAACATGCAGGTCGCGCAGTCGAGCACCAAAAAGGGCGAGACGCTGATCGACACGGCGATGACCCTCAACGCCATGCGCGCCGACGCGATCGTCATCCGCCATGCCAGTTCGGGCGCGGTCGATCTGATCTCGCAAAAGGTCGATTGCCCGGTGCTCAACGCAGGCGACGGCACCCACGAGCATCCCACGCAGGCGCTGCTCGACGCGCTGACCATCCGCCGCCGCAAGGGCCGGATCGACGGGCTGACGGTGACGATTTGCGGCGATATATTGCACAGCCGCGTGGCGCGGTCGAACATGCTGTGCCTGACCACATTGGGCGCGCAGGTGCGCGTGGTCGCGCCGCCCGCGCTGATGCCCGAAGGCATAACGAGCTTCGGTGTCGAGGCATTCAGCGATTTCGACGCAGCGTTGCCCGGCAGCGACGTCGTGATGATGCTGCGCCTGCAGAATGAGCGGATGCAGGGCGACTTCATCCCCTCCCCGCGCGAATTTTTCCACCTTTACGGGCTCGATTCGCGGCGGCTGGCGCTGGCAAAGCCCGACGCACTGGTGATGCACCCCGGCCCGATGAATCGCGGCGTCGAAATCGCCAGCCACATCGCCGACGACCTTGAACGATCCGCAATCACCGAGCAGGTCGAAATGGGCGTGGCGGTGCGCATGGCCTGCCTCGACATCCTGACGCGCAGGGCGCGCGGCGTGGAGGGCTGGTCATGAGCGGCACCAACATCCTCGGCGGACAGGTGATCCTTCCCGGCAAGGCTGCCCCCGAAACCGCGCATCTGCACGTATCTGGCGAGCGCATCGAACAGGTCGGCAAAGCCGATCCACTTGGCGAGCGCATCGATGCAGACGGCCTGATCGTCGCCCCCGGCATCATCGACCTTGGCGTATTCGCGACCGACAAGCCCGCATTCCGTTTCGGCGGGATTACCCGCGCAGCACTGATGCCCGACCAGTCGCCGGTGCACGACGATCCGGCTACGATCCGTTTTGCGGGGCGCAAGGGCAAGCCCGATTTCTGGGTCCACCCGCTCGCCGCTGCGACCAAGGAACTTGACGGCCAGCATATGGCCGAAATCGCGCTGATGAAGGATGCAGGCGCGCTGGGCGTCGCCACCGGACGGCGCTGGATCGCCGATTCGGGGGTGATGCTGCGGCTGATGCGTTATTGCGCGATGCTCGACCTGCCGCTTTTCGTGCATAGCGAGGATGCCGGGCTGGCGGGCAATGCCGTTGCCACCACCGGCCTCAATGCAACCTTGCTCGGCCTGCCCAGCGCCTCACCCGCCGCCGAAACGCTTGCCATACAACGTGATCTTTCGCTCGCCGCCGAAAGCGGGGTCCATCTGCACTTCCGGCAAATCACGACGGCGGCGGGGTTTGATCTGATCCGCGCGGCCAAGGACAATGGGCAGAAAATCAGTTGCGGCATCACGCCTGCGCATCTTTTCCTTTCGGACACGGCGCTTACCGGTTTCCGCACCTTTGCCCGGCTGTCGCCGCCATTGCGCAGCGAAGAAGACCGGCTGGCCTGCGTCGCCGCAATTGCCGATGGCACCATTGACGTGATTGCATCCGGCCACGATCCGCGCGGCCCCGAGGACAAACGCCTGCCCTTTGCCGATGCGGCACCCGGAATGGCGGGCGCCGAAACGCTGCTCGCCCTGACCCTCAATCTGGTGCGCGATGGCCATATTTCGATGGGGCGGCTGTTTGAATTGCTGGCAACCAACCCCGCGAAAATCCTGAAGGTGAATGCAGGCGCGATCGAGGTTGGCCGCGAAGCCGATCTGATCTTCATCGATCCGGATGCCCCGTGGCAGGTCGATAGCGACAAGATGGCGGCATTGGCGGGCAACACTCCGTTCGACAAACTGCCGGTTCAGGGGCGGGTGCGCAAAATCATGAAGGGCGGCAAGATCATCTGATCCGCCGCCCCGCATCCATGCTTCAATATTCCGTTTTTAGCGCGCGGCAATCCGGACCGGCTTGCGTGCCGGTTTGGCTGCCATGCGAACGGGTGACGATCCGCCGACCGATTTAACGACGCAATCGCCACCCGAAGCCTTGATAGTCCGGCAGGCGGCGATGGCTGTCTGGTAGTTGCCAAAGCCCGAAGCAGCAAGGCGGGTGAGAGTCTTGCCCTTTACATTGACGGTCGAGCTGGCCGACGCAAAGCCGTTCAGAATCTTGTGCTTGCGGCTATACTGGTTCCACGCCTTTTGCGCATTGGCAGCCGATGAGAATGCACCGAGTTGCACCAGATATTTGCCTGCGGGTTTCGCTGCGGGCGCAGGGGTGTCGGCCAGTGCCAGTTTCACCGGCTTGGGCGCAGGGGCCGCTTCGGCGGCCTTTGCCGGTCCTTCAGGTGCCCGGATCAGCGGCGCTTCGGGCTCGCCAACCGATTCGACGGCTGCAGCGATACGCATATCGGCTTCTTCATAGCCCGCGGCCACAGGAGCCGGGCCGACAGCCGCGAGTTCGACTGCCGGAGCCGGATCGGCCATCGCCATTGTCACCGGTGCGGTTTCTTCAGCAACCGCGACGGCCGGGGCGGCAGCAACGCCGCCCAGTGCCAGACGCACAGGCTGGCCTGCGTCCTGACGCGGCATGACTTTCAACAGGCTCGCGACGCGCATCTGATAGGCGCCGGGGCGGGCAAACTGAACCCATTCGGCGATGCGCATGTCGGCATTGTTCTGCGGAAGATCCTGCAACGCCATGATGCGCGCATCGCGCCAGCGGCCATCGAGCGCATAGGCCAGAGCAAGGTTCTGGCGGGTGCGCGACGAGGCATTGTCTGCACGGATCGCGTCGACCAGCACGTCGATCGAACGTTTGCTGTCACCGGCAAGCGCCAGCGCCAGGCCATAATCGCTCGCAGGCAGGATGGAACGATGGGCATCGACCAGCGCGATCGCCGATTCAACCTTGCCCTGGGCGATGCGGGTCAACGCAACACCGACCACCGTACGCGGGTCCACCTGACCCAGTTCCATGACATCGCTGAAGGTGCGTTCGGCAGAGACAAAGCGGCCCTGCGCCATATAGACGCGCGCCAGAAGCGACCGGTATTCGACATTCGCCAGATCCGCTTCAACCGCAGCCTCGGCAAAGCCGAGCGCCTTGTCGGGCTTGCCCTTGGCGAGCAGCTTTTCGGCCTTCACGGCCCAGCCATGCGCCTTTTTCGCGGCCTCGCCGGACGAAGGCTGCGAGGCAGCACTGGATGCGACGACCCCTGCCCCGCCGACGGCGGTGAAGCCGACCACTGCGGTCGACAATGCCAGTTTTACGAGAGTCTTGTTCATGGTGACTTATCCTCAAACTTGGTTAGGGTCGGCGGTCACGCCTGTTTCTTGCCCGGTACATGGGCGGCAAGGGTCGAAATTTCGGGCATCGCATCAATGAACGCATCCAGCGCCGCCGTGACCAGTTGCTGCGCGGACCTGTTGCTCACCGCACAGGCCAGACGCAGTTTCAGATGCCGGTCGCCATCGAGCCGCAGCGTGAATGCCGATTTGCCCTTGCTTCCCGGAGCCGCACGCGGACGGGGCGAGGATGCCTTCGCCGCAACGGGCGGGCGGACAATGATCGGAACGACCGGCGCGGCGGGCACATCATGTTCGACGACGCCCAACTCTTCGGCCTGCACCTGCAACTGCTCGGCAATGCGATCCTGCTGCTGTTTGACTTCGGGTTTCACCTCGGGAACGGCGTTGGCCAGCGGATTGAATCCGGCGTCATGCTCATAATCCATGGGTGTGGTGGGATCGGGATCGACATCATAGCCCATGTCATTCCAGCCCAGATCATCCTGCACGGCGCTGTTTGCCACGCCGCTATTCTGGATCAGCGGTCGACGCATTGCCGGGCGCGCGGCGCCTTTGCGCGCCAACAGCCCTGAAGAAAGGGAAGCTATCGGTTTGGGTTCGCTCATGTTCATCGCCCCCTGTCCAGATCAACCGATGACCCGGCGACCAAAGCCGCCCATCGGACGGGCCTGGGCAACCTGCGGATTGGCGGCGGCTGGTGCACTGAACACGGTGCGGCGGAAATTCTTTTCAAGTCGGTCGGAAATATAGGACCAGAGCTGGCGAACCTCTTCCGCCGAACGGCCCTGCGGATCGACTTCCATCACCGTTCGGCCATCGATCATCGAGGCGGCAAAATCGGTGCGATGGTGCAGCGTGATCGGCGCAACGGTGCCATGCTGCGACAGCGCGACGGCGGCTTCCGAAGTGATCTTGGCTTTGGGGGTGGCTGCGTTGACGACAAAGATCAACGGCTTGCCCGCGCGTTCGCAAAGGTCGACGGTGGCCCCGACAGCACGAAGGTCGTGCGGGCTCGGCCGGGTCGGCACCACAATCAGCTCGGCGACCGAAATCACACTCTGGATCGCCATGGTGATGGCGGGCGGGGTATCGATGACCGCCAGCTTGAATCCCTGTTGGCGGAGCACCGCCAGATCCGACGCCAGTCGCGCGACGGTCGTTTGTGCAAATGCCGGAAGGTCAGCTTCGCGTTCGTTCCACCAATCCGCAAGCGAACCTTGCGGATCGATGTCGATCAGGACCACCGGCCCCGCTCCTGCCAATTGTGCCTGAACTGCCAGATGGCCGGACAAAGTGGTTTTGCCCGATCCGCCTTTTTGCGATGCCAATGCGAGAACCCTCACATTATTCCCCTTTTGCAAGCTGTTTGGAGGGGATGTGACAGAACAGGCCTAAAAATCGGTTAACGGTGATACCGGCTTTCTGCATCGCCAAATTGTTTCGGCGGCGGCCCGACGCGGGAATTGGCCCATGCAGGGCGCCATCGTTAATGGATGTAAAAGGTTAAGGCATTCATCATGCAAGTTAACCAAATGTCAGCAGAATCGCGGTAATCGCGGGTGGAATGCCTCAGGAGTCGAACATGCGCACATTATCCTTGCACCCATTCGCCATCGCGGTCTGCCTAGCTGTTGCGGCGCAACCGGCCTTTGCCGATGTCAAGGCAGGGGTCGATGCCTGGTCGAACGGCGATTTCGACGGTGCCGTGAAGGAATGGCGCGAACCGGCGCGGAAAGGCGATGCCGACGCCCAGTTCAATCTGGGGCAAGCCTATAAGCTGGGCCGCGGCGTGAAGCAGGACTTCAATCTGGCCGCAGACTGGTATCAGCGCGCGGCGAAGCAGGGGCATCTGCAGGCTGCCGACAGCCTTGGCCATCTCTATCACTATCAGGGCAAGGTGAAAGAGGCGCTGCCCTATCTCGAAACCTCGGCGGCGCGTGGGGAACCGCGTGCGCAATACCTGCTCGCGACCGAATTGTTCAACGGCGTCAACGCTGCAAAAAACTGGGTGCGCGCATATGCGCTGATGACCCGTGCCTCTGCATCAGGCTTGGCACCTGCTTCGCGCAGCCTAGCCGAAATGGACAAATATATTCCGCTCGAACAGCGCCAGCAGGGCGTGGTTCTGGCAGGCGAAATCGAAAAATCATCGGCACAGGTGCGCGCCGCGCAAATTGCCGGATTTCCAATCAACACAAAGGCTCCGGTCGCGGTTGCGCAAAAGGTGGACGTGCCCGCATCGCAGCCTGCGGCCACTGCGGACGACCAGCCCGCCGGATTCCCGGGCACCATTCCGCCTATCGCCGGGGAGCAGAGTCCCGAGCCCACAAAGGCACCCGCCAAGGCGCACCCCAGGACGGCCGCGCCGGTGTCGGGCAAATGGCGGATTCAGCTTGGTGCCTTCGGTAGCGAAGCCAATGCCAACAAGCTCTGGGCGAGCCTGAAATCCAGGGTCAGCGGCCTTTCGGGCAGCTCGCATTATCTGGTTCCGGCAGGCAATGTTTCCCGCTTGCAGGCCGGCCCCTTTGCCAGCCGCGCCGATGCCGATGCCATGTGTTCGAAGGTCAAGGCCGCCGCTGTAGGCCAGGGCTGCCTGGTGGTCGCGCCCTAGCGGCAGAGCCGATCAATATCGCGGCCAAGCGTCCGTTTCGCAGCCTCGGCTCCGGGATCGACAAAATAGTAGCGTGTCCCGCTCAGGCTTGCATTGCGGGAGCAATAGGATGCGCACCCATCGGGCACCGTTCCGGGAAAGCGAAGGACGGTGCCGTCATAGCTGGCCGTAAAGCTGCAGCTTTCCTTGCCGGTCAAGGTGATTTTCAGGCTGTCTCCGTCCTGCTCCGCGCTGCCCTGCGCCTCGCATTTGCTGTCGGGTCCATAGACCGACAGGAAGCCCACCCGATATTGCGACTCACCGTCGGCGACCGCGCAAAACTTGTCCGTCCCCAGTTCGCTCCGGGTTTCAAAACGGCCTTCGACGGCCAGGCTTTCCGGATCGGGGATAAGCCCCTTGTCGATGGCCAGCTGGTCGAGTGCCGCGCCCGCGCTATCGCCATCGGGCTTGGGCTTGGCGTCCCTCGATCCGCATCCGGCAAGCAGGGTCGCGAGCAGCAACGCGATCGAAACAGCGGGTTTCACAGCCGTTGCAAGCCTTCCGCAGTCAGCCGTCGGTAGAAACAGCTTCGTTCGCCGGTGTGGCAGGTCGGGCCATCGGGTCGCGCGATAACCAGCACGGCATCCTGATCGCAATCGATGCGCATTTCGACAAGGTGAAGGAAATGCCCGCTACTTTCCCCCTTTGTCCAAAGTCGCTGGCGGCTGCGCGAGTAGAAGGTCACCCTGCCGCTTTCCTGCGTAAGATCAAGAGCTTCGCGGTCCATATGGCCGACCATCAGAACCGCGCCATCCGCCGCATCGACAACAACCGCCGTCAGCAGCCCGTTGGCATCAAATTTCGGGTCGAGCAGCAGCCCGCTCTCTCTGGGATCGGTCATATCCAACGCCTAGCCTAGCCCTGTGACGCTGGCAATCACCCGGAACAGGCAAGTTTTGCGGCTCTGGCTTGCACAAGGGGGGAGACATCGAACCCGCCCGCGCCTATAGGCAGCGCAAATTTCGGCTACGGGATTCGCTTCGGACATGCTCACCACCAATCCCTTTGATGATGACAAGCTGCGCGAGGAATGCGGTATCTTCGGCGTTTACAATGCCGAAGGTGCGTCGGCGATGGTCGCGCTCGGCCTTCACGCGCTGCAGCATCGCGGACAGGAAGCGGCGGGCATCACCAGTTTTGACGGCAGCGAATTCCACACGCATCGCGCGATGGGCCATGTCGCAGGCAATTTCGATCGCGAGGATATCATCCGCGGCCTTCCCGGCAGCATTGCCGCCGGGCATGTCCGCTATTCGACCACCGGCGAGACTTCGTTGCGCAATGTGCAGCCGCTTTACGCCGATCTTGCCACCGGCGGATTCGCTGTCGCGCATAATGGCAATATCTCAAACGCCATCCACTTGCGGCGCGAACTGGTTCGGCGCGGCTCGATCTTCCAGTCAACGTCGGACACCGAGGTTATCATCCATCTGGTTGCGACTTCGGCGCAGAAGTCCCTGCTCGACCGGTTGATCGATGCGCTGAAGCAAGTCGAAGGTGCCTATTCGCTGATCTGCCTGACGCCCGAAGGCATGATCGCCTGCCGCGATCCGCTCGGCATCCGTCCGCTGGTGATGGGGCGACTGGGCGAAACGATCATTTTCGCCTCCGAAACCGTTGCGCTCGACATTGTCGGGGCGGACTTTATCCGCAGCGTCGATCCGGGTGAAATCGTGGTGGTGCGCGAAGGGGCGATCGGATCGCACAAGCCATTTTTTCCGGTCAGCCCGCGTCCGTGCATTTTCGAACATGTCTATTTCTCGCGCCCCGACTCGATCGTCGATGGCAACAGCGTCTATTCGGTGCGCAAGGCAATCGGCGCCGAACTGGCCCGCGAAAATGGCGTCGATGCCGATTATGTCATTCCCGTTCCGGACAGCGGCACCCCGGCCGCGATCGGCTATGCCGAGGCGTCGGGCATTCCGTTCGAACTGGGCATCATCCGTTCGCACTATGTCGGCCGGACCTTTATCCAGCCGGGCGACGGCGTACGCCATCTGGGCGTCAAGCTGAAGCATAACGCCAACCGCAATCTGGTGGCGGGCAAGCGTATCGTGCTGATCGACGATTCCATCGTCCGCGGCACCACCAGCCTGAAGATCGTGCAGATGATGCGCGAGGCCGGGGCGAAAGAGGTGCATATGCGCATCGCCAGCCCGCCGACCACCAACAGCTGCTTCTACGGCGTCGATACGCCCGAACGCGAAAAACTGCTCGCCAGCCGGATGAACATCGCCGAAATGTGCGATTATATCCATGCCGACAGTCTTGCCTTCCTGACCATCGAAGGGCTGTATCGTGCCCTGGGCGAAGCAAGGCGCGACGCCGCCTGCCCGCGCTATTGCGATGCCTGCTTTACCGGCGACTATCCGACCAAGCTGACCGACTTCGATGAACATGGTGCTGCGGGGCAGCTGAAATTGCGGGTAGTTGGATAGGCCATGGCTGGATTGCAGGACAGGATCGCACTAGTTACCGGTGCCAGCCGGGGCATCGGTGCCGCAACGGCGGAAAGACTGGCCGCCCAGGGTGCGCATGTCATCCTGACAGCCCGGACCGCCAAGGATCTTGAAGCTGTCGAGCAACGCATTTTCGATGCGGGCGGCAGTGCAACCATCGCGCCGATGGACCTGACCGAAGCAGGCAACAACGAACGGCTGGCCGCCGCCGTGCGCGAGCGCTGGGGCAAACTCGACATCCTCGTGCTCAACGCGGCCATGCTGGGCACACTCGCCCCCGTTCCCGTTATCGATGCGGCAGAGTTCAACCGCGTGCTGACACTGAACCTGCTGGCACAACAGGCATTGATCGCGTCATTCGATTCCCTGCTGCGCGCAAGCGAGGCCGGACGCGTCGTCGTCCTTACTAGCAGCGTCGGCCAGCAACCACGCGCCTATTGGGGGGCCTATGGCGCGTCGAAAGCTGCGCTTGAAAATCTGGCGCTGAGCTATGCGGAAGAGGTGCAGAACCTTTCCTCGGTGCGCATCGCGATCGTCGATCCCTCCCGCACCCGCACCGCGATGCGGGCCAAAGCCTATCCGGGCGAAGATCCCGCCACGCTGAAGGATCCTTCAGTCGTGGGAGAAGCGATTACCCAGTTGCTGGTTGGCGGGTTCGAGACCGGCCACCGCCTCGTCATCGACTGATCCCAATCGCCCCATCATCGCATGGGCCGCCAAGGCACGTTCGCGCGCCGCACGGTGGCCGATCAGCTTTTCCGGATAATTGCCCGGCCTGACCCCATGTTCCTCTGGATCGTGGATCGCCTTGTCATCCAGCATGGCGAGTTCGGGCACCCATTGCCGGATATAGCCAGCCGCGTCGAACTTCTCCGACTGCACCAGCGGCGCCATGATCCGCACGAACATGTTGCTGTCCACGCCGCTGCCCGCCGTCCACTGCCAGTTGACCGCGTTCGAGGCATAATCGGCATCAACCAGCGTGTCCCAGAACCATTGCTCGCCGACTCGCCAGTCGATCAGCAGATGCTTTATCAGGAAGGACGCCGCGATCATCCGCACCCGGTTGTGCATCCAGCCGGTCGCCCACAATTGACGCATCCCGGCATCGACAATCGGATAGCCGGTCAGGCCTTTGGTCCAACGGATATAATCCTGCCGCACGCGCGCATCGGCCATATCGCGCCACGGAAACCGGTCGAACACCGCCCGCGCATTACGCGCACCATAGTCCGGGAACTGCAGGATAACATTGGCCGCATATTCGCGCCACACCAGTTCCTTGAGATAGGTTTCAACCGAGCCGCCAGCATCCATCGCCGCATGCCATATGGTCGCGGGCGAAATTTCGCCAAAATGCAGATGCGGCGACAGGAAGCTGGTGCCGGAGATCGACGGCAGGTTGCGTGTTTCCTCATATTGTTTGGCACCGGGCAGGAAATCGTCGAGCCGCTCCCCGGCACCGGCTTCGCCCGGCGTCCAGAAATCACGCATGCCCCCTGCCCAGTCGGGCCTTGACGGCAACAGGCCCCAGCTATCGAGATCATCGCTGTCAGGCCATATGTCCGGGGCTGCGATGCGATCAGGCGCAGGCCGGGGCTCGGCAGGTGGCATGCGCTGCGCCAGCGCCCGCCAGAACGGCGTATAGATTTTGAACTGGCCGCCCCCGTTCGTTGTCAGGCTGCCGGGGGGATGGAGATACAGGCCGTTATGCCGGATAAGTGCAGCCCCTTTGGACAGACTGTCCCGCACCGCCCGCTCGGCATTGCGCCACCAGGGTTCGTAGTGGCGCAGCGCGTGGATTGCGGAGGCCCCCACTTCCTGCACCAGTTGCGCCAGCACTTGCGCCACCGGACCGCGCCTGAGAATCAGTCGCGATCCACGCGCGCGCAATGATTCATCCAGTTGCGTCAGGCTGTTATGCAGCCACCAGCGTGCCGCACCCCCCATCCGGCGATGCCGGGGCGTTTCATCGTCGAGGATATATACCGGCAAAACGGGCCGCCCCTCTGCCATCGCGGCCAGCAGGGCGGCCTGATCATGCAGGCGCAAATCTCGTCGGAACCAGACAATCGATGCCATGCAGAGCCGGTACACGCTTCGCAGCGGCACCGGCATACGGGCTTTTCAGCGTAACCGGTCAACAGCGCAACTATTGGCCGACCGAAAATTGCCGCAATTTTCCTCGGATATGCCCGTTGCTTCACGGTCTTCCGTGAAAATGGCTACTCAACCGTCCAGGTCTGCCCCTTGCTGATCAAGGCCTGCAAATCGGGCGTCTTGCCTTCTGACAGTTTTGCATTCTGCTCCACCACCGCGCTGTCGAAAGTGGGGCGGGGATCATCGTAGAGCACACCCAACGCCATCGGAAATTCACCGAACGGCATTTCGACCAGCATATGCGCGATCGCGCGGTTTTTGACATTGTGGACGATTACTCCCGCCGCCTGCCAATCCCCTTCGGCAACGCCGACGACCTTGAGGGTCAGCGTATCCATGTCCATCGCGATGCCCTTGCTGCCACCATCGAACAGCATCGGCTGACCATCCTGCAGCCACAATTGCCGCGCCTCGGCGCCCTTGGGGGCGGCAAAATCCTCGAACACATCCTTGTTATAGACGATGCAGTTCTGGAAGATTTCGATGAAGGCCGCGCCCTTGTGCGCATGCGCGGCTTTCAACACATCGGGCAGATGCTTTGACACATCAAAACCGCGCGCAACAAATCGCGCGCCCGAACCCAGCGCGAATGCGCAGGGCGTCGCCGGGCGGTCAACCGAGCCGAATGGCGTCGAGGGCGATTTGGTACCGACGCGACTGGTGGGCGAATATTGGCCTTTGGTCAGCCCGTAAATCTCGTTGTTGAACAGCAGGATCTGGCAATCGAGATTGCGGCGCAGCAGGTGCATCGTGTGGTTGCCGCCGATCGACAGCGCGTCACCATCACCGGTGATGATCCACACGTCGAGGTCGGGATTGGCAAGCTTCACCCCCGTCGCCACCGCAGGCGCGCGGCCGTGGATGGTGTGGAAGCCATAGGTTTCCATATAATAAGGGAAGCGCGACGAGCAGCCGATGCCCGAAATGAAAACCGTATCCTCAGGCTTGCGGCCAAGCTCCGGCATGGTGCGCTGCACCGCTTTCAGGATCGCATAGTCACCGCAGCCGGGGCACCAGCGGACTTCCTGATCGGTTTCCCAATCCTTGGGGGAGGATTTCTGGATGGGGGTCATGTCGTTCATGGATGTTTCCTCTTGGGGCAGCAACGCGTGCGCGTCAGCCCAATGCCTCTTCGATGGCAGCTTCGATTTCGTGGATGCGGAAGGGCTGCCCCGAAACCTTGTTCAGCGGCCTGGCGTCGATCAGGAACTGGTCGCGCAGCACCGTCTTGAACTGGCCGGTATTCATTTCGGGCACGATGACCTTTTCATATTTGCGCAGCAGATCGCCCATATTGGCGGGCATGGGCCAGATATGGCGGACGTGGATGTGGCTGACGTCATGGCCCTTGGCGCGCATCCGGCGCACCGCCTGATGGATCGGGCCAAAGGTCGAGCCCCAGCCGACAACCGCCAGCTTGCCGCCCTCGGTGCCCAGACAAACATCCTGTTCGGGGATATGCGCGGCAATCCCGTCGACCTTGCCCTTGCGAATGTCGGTCATCGCCTGGTGGTTGGCGGGGGAGTAATTGAGATGGCCGGTATCGACCTCTTTCTCGATGCCGCCGATGCGGTGCAGCAGGCCGGGCGTACCGGGCTTTACCCAGGGCCGGGCCAGCTTGTTGTCGCGGCCATAGGGCTTGAACCCGCCTTCGGGGACAGCTTCAAGGAAGTTCACCGGAAACGGCTTATAGCCACTCATGTCCGGAACCTTCCATGGCTCCGCCGCATTGGCGATATAGCCGTCGGTAAGCAGGATGACCGGTGTCATGAACTGCGTTGCGATCCGCACCGCCTCTATCGCGCAATCGAACACGTCGCCGGGGGAGCGTGCCGCGATCACCGGCAGCGGGGTATCGCCGTTGCGGCCATAGACTGCCTGATAAAGGTCGGACTGCTCGGTCTTGGTCGGAAGGCCGGTCGAAGGGCCGCCGCGTTGCGAATTGACGATCACAAGCGGAAGCTCGGTCATCACCGCAAGCCCGATGGCCTCGGTCTTGAGCGCGATGCCCGGGCCGGAGGATGAGGTAACGCCCAATTGCCCGGCATAGGATGCGCCGATGGCCGAAGCGATCGCGGCGATCTCATCCTCTGCCTGAAAGGTGGTGACGCCATATTCCTTGTATCTGGCAAGCGCGTGCAGGATCGAGCTGGCCGGGGTAATCGGGTAACCGCCGAAGAACATCTTCACGCCCGCCAGCTGGCACCCGGCCACAAGGCCCATGGCGGCGGCATCTGCGCCATTGATCGTGCGGTAAAGCCCCGGATCGACAGGCGCGGCATCGACATGCCTGCGCGGAATGGGAACCGCGCCGGGATTGCCGATTTCGGCCGTCTCGCCATAGGCATGGCCGGCATTGAGCGCGGCGATATTGGCATCGGCAAGGATCGGGTTCCTGGCGAACTTGTCCTTCAGCCACTGGATAATCGGTTCGCGGTCGCGATCGAACATCCACAGCGCGAGGCCCAGCGTCCACATATTCTTGCAGCGCAGCGCTTCCTTGTTGCCCAGACCAAAGGGCTTCACCGCATCCATCGTCAGCTGGCTGATGTTGAAATGGACAAGCTGCCATTTGCCAAGCGAGTCGTCCTCAAGCGGATTCACATCATATTGCGCCTTGGCGAGGTTGCGCGCGTTGAACTCGCCATCGTCGGCGATGATGAGGCCGCCGGGCTTGAGATCCTTCACATTGGTCTTGAGCGCGGCAGGGTTCATCGCGATCAGCACGTCGGGCGCATCGCCCGCTGTCTCGATATCGGACGAGCCAAAATTGATCTGGAATGCCGACACCCCGAACAGCGTGCCCTGGGGCGCGCGGATTTCGGCAGGAAAATCCGGGAAGGTCGCAAAGTCGTTACCCGCCAGCGCCGACGACAGGGTGAACTGCCCCCCGGTCAGCTGCATCCCGTCGCCCGAGTCCCCCGCAAAGCGGACCACTACGGCTTCGGGATGGGGGATGTCGGCTTGGGATTGGGTATCGATGCTGCGCGCGGCAGTGGCCATTTCGTATAGTCCCGCTGATTTTAATTCTAGTCTAATGCCTTCCTTATGCGCGCTTTTGCGCCAAATCCAAATAGGAAATCTGTTTCAGGGCACAGCCGGGCTTTGGCATGGACGCGCCCTGACGTTCGGGTTATGCCTTGGTCGAACAAGGACTGGAGAGCGACCATGAGCGACCATTTTGTGCGCCCCGATGTGCGGGCCTTTCTGGATTTTCTGAACAGCCAGCCCGGCCCCAAGATGCACGAACTTTCCGCTACGGAAGCGCGCGCAATGATGGCCGAAATGGGCGCGCTGGCCGAGGAAGAACTGGGTGCGCTGGCGGTGGTGCGCGACCTTTCGATCCCGGGACCGGCAGGCGTGATTCCCGCGCGACTCTATGATGCCCGCGAAGGGCGCGGCGCCGGTGCGGTGATGGTTTTCTATCATGGCGGCGGCTTTGTTATCGGCGATCTCGACATTTACGGGCCCTATTGTGCCGAGGTGGCACGCCAGCTCGACATCCCCGTCATCTCGATCGATTACCGCCTTGCCCCCGAACATCGTTTTCCGGCAGCCGCCGTCGATTGCGAGGCCGCAACCCGCTGGATCGCAGGCAGCCCGGCCGAACTGGGCCTAGAGGTGACCGGGCTTGTCACCTCGGGCGATAGTGCTGGCGGCAATCTGACCATCGTCACCACCATGGCGCTGCGCGATAATCCCGCGGCGGTGCCGGTGCTGTTGCAGCATCCGATCTATCCGGTGGTCACCGACAGCGACGACTGGCCAAGCATGCGCGATTTTGCCGAAGGCTATCTGCTGACCAGGGACTCGATGGATTATTTCCATGCAGCCTATCAGACCGAAGGCGACGACTATCGCGGCGCGCCGATCAAATTTGCGCAGCAGGGCATGCCGCCCTCGCTGGTAACGACCACCAGCCTCGATCCGCTGCGCGATCAGGGTCTGGCCTATGTCGAGGCACTGAAGGCGGCGGGCGTCACCGTGCAGCATCGCAGCGCCGACGGCAATATCCACGGCCATATCACCTTGCGCAGAGCCATACCGTCGTCGAAGGAGGATGTTGCAGGCAACCTTTCCGCCTTGAAAGCGATGCTGGCCGAAGTGATGGCTGACGCCTGAGGCTGGACAGATGAGCGACAGCGACGACCTGCCCTACCGCCCATGTGCGGGGATCATGCTCGCCAACAGGGCCGGGCTGGTCTTTGTCGGTCAGCGGATCGACAACCCGGGGGATGCCTGGCAAATGCCGCAGGGCGGGATTGACGATGGCGAAGATCCTGAAACCGCCGCCTTCCGCGAACTGGGCGAGGAAACCGGATTACTGCCCGATCATGTCGACCTGCTGGCGCGCAGCCGCGAGGAATATTTTTACGATCTGCCGCCAGAATTGCAGGGCAATATCTGGGGCGGGCGCTGGCGCGGGCAGCGGCAATGGTGGTTCCTGATGCGCTTCAAGGGCGACGACGCCGACATCAACATCGAAACCCACCACCCGGAATTTTCGCGCTGGAAATGGGCCGAGGCACAGGAATTGCCCAAGCTGATCGTGCCGTTCAAACGGCGGATTTATGAAGGCGTGGTGGCCGAATTCGGACCATTGATTTGAATCCCGAAAAAGACCTTTGTCACGCCCGCAAAGGTGGGAGTCCATCACCGGCACAATAGATTTAGACGGCAGGAGTTGGATGGACCTCGCGGTCACTGCGTTCCCCGCCTTCGCGGGAATGGCGAGCTAAAGATATCGCAGCTTAGCCATTCTCAATTTGCCTTTTCGACCACGGGCTTGATCTCGACCGCGCTCGCCTGCATCGCGTTCCTGTTTCCGGCCCTTTCGATGGCAGACGCCAGACGATCGCTTTCCCCGCATTTCGAACGGCACAATATCTGCAAGCGCGCGAGATTCTTCTTCGCGGCGTCAAGCGCCCCCTTCGACGCCATCAATTCACCCTGCGCCGCGATCACCGCAACGTCATTGGGCTCAATGTCGAGCGCGCTCTTGTAAAAGGAGATCGCCTTGCCTTTCAGCCCCTGCTGCGCCGAAACCTCTGCCATGCCGACAAAGGCCGCGCGATTGCGGGGATCGACGGCCAGGGCGGTTTCGAACCAGCCGAGCGCATTGTCATATTGCCCGGCCTTTTGCGCGGCAACGCCTTCAGCAACCAGCGCGACAGATTGCGGATCGATTTCATGGTCGGCTTTTTTGCCGATGCTGGCACTCGACGCCACAAGGAAAAACGCAGACAGGGCGATGACGGGGGCAGAGAAACGCATAATCAGCTTCCAGACATTAGACACCGGTAGCCCCCGCTATCACAGCTTGTGCAAACGCGCCAAGTAGAAGCCATCGCTACCGTCATGCGCCGGGGTTAGCAAGATGCCTGCACCATCCGCCCTGCCCGCGCCTATTGCAGGCTGCTGTGCCGCGAAGTCCGGATGGCGCGCAAGGAACGCCGCAATCTGGTCATGTCCTTCGCAGGCCAATAGCGAACAGACCGCATAGACGAGGTGCCCATTAGGCCGGACAAGAGCGGCCCCCAATTCGAGCAGCCGCGCCTGTTCCGACACCAGCCGCTGCAAATCGCGCTGATCGAGCCGCCAGCGGGTTTCGGGGTTGCGTCGCCAGGTGCCGCTGCCCGAACAGGGCGCATCGATGAGCACGACATCGCAGCAGCCCGACAGATCGGCCAGCGCAGCCATTTCCCTGCCCGGATCGAGCAGCCGTGTCTCCATGAATTCCGCCTTTGCGCGTGCCGCCCGCGGAGGCAAACGGGAGAGGCGATCGCGGCTGGTGTCGGCCGCGACCAATCGCCCCTGCCCGGCCATGTGCGCGGCAAGCGCCAGCGTCTTGCCCCCTGCTCCGGCGCACAGATCGAGCGCTGTCATCGCAGGCGCAGCGTTGCACGCCTCGGCAATCAACTGGCTGCCAATATCCTGCACTTCGATTGCGCCGGATGTGTAAGGCGCGCTGGTTTCGATCGCAAAACCTGTTGGCAGCCGCAGTCCATCGCGGCTTTCCGGAAGCGGAAGCGCCTCCGGCAGATTTTTTGCCATCGCATCGCGATCCGCCACCAACCGGTTCACACGAACATCAAGCGGCGCCCTTTCCAGCAAGGCGGGATATTCGCCTTCGCTCACCAATGGCGAAAAGAGCGGCTTGACCCATTCGGGCAAAGCGCCCCCCGATGCCCGTGGTTCATCTGCCGCGATTACAGCTGGCCCATAAGCAAGGCCATCGAACAGGCTGGCAAGCTCTGCATCCCCGTCGGCAAGCGCGATCAGCGCCGCACGGCCATTTTCGGGCCTTTCGCCAAAACGCCTGATCGCCCGCCAGGCCAAATCACGAACCGCCCGGCGATCTTTCGATCCGGCATAACGACGGCCAGCGAAAAATGCGGCGGCGATGCGGTCGGCAGATGCGCCCTTGTCCCGCGTTGCCGCTATGATGGCATCAAGCAGATCTATTGCAGCCTGAACCCTGGCAGAGGGAGTCATCGTCTCCTCTCACCGTGTCGGATAATTGGGGGCTTCCCTCGTGATCGTCACGTCATGAACATGGCTTTCGCGCAGCCCCGCATTGGTGATCTGCACAAAGCGTGCCCGTTCCTGCAAATCCGCAATCGTCGCAGAGCCGGTATAGCCCATCGCCGCCTTGATCCCGCCGACCAGTTGGTGGATCACATCGGACGCAGGCCCCTTGAACGGCACCTGCCCTTCAATGCCTTCGGGCACCAGCTTGAGCTGGTCCTTGATATCCTGCTGGAAATAACGGTCGGCCGACCCGCGAGCCATCGCGCCGACCGATCCCATGCCGCGATAGCTTTTGTACGCGCGCCCCTGATAGAGGAAGGTTTCGCCCGGCGCCTCCTCGGTGCCTGCCAGAAGCGAGCCGACCATCACGCTCGACGCACCAGCAGCCAGCGCCTTGGCAAGATCGCCCGAGGTGCGCAGCCCGCCATCAGCGATTACCGGGATGCCCGATTTCGCCGCTTCCTCCGCCGAATCCATAACCGCGGTCAATTGCGGAACGCCGACTCCGGCGACAACGCGCGTGGTGCAGATCGACCCCGGGCCAATGCCAACCTTGACGCCATCGGCACCGGCATCGATCAGCGCGCGCGTGGCTTCTGCCGTGGCGACATTGCCCGCGATGACCTGAACCTTGCCCGACATCTTCTTGATTTCGGAAACCGCAGCCGAAACCATCTTGCTGTGGCCATGTGCGGTGTCGACAATGATGACGTCGCATTCGGCCTCGACCAGTGCGCGGGTGCGCTCGATCCCCTTGTCGCCAACCGTGGTCGCGGCGGCAACGCGCAGGCGCCCCGTCACATCCTTGGTGGCGTTGGGATAGGTGACCGCCTTTTCGATATCCTTGACGGTGATCAGCCCGACGCAATGAAAGTCATTATCGACGACCAGCAGTTTCTCGATACGGCGCTGATGCAGCAGGCGCTGCGCCTCTTCCTGCGAAACGCCAGCCTGCACTGTCGCCAGATTGTCGCGGGTCATCAATTCGGAAACCGGCTGCATCGGGTTTTCGGCAAAACGCACATCGCGGTTGGTAACGATACCGACCAGCTTGCCGCTCGCCTCAACCACCGGGATTCCCGAAATGCGGTTTTCCGCCATCAGCAGTTGTGCCTCGGCCAGCGTCGCATCGGGCGCGATGGTGATCGGGTTGACCACCATCCCCGATTCATAGCGCTTCACCTGACGGACGGCGGCCACTTGTTCCTCGATCGAAAGATTGCGGTGAAGAACGCCGATGCCGCCCAATTGCGCCATCACGATCGCCATGCGCGCCTCGGTGACGGTATCCATTGCCGACGACATGATCGGAATGTTCAGTGTGATGTCGGGGGTTATCCGCGTGCGCGTGTCAGCCTGGCTGGGCAATATGGTCGACTCGCAAGGCTGCAACAGCACATCGTCGAAAGTCAGTCCTAGGCGGATTTTGTCGGATTTCATGGTGCCACTTTGCTTTGTCTGGGTGTCGAGTCGTGGCGGCCCATGTAAACAGTGAACCGGTTATTCGCCAGTCCCCTTCTCGGCCTTTTTGGGCTTGTATTTGCGGGTATCGGCAAAATAGCGGCCAAGCGCGACGTGCAGGTCGGCATCTTCCGCCGCCCCGCCAAGCTGAAGCGTGTCGGTCACCTCGTCATCCGGCCCGTGATAATCGCTATTGAGAAACGCCTCCAGCTTCGGCAGATCGGCAAATGAACCGCCCACCATCAGCGCTGGCACGTCCTTTTCGGTCAGTGCCCAGCCATCCTGCCGCTGCAGGAACGCGTTGGAATCGGTCGAGGTTTCGATCTTGCGTTTCAGTTTGCCGGCGACGGCTTCGACATCGGCATCCAGCCCTGTTCGGCCGCGACCGATAATGGCAACTTTTGCCCCTTTTGGTGCAATCGCGACAGTATCGATATTCAACACGACCGTGATCCGGTCGAGCGGGACAGGCGGGTCGGCAGCAAAGGCACGTGCGCCTATCAGCCCATATTCCTCGGCGGTGGTGCCGACGAAATAGATGTCGCGATCCAGCCTCAATCTGCCCAGCCGCCGGGCCACTTCGGTCAGCACGGCCATGCCGCTCGCATTGTCGACCGCACCATTGCAGATCCGGTCTTCCGCGCCTTCGGGTCGGCAGATACCGAAATGGTCCCAATGCCCCATGAAAACCACCGCGCCGCTTCCGGCCTTGCGGCCCGGGAACTTGCCGATGATGTTGTGGCTGCTGATCCGCTCGACCTCGCTTTGAACATCGAGATCAACCGAAATGCCGAGCGTTTGTCCGGCATAATCGGCAGACCGAGCCGCCGCACGCAGCTTGTCCCAGTCGCCGCCTGCGGCCGTCACGAGCGCGACCATATATTGCGGGCTGATGACGCCCTCGATCTCTGCGCGCTTGTCGCTGACCGCCCAGTTGATCGGGCGTGATAGGAGCGCCCGACGATAAACCGGAAAATCGAACTGTTCGCCAGAAATCGACACGACTGCGGTCGCACCTGCATCGATCAGCGCCATCCTCCTGCTGCGCGCCTGCTTCATGTCTGTTGGAACAAAGTCTGCTTCATCCGCCAGCATGAAGGCCAGCTTGTTTTTGACATCGGCGACGACCTTGCCCTGGCCGTTCACGCCATGGCCGACAAAGACCGTCGGCAGCCGCGATGCTGCAAACTGGCGTTCCCGGCCAACCAGAACAATATCCTTGCTGACAACGCGCAGCTTTTCGCCTTTTGCGTAGAACTGGACATTGGTTTGCCCCGGTCCGCGCTTGATCAGTTCGACCGGCTGGTACCAGCTCCCGTCGGCGGCACCGGGTTGCAGGCCAGCCTTTGCCCATTCGCTCTCCAGATAGGCCAGAGTCTTGCGTTCGCCCTCGGTTCCGGGCCCCCGGCCTTCATAGGCGTCGGACGCCAGTATCTCGACATGCTTGCGCAGCTCTGCCTCGCTGATCGGCTTGGCATCCGCCACTGCTCCGGTCAGGGCAAGCGAGAGCAGAAGGAAAATGGAGCGAAGCGCAGACATGCGCGCAGTTAGTCTAACTGCCTGTCGTATGTCGAGCACGTTCTATCGTTCTGCGCGCTTCATCGACATGCATGCTCTCGATCATCCTTCCCCGGTGCCGCTGGGCGCCGCCGGTAGCCGCTTCGATCAGGGCTTCGGCCTCGGCAATTTCCTCGGCAGTCGGGCCGAAGGCAGCGTTGGCAATGGCAATCTGATTGGGATGGATCAATGTCTTGCCGGTGAAGCCATAGCAACGGCCCTGCAGGCACTCCGTCTCCAGTCCGCTCATGTCATCGAGCTTGTTATTCACCCCGTCAAAGGCTGGCTTGCCTGCAGCAGCGGCAGCCAGCACCATGCTCTGCAGCGCGAGTTCGAGGCCCTCACGTGCAGGGCCGGGCCGGATTCCCATATCGGCGCAAATATCGTTCACGCCAGCGATCAGGCCGGCAACGGCAGAATGCGCCGCAATCTCCCGCGCGGCATAGATACCGGCCGGACCCTCGATCATCGCCAGGACCGGATTGGGCAATTTTGCAACGACCAGATCGAGATCCGCTACGGCTTCGACTTTCGGCAGCACGAAGCAATCAGCCAACGACCTTTCGACCGCCGCAATGTCCGCCGCCAGTTCTGCGCTGTCGAGCCCGTTGAGGCGGATTGCGACCAGCTTTCCGGGAAAGCCCTTCGCCACCTCCTCGACCGCAGCGGCCCGGGCATCGGATTTGCTTTCTGCCGGAACCGAATCCTCCAGATCGATGATCAGCATGTCGACGCCCAGCCCCCTCGCCTTTTCCAGCGCGCGTGCGTTGGTTGCGGGAACGTAGAGCGCGGTGCGCACCAATTTCAGCTTTTCGACCAATGTCATAGTGCGACACTCCACTTCCGATTTCGCTTGGCAAGGGCCCGCTTATTTGGGAGATTGCGCATAGTCAAACAGGAGGCAGGGCCTGGAAACCTTTGTAATCGTTTTGCTGGTACTCGCGGTCATTTTCCTGATGATGGGAATTACTGTCGTCCGGCAGGGTCATGTCTATACTGTCGAGCGTTTTGGCCGTTTTACCCATGCCGCGCATCCGGGTTTCAACTTCATTGTTCCCTTTGTCGACCGCGTCGGTCGCAAGATCAACATGATGGAACAGGTGCTCGACATTCCGGGACAGGAAATCATCACCAAGGATAATGCGATGGTCGGCGTCGACGCCGTCGTCTTCTTTCAGGTGCTCGACGCCGCCAAGGCCGCCTATGAAGTGTCGGATCTCTATGTCGCGATCATGCAGATCACGACCACCAATCTGCGCACGGTGATGGGCTCGATGGACCTCGACGAAACGCTGTCCAAGCGCGATGATATCAATGGCCGCCTGCTGGGCGTGGTCGATCACGCAACCAGCCCGTGGGGCGTGAAGATCACCCGTGTCGAGGTGAAGGATATCCGCCCGCCCGCAGATATTTCGAATGCAATGGCACGGCAGATGAAGGCCGAACGCGAAAAGCGCGCGCAAATCCTGGAAGCCGAAGGCCTGCGTGCAGCCGAAATCCTGCGCGCCGAGGGGGAAAAACAGGGCGCGATCCTGCAGGCCGAAGGCCGCCGCGAAGCCGCATTCCGCGACGCCGAAGCGCGCGAGCGTGAGGCCGAGGCCGAAGCCAAGGCAACCACAATGGTTTCGGACGCTATCGCCTCGTCGGGCACACAGGCGCTCAACTATTTCATCGCGCAGAAATATACCGATGCGGTCAGCCAGTTTGCGACCTCGCCCAACAGCAAGACCATATTGTTCCCGGTCGAGGCGACACAGTTGATCGGCACATTGGGCGGCATCGGCGAACTCGCCAGAGATGCGCTCGCTACGGAAAAGGGCAAATAGGATGACGGACTGGATCGCATCGCTGGAACCGCACTGGTTCTGGCTATCCATTGGCGTGGCACTGGGCGTGATCGAAATGCTCGCGCCCGGATTTTTCCTGATGTGGCTGGGGGTTGCGGCCATTATCGTCGGCCTGATCGCCTGGGCTCTGCCGATTTCGCTGCCGCTGCAGGTTGCGCTGTTCGCCGTGATTTCGGTGCTTACCGTCTATGCGGGCAAGCGCTTTCTGAAGGACAATCCGATCCAGTCCGAAGACCCTGCCCTGAATGATCGCGGCGCGCGGCTGACCGGTGAAGTGGTTACGGTTATCGAGGCGATATCCGACGGACGCGGGCGCGTGAAAGTCGGCGACAGCGAATGGAATGTGCGCGGCGCCGACGCACCGGCGGGCGCAAAGGTGCGCGTTACCGGTGCTGAAGGTGCGGTTTTGAAGGTCGAACCCGTGGCCTGACGGCCCATATTCTGTCGTCAGGGCTCGACCGCTCAGCGCGCCAGTTTGCCCGCCATGCCGATGATGTCGTCGAGCGGATTGCCGTCGCCGTCCATATCGAGCAGCGAACCCAGACCACCCAGACCGCCAGCAGGCGCCGCCTGCTGACCACCGCCGAGCGCGCCGCCGAGGACATTGCCAAGCACACCGCCAAGGCCCCCGCCCTGCTGCTGGCCACCACCAAGCGCGCCGCCAAGGACATTGCCGAGTATGCCTCCCAGGCCGCCACCCTGTTCGCCACCGCCCTGCTTGGCAAGATAACCGGCAACGAGCATGGCGAGCAGCGGCAGCATCTTTTTCAACAGCGATGAATCGATGCCGGTCTGCTCGGCGGCATGTCCGGCAACCGAGCGGCTGACATCCTTCGACCCGAAAATCTGGCCCAGCACGTCATTTCCCTGTTCAACCGGCGTCGGTGCGGGCGACAGGACGCTGTCGAGCAGACCGCCTCCGCCAAGCTGGCCCAGCAACCCGCCCAGACCTTCAATTCCGCCGGGCTGCGCCTGTGCCGTTTTCTTGAATCCGCCCAATATGGCGGGCAGCAAGGCCTCTGCCCCTGCCTGGGCAATCTGTTCATTGACGCCGAGTTGCTGTGCGACCGAACCGATTGCGCCCGACTGCTTCAGAATTTCCATCATGTCCATTTGAACACTCCTACGATAAGCGGATTGCCGCCAGTTTCGCAGCTTCAATGGTCAAGCGATAGAGCTATTCATCGCCCTGCCGCGATTTTACAATTGCGGAACGCTTTCTGCTCCCAAATATCGCCGAAGGCGCTTATCCTTTTCCGTTCTGAAACCGGCTGCAAAGGAAGGAATGACCATGAGCATTTTCAGCAAGATCAAGGATGCCATTTTCGGCAAGAAGGCTGTCGCAGCCACCCCCGCTCCGGAAGCCCCCATTGTCGCCGCGCCGGTAGAAGCTGCCCCTGTCGCGATCAGCGAAGTGGACGTTATCGCGCATCTTGAGGAAATCGACGCCAATGATGGCCGCAACCTCAACTGGCGAACCTCGATTGTCGATCTGATGAAGATGCTCGGCATGGAAAGCTCGCTGCAGGAACGCAAGGATCTGGCGATGGAGCTTGGCTATACCGGCGAACTCGAAGGCAGCGCGGAAATGAACATCTGGTTGCACAAGGCCGTGATGCGCGAACTGGCCGCAAATGGCGGCAAGGTGCCCGCCGATTTGCTCGACTAGGGATAATCCCGATCTTGATAAGGAAAAGCCCGGTTCGCAGCCGGGTTTTTTCTTGCCTTGCGGTCGTTGGCAGAAAAAGCCGCAGCGGCAATCCGCCTGCTATTGACCCGAACGCGCCTGCGCGTATCACCGCCGACAAGGTTTTTGGAGGAGCGAGCCGTGTCCGATAGCGTTCAACAATTTTCCCGTCGGCAAACGCTGGGTGCGATGGGCGCGGGCGTGGCGGCGCTCGCGCTGGGCGGCTGTGCCCGAGGCAACACCGCCGGTGCTGCAACTGTGCCCGGACCGAAAACGGGTGCGACAGAAGCCAGCGCCTTGCTGGATTCGATTGCCGACAACCTGCTCGCCCATTCGCCCGAGGGGGCAACCTCGCTTGGCATCGATACCGGCGCGCGCGCCGCGATGCGCGGCAAACTGGGCGACCGGTCGGCTGCCGGGCAGAAGGCCGTGGCGGACACGCTGGCGGCCGACGTCAAGCGTATCCGCGCCTTCGACACTGCGGGGCTCGATCATGCCACGCGCACCAGCCTGGCCGTTGTCGAAAGCGCTTATGATGTGGCGCTGGCAGGCTTTGCCCAGCCTTATGGCGACGTCGCCGTCGGCGGCTGGCGCAACACGCCCTATGTCGTCATCCAGAATGTCGGCGCCTATCTCGACATCCCCCGTTTCCTCGACAGCGATCATCCGGTCCGCAATGCCGATGATGCGGAGGCCTATCTGTTGCGGCTCGAAGCCTATGCCGGGGCACTGGACGGAGAAACCGGCAGGCTGAAGGCCGCTGCTGCCAGCGGGCTGATTGCCCCGGCCTTTCTGATCGAAAAGGCGATCCGCCAGATGGAGCAAAGCCTGAACGGTGCGCGACAGGGCGGCGGACTTGCCGAAAGCATCGGGCGGCGCACAAAGGAATTGCAGATCGCGGGCAACTGGTCCGAACGTGCGACGGCCATTACGCGCGACAAGGTCGCCCCCGCGCTTGCCCGCCAGCTTGCCGAGATGAAGGCCCAGCTGCCAAAGGCGACAATAGATGCCGGAATGTGGGCGCGCCCGCATGGCGACCAGTTTTACGCCTGGGCGTTGCGCGCGAGCACGACAACGCGGATGAGCCCTGACGAAGTGCACAAGATGGGGCTCGACGAGTTGCGCATGTTGCATGGCCGGATGGATCCCATCCTGAAAAGCCTTGGCTATAGCAAGGGCTCGGTCGGCGAGCGGATGAATGCACTGGCCAATGATCCGCGATACAAGTTCAGCGAGGGCGATGCGGGACGCGCGGAAATCATGGCCTTCATCGAACAATGGCTGGGCAAAATCCGCGCCGAATTGCCGCGCGCGTTCCGCACATTGGTGCGCGGCAATCTGGAGGTCAAACGCCTGCCCCCCGAGGAGGAACCGGGCGCGCCCGGTGCCTATGGTGGCGCCGGTTCGATCGACGGCTCGATCCCGGGCAAATTCTGGATCAACCTGCGGACGACCGATCTGCACAGCAAATACAGCCTGCCCGATCTTGCCTTCCATGAAGCAATTCCGGGCCATGTCTGGCAGGGCGAATATGCCAACCAGATGCCGCTGATCCGCACCATGCTGGCCTTTAACGCCTATTCCGAAGGCTGGGCGCTCTATGCCGAGCAGCTGGCCGACGAACTGGGCCTGTATGACGATTATCAGGTCGGACGCCTGGGTTATCTGCAATCGCTCGCCTTCCGCGCATGCCGCCTGGTCGTCGATACCGGCCTTCACGCTAAACGCTGGACGCGCGAACAGGGCGTCAAATTCTTTGTCGAGGAAAACGGCTCGAACCCTCTCGAGGTGGCGAGCGAGGTCGACCGCTATTGCAGCTGGCCGGGGCAGGCCTGCGGCTACAAGGTCGGACATAGCGAGATCGTGCGGCAGCGCGGGCTGGCGAAGGAATCACTCGGCGGATTGTTCGATTTGCGCGATTTCAACGACACGGTGGTCAAGGGCGGCAATGTGCCGCTCGACGTTCTGGGCAAGAATGTCGCCGAATATGTCGGTAAGGTTGAGAATGAAAACCCGAACGCATTCATCTAATAAATAGGGACAGTCCCTATTTATCTGGTTGCACATGCATGTGCCGAGCCTCGACTGAAAACAGCTTTTCGCGGGAATAGAATCGCAGCGGCCAGTCGCGTTTGCCGCATTCGCTTTGAAGCAAGGCATTGACCGCGTCGCACAAAGGCAAGCGCGTCGTCTCCGCATGATGCGCACGCACCGTTGCGATGTAGAATTGCGTCAGCGTCTCGTGATAGCCTTGGGTGTCGTCATTCACGCCGCCGACGCTTTCATTATAGCCGCGAATGATCGCGGGCAGCTCCCGTTCGACATCGATATCGGGCCGGTCACGCACCAGCCACAGGCACGCCGCCAGATGCGCCTCGTGCGTCCATTCCTCGCGCCGCAGGGTGCGCGCGAGCAGCCCTTCCCCCACCTGGATGATGCTGCCATCGTCGGCAAATAAGCGGGGCATGTATTCGGTCATATCCGGGGGTTCCTGAACGCCCGGATATGGCCGGGCCCTTATGCGGCTTTGGGTGCCGCCTGCTTCACACCTTCATCGACATGTTGTTCGAATTGTTCGAAATTGTCGATGAATGCCTGCACCAGTTTCTGCGCTGTAGCATCATAGGCGGCTTTGTCAGCCCATGCCTCGCGCGGGTCGAGGATCTTGCTGTCGACGCCCGCGACCGCGATCGGGAATTCGAAACCGAAATTCGGATCCTTGCGGAATTCGGCATTGTTCAGGCTGCCGTCGAGCGCGGCGTTGAGCAGCGCGCGCGTCGCCTTGATCGGCATGCGGCTGATCCCCG
>JADLBY010000035.1 GCA_020847445.1 Sphingomonadaceae bacterium | reverse complement strand
TATCATCGCCGCCAATGTCACCGACCTGCTCGACCGGTCGGAAGACCCGGCAAAGCTGATCCGCATGATCATCATGGAGATGGAGGAAACGCTTGTCGAAGTCCGCGCCTCTGCCGCGCGCACCATCGCCGACAAAAAGGAATTGCAGCGCCATATCGCCAAGCTCGACCATCTGCAGGCGGACTGGACCGAGAAGGCCCAGCTGGCGCTGTCCAAGGATCGCGAAGACCTTGCCAAGGCCGCACTGGTGGAACGCAAGAAGGCGGTCGACATGGCTGAGCAGCTTCGGTCTGAAGTCGCGGTGCTGGATGATGCGCTGAAGGCATCCGAAGCCGACATCCACAAGCTGCAGAAAAAGCTGATCGACGCCCGCGCCCGCCAGAACGCCCTGATGACGCGCCTTGAAAGCGCGGAGAACCAGGTCAAGCTGCGCACCATGTATAATGGCGATAAGGTGCGCGACGCCTTTAGCCGCTTCGACGATCTGGAACGCCGGGTCGATGAAGCGCAGGGCTATGCCGACGCGCTCGCCATTGGCGCCGACGGGCCGAAGACCCTGGGCGAGGAAATCGATGCGCTCAATGCCATCGACGAAGTCGATGCCGAACTTGAAGCCATGAAAAAAGCCCTGAAACAGGCAAACCAGAAAGGCTGATCCGATGGAAGACGTCCTCGTCCCCATTTTCGTCGTAGGCATGCTGTTCATCGGCCTACCCTGGCTGGTCATGCACTATGTGACCCGCTGGAAGACCGCAGCGACGCTTACCAATGACGATGAGCGCATGCTCGGTGACATGCACGAACTTGCACGCCGGCTTGAAGATCGTCTCGACACCGTCGAACGCCTTGTCGCCGCCGACAACCCCGATTGGCATCCCCGCCGCCTCGATCATGAGAGCGAGGATTATGCCCAACTCGACAATATCCGCCGACTGGAGAGGAAGAACTGAAATGTCCGGCATGCACACGAAATTCTATCTCGATAAGCAGAATGGCAAATGGAAAGGCGTTTGCGCAGGCATTGCGGACTATACGGGGGTCAATGTCCTCTGGGTCCGGCTGGGCGCGGTGATGCTCACCCTGATGGGCGGCTTTCCCTGGACGCTGATCGCTTACTGGATCACCGCATGGATGGCCGACAAAAAGCCGATCCACCTCTATTCCGAGGATAAGGACGAGCAGAAATTCTGGCAGGGTGTCCGCCAGTCCCCTGCCCGCACCACCCGCGACATCCGCTCGCGTTTCCGCGAAATAGACCGCCGTCTCGCCGACATGGAAAGCTTCTATGTCGGCAACAACAAGCAACTCGCCGACGAAATCGAAAGCCTGCGCTGAACAGCGGGCCGATCAGGGAGACAATCAGATGCACGAAGGCGAATTCATGTTTGTCCTGTTTCTGGGCAGCATAATCGGCATGGGCGTTACCTTGGGCATCCAATGGTATGGCCGCCGCAAGGTCAAGGCAGCGCTCCAGCAGGATGGACTGACCCCGACCCGCCAGACCGAATTGCTGGTGAACGAAAATGAAGCGATGCGCGGCCAGATGCTGCGTCTGGAAGACCGGCTGTCGGTCATGGAACGGATCGCAACCGACAACAGCCTGAACCTGGGCCGCGAAATCGAAAGGCTGCGCTGAACAGCGCGCCAGAGGGAGATTGCACGATGAGTTGGGGTGGCCCCGCATTCGTAGTCGCTATGATCGCCATCATGTATGGCGGATGGATATTGAACAACTGGATCCGTGCGCGGCACGGCTATCCGCTCGAGGATGAATGGGGCGGAAAATCCGACAAGGGGTTGCCCGATTCAGACCGCAAGATAGGTTTGCTGACCAGCGAGAATGAAGCGCTGCAGGGTAAGATCAGCCGCCTTGAAGAACGCGTCGCCGTCCTTGAACGCATCGCCACCGACACGTCGAGCCGTCTGTCGGAAGAAATCGAAGCCTTGCGCGGCCCCGCAAACTGAAAGGCTGAACCATGAACGAAAACGTCATCTACGCCCTGATCCCGATATTCGGCATTTCGTGCGGGCTTCTTGCCATATTTGCCGGTGCCATCTTCAGGCCCTGGGTGAAATTGAAAACGCGCCAGATGGAACTCGACGCACAGACCATTGCCGAAAAGGCCGCGCAATATGCCGCCGACAAAGGCCGCCTGGAGGAACGTGTGGCCGTGCTGGAGCGCATCGTGACCGACCAGGGCTATAGCCTTGCCAAAGAGATAGAGGCGCTGCGCACCACGCCGCTGAACATTGAACCCACGCATGAAAAGGAAGTCGTAAAATGATCGGTGACCCGTTCACTATGGTTGTGGCCATCATCGCCATCGTCACGATCGGCAAGATCATCCAGAGCAAGCACAAGGCCAGATACGGCATTGTGGAAGACGAGGACATGCTGGGCAACAAAACCCAGCGGCTGATCGGAAACAACGAAACCCAGGCACTGCAGAACGAGATCCAGGAGCTGAAAGAGCGGGTCAAGGTTCTCGAGCGCATCGCCACCGACAACAGCAGCGCCGTCGACGTCAGCCGCCAGATCGAAGCACTGCGCGATCGCTAACCGAAACAGGAAGGAAGGACCATGCCACAGGACCCCAGCTTCTACCTTGCCATCAGCATCCTCGCCCTGGCGACGGTCGGAATTGTTGCGGCGGCCAGCCTGCGCGGCTGGCGCGACTGGATCGAATATAAACGCAGCGAGTTGGAAAACCTGCACCGGCCAACCGCCGACGGCATTCCATCGACTGTATCGCGCATCGAGGTCGCTGACCTGAAAGAGCGCGTCAAAAAGCTCGAAGCCATTGCAGCGGGCATTGATATCTGACCGAACAGGCCATAAGCGCTGCGTCCATGACCGCGCTGGCCGACATTTATGAAGAATATGCGTTTCTCGATGGTGATGATCGTTATCGCTTGCTGATCGACCTGGGCAAAGCCCTCCCTTCCATGCCCGATGCCCTGAAAACCGATGCAACGCTGGTGCGCGGCTGTTCGGCCAGCGTATGGGTCTATCCGGTCGTCGACGATGACAGGCTGGCGTTTCTTGCGGATAGCAACGCCGCCATCACCAAGGGAATAATCGCACTGGTCCTGAAAACCGTCGACGGCAAGACTGCCAGCGAGATCGGGCAGATCGACATTGAAGGCGCGCTGGCCCCGTTCGACCTGAAAAACCAGCTCAGTTCAAACCGGACGCAGGGCATCCCGAATATGATAAGCCTGATCCGGGATACCGCAGCGCGCTACGCCTGACGCGCTTATCCCTTCCAGGCGCGCCGTTCTTCGGCTGCACGCAGCACGTCAAACGCTGCCTGTCCTGCCTGAAAGGCCTTGGCGGCATCGCTATCATTGGGTCGCACATCGGGGTGCGTCTCCTTGGCAATCTTGCGCCAAGCCTTTTTGATTTCCTCGAAATCTGCGTCCGGATCCAGCCCAAGCAGTTCGAGCGCACGCATTTCGTCGCGGCTCCGGCTGCCGTCACCCGGGCCCATCCAGCCATAATGCGCCGATTCCCGATAGCCGCTCGCATCCCGCTTTTCGTCGGCTTCGCGCTTTGCGGCTTCCTCGGCGGTCAGTCCGGCGAAATAATCCCATCCGCGATTATATTCCGCCGCATGCTCTTCGCAGAACATCCAGCGTTCGGGGCTGTTGGGCGATTTGGGGGCCGGGCAATTTCCGGGGCGGTCGCACCCTACCCGGTCACACAGCCGCACGGCCTGTGCTTCACGCGCAGTTCCATATCCGCGCCAGCGGGGAAACCCCCAGTCATTGCTTCTAGAAAAACGGGCCATGCCGCCGCCTTAGCGATGGCATGACCCCGATGCTAGGCCGAATTCGGCCAAATTACATGCTGGCTGCGCCCGCCATCATGGCGCCGCCAAAGAATGTGGCGATCAACATGCCGCCGATGAACATGGTCAGCACCATCGACAGGACGATATAGATCAGGATGATAACCACGGTGAAACCGGCAACTTTATCCGCCGGTGCTTCCATGACAGGGCCGATGCCGGTGTAGATCAGATAGACGACATAGGCGATCGCCGCGATCGAGATAAAACCCCCTACGGGCCCCAGAAAGGGTGCAATCAACCCGGCCACCCATGACGGCGTCGATGCGTAAGCCATCAGCTTGGTTGCGCTGACCATATCGGATTTGCCGTTAAAGCTGGGCGACACCGCATTCACGATCAGGCTCATCACATAGAGCATGATCAAGCCGATGAAGAAGCCGACTGCCGCCATCCCGGCGGCGATGCCGATCCCGGCAGAGGCGATGCCCATGGGCGCGAGCGCACCGGCTCCTATGCCGAGCAGCCCGAGAGCCACAATCGACCCGACAATGGGCAGAACAGAAAGCGGAATGGCATATCCGGTGAACAGGCCGCCCACGGTTGCGCCTTCCTTGGCAATAACCTCCCATTCTGCTTTCGGGTTCAAAAGGATATTCTTTGCACGATCAACTAATGACATTTGCGTTCCCCTCATCAAATTAGATACCCTTGAAACCAAGAGAACCACAATTGTGGGGATATGTAAATCAAAAGGGAGGCTAGCCGATGCTTGCAGTGTCTCGCATTCTTGTTGCGATAATCGGGCTTTTGTCGCTGCTTTCGGTGTACCAGCACTGGTTCGATGTGGCGGCGCTGGCGGATGCACGCGGCATCGTCACCGTCGGCGCGATCGGCGCGGCCAACATCCGCGCCGATATAGGCGGACTGTTCCTCGCCATCGGCGTCTTCGCCATCGTCGCGGCATGGAAGCGCAGCCTGTTCTGGCTGGCCGCGACATGGCTGCTGCCTGCGCTGGCCCTGGCCGGTCGTTTTGTCAGCCTCGCAATTGACGGCAGTTCGCCCCGCGTCATCGAACCGATGGTTGTCGAAGCCGTCGTGCTGACATTATTGGGCGGCGTCTATCTCTACTGGAAAAAATTGCCAGAGGGTCTGTAAGCCGGGTTCTGTCCACCCGCCTTTGCACAAGGCATTGCGGGTTGGGCGACCATTCCTCTAGCCCTGAACTTGCATTCAGGGTCAAGCAATCAACCCGGGCGACTGGCAGGAGGATGCCATGCGCCGCCCCTATTCGATTTTGCTCCCGGTGGGGTTTGCCATGCCGCCGACGTTGCCGCCCGCGCGGTGCGCTCTTGCCGCACCCTTTCGACCTTACCTGGCCGAAGCCATGGCGGTTTGCTTTCTGTGGCACTTTCCCTGAAGTCACCTTCGCCGGACGTTATCCGGCACCGTTCCTCGCTGGAGCCCGGACTTTCCTCCCGCACCCCGCAAGCGAAGCACCGGCGGTCGCCCGACCCTCTGGCGCGTCAGCCGATAGCAGGTCCGCCCTCATGTTCCAAGAGCAGGCTCCAAAGGATTGCCCGGCACTGCCCGTCGATCACGCCATCCACATTTTCCGGCCGAAACCGGCGCTGAAAGGCAATCACAGCCTTCGGCCCGTCCGCAATGCCATAGCCATAGCGTTCAAGTGCCAGCAGAAAGGCGGCATCGCCCCAGCCGGGATCGACAAGATTTTTCACCGGACGCGGAATCGCCAGACCGACCCTGGCCAGCCGTTCCCAATCGAACAATTCGCCGGGATCTTCCTTACGCGACGGAGCCACATCGCTATGGCCAACGACATTGCGGGGCGGGATACTGTAAGTCCGCACAATTTCGGCGACCAGCGGCACCAGCGCCGCCATCTGCTCCTCAGGAAAGGGGCGATAGCCCCATTCATGGCCCGGATTGACGATTTCGATCCCGATGCTGGCGCTGTTGCAGTCGGTTACGCCGCGCCAATAGGATATGCCCGCATGCTGCGCGCGCTGCTCCTCGCGGACCATATGGACTATCTGGCCATCTTCCTCGACGACATAATGGGCCGATACTTTCGAAGCCGGATTGGCCAGCCATTCGACCGCCGCAGGGCCGCTTTTCATGCCGGTATAGTGCAATACCAGCATGGTAATCGGCAAAGTTCGCTCGCCGAAATTCGGGGAAGGATACCAGATCATGTGCATGTCATAGGCCGCAAGCGTCGCTATGCAAAGCCCGGTCAGACGGCAATCCTGTGCTGGCCGGGAATTGCGGCCCCGGTACGCTGATAGAAACCGCGAAACTCGCGCGAGCCTTCGAATTTGTCGGTCTGCCCGATGACGGTTTCGGCAGCGCCCAGCATCAATATGCCGTCCGGCGCCAGCGCCGCTGAGAGCTTTTCCAGCACCTCGCGCCGCTTGTTGTCGCACAGATACATCAGCATGTTCCGGCACAGGATCAGGTCAAACTGTCCGAACGCACGCGCGCTGTCGAGCTGGTTATGCTGGGCAAATGTCACCATTTTTCTGACTTCGCCCTTGGCCGCCCAGTCACCGTCAACCTGATCGAAATATTTGAGCATGAGCATCACAGGGAGCCCGCGCTGGATTTCGAATTGCGAAAAGACCCCCTTGCGCGCCCTGGCCAGCGCCGAGGTGGAAATGTCGGTCGCGTAAATCTGGATATTCCAGCCCCGCCATTTTTCAGGATTTTCAAGAAATGTGATGGCGAGGGAATATGGCTCCTGACCGGTTGAACAGGCCGCAGACCATATCCGCAACCGCTTCGTGGTGTGCCGGTGTGCACGAATCGAATCCAGCACCGGACCGGTCAACAGCGCAAAATTTGCCTGATCGCGAAAGAAGCAGGTCTCGTTGTTGATCATCGCTTCGATACATTCCCTCAACAATTCGCGTTCCCCGCCGCCAGACAGGATCGAAACGAGCACCGAAATATCCGGGATCGAGTGCTTCCGCATAATGGGCTTGAGCGCCATTTCGACGCGCCAGTGGCGGTTGGCGAGCAATTGCTGCCCCGTTTCGCGCGCCAGCAAGTCGGCAAGCTTCTGATATTCGTGGCCGACAATATTCGTCATCAGTCGCGAACACAGCTGTGAAGGTAACGCGTCAGATGGGCGGGCGGCATGATCGCCGTGGCCAGCCCCGCACGCGCAATAGCGCCCGGCATCCCCCAGACAACCGAACTTTCCTCATCCTGCACAAAGATGCGCGCCTGTTTGGCCGCCAGCCTGGTCGCCCCTTGCGCTCCATCATTGCCCATGCCGCTCAAGATGATCGCCAGCGCATTCTGACCATAGATTTCGGCAACGGATTCGAGCAGCGCGTCGACCGACGGGCTGTATCTGCTGCCCGCATAATGGCGCAAATGGCCAATGACGACCCGGCTGCCATCCCGCTGGCAGACGAGGTGCGCATCGCCGGGCGATATATATATGGTATTGTCCGCCACCACATCACCGGCAACGGCGACGCAAACCCGCTTCTGCGTCTGCGACTGCAACTGGCGGGCGAAAAACTCCATGAACGCGTCGGGCAGATGTTGCGTAATGAAGACCGGGCAATCCAGCGTTTGCGGCAAGCTGCGCACGATTTCGTAGATGACGGGGATACCGCCCGTCGAAGCGCCAATCGCAACGCAATGGGGTTTTGCCTCGCCCTGCCCCATGCGGCTTGCGGGAAAGCTGGATTGCTCCCCGGGCCGGGGGGAAGGCGCCTTTGCCGAGCGGCCAAGCCGCACCACCTTTTCGATCAGCGTTTCGGAGAATTTTCCGGAAAAGCCGAACCGCCCCGGCTTGGACAGCGTGTCGCAGGCACCCAGTGACAAGGCGCGGATGGCGGCCGGGCCGTTTTCCTCGACAAAGGCAGAGACGACGAGTACGCGCGCTCCGGCGGCGGCATCCAGTATCTCGGGCAGCGCATCCAGCCCCGTCCGTTCGGGCCTTTCGATGTCGAGCAGGATGATGTCTGCCCGTTGCCGTTTCAGATGTTGCAGTGCCTCGGCACTGCTGGCTGCTTCGCCGACGATTTCAACCTGTCCGCAATCCGCCAGAACGCGCGCGAAGATCGACCGCACGACATTGCTGTCATCGACCAGCAGCACGCGGATCGGCGGCGTGCCTTTCCGTTCCTCCGGTGGTGCGACTTTGCGGCGCGCGAACATGCAGCCCTCAGATGCAGCCGACGATTTGCAGCTTGGTTTCGAGCGTTTCGCGATCGAACGGCTTCATTACATATTCGTCGGCACCGGCATCAATGGCGGCCTGAATATGGCCGATGCCATTTTCGGTCGTGCAGAAGATGATTTTTGCCGAGGCGGCACCGCTTGCCCTGTAGGCGCGCAAAAAATCCATTCCGCTCATCACCGGCATATTCCAGTCCAGCAGTATGACATCGGGCGCAAATTCGGTGCAACGGTCGAGCGCTTCGGTTCCATCCGACGCCTCATCCACCTGGAATTGCAGCGTTTCAAGGATATGGCGTGCGACTTTTCGAATGACTTTGCTGTCATCGACAATCAGGCAGGATTTCATCTGACGGGTACTCCCTGGTCCATTAAAGACCAACCCTATCGAGTGCCCGTTAGTGTCGGGTTAATTGCGACGGCAAAAGCCGAAAATTTGCGATGAATGTCCGGATCAGGCGGCTGCCCGCATGCCACCGGTCGCCACCAGCCTGTCAGGATCGATCACCATCACCAGGCGACCGTCAATGGCCAGCAGGCTGGATACAATATCGGTCCAGCCTTCGCCCAGTTTGACGGCAGGGCACATGGCATCTTCGGAAACGGTCACAACGTCGTACACCTTTTCCACGAGCAATCCGAAACTATGCCCCCCGATCGACGCAATCGCGGCGAGTGCGCCCTTGCCGATCGGTGCCTGAACGCCGGTCACCCTGTACTGGCAGTCGATCAGGGTCAGCACCCTGCTTCGGAGTGCAAACAGCCCGGCAATCACCGGATCACACCGGGGCACCGGACTGACTTCGCCTATCGACACGACCGATTCGACGATGTTGCTGCAAATCGCAACTTCGGTTCCCGCAATTTGCGTGAGCAGGAAAAGCCTGTCCATTTCAGATACCCCCCGAAACTTTTGCACCAATGGCGGACAGCAACCCCAATCGGTCATATCGGTATACGCTGGAACCGCTCCTGGCCGCACCGCCGATCGTATCGCGCAGGTGCAGCACCCGACCATCGGATTGCAACCGCCCGGCCGGTTCGCCCCTCGACAGGATGACGGCAGCATGATCCATGTCGTTGTCGTCGAAGCTCACGGCATAGCCCGATGCCTGCAGCAACGGAGCCAGAATATGCTGCTCCCAGCCATCATCATGACCCGCCTGCACAAGGCAGAGAGGGCGATCCGCCACTGTGGCGGCACCATGTGCGCCATGTTCGAAAAAGCGGAACACGCTCAACAGTTCCACCGGCTGGCCATCAACATGGACAATGCCCTCGAACTGCTCGGACTGGTGATGGGGCTCGATAGTGTGCGGCAAAGTGAATATATCGACAACATCGTCGACCGCGAAAAAGACATTGCGGCTTCCGTCCGAGATCCGCAAAACCTTGACGTTTCCGGAATCCGGCACGGATTCCAGCCCCAGCAATTCGGTAAGCTTGTCATTGGCCGAGACGAACAGCTTCGCTCCGATCTCGAAAACCGACCCCACTTCAATATCTTCCATACGGTCCACGGCGGAAAGCCGGATAGCTTGCGTTTCGCCCCGGGTAGAAATGAACAGCAGCGCCGATTCCTGGCTACGGGCGACTTGCCGCTCACCAACGTCGTCATCTGCGTCGGCAATCTCGAACAAATTCTCGTCGATGCCGATCGACGCTGCCAGCCCGCTGGTGTCGAGAAGCAACATCGGACGGCCATTGTCCGGCAAGGTCGTGCCGGCATATAGCCCGCTCGCCATGACAAGCGGGGCACCCGGCTTCACCACAAGTTCTTCATTGTCGACCACCGCCGCAACATCGAGGGCAAAAATGGGGCCTACAGCTGGCCGGATGACAACCAGAGTGCGCGACGCGCCATTTTCATCATCGGCATCTATTCCGAGAACGTCTTCAAGTCGGGTATAGGCGAGCCGCTCGCCGCGAACCTTGGCGATCCGGGTGCCGCCAATAGTCTCAAGTTCGACATTGCGGTTGGCTGCCGAAATGATCTCGACCACGGCGGATCGCGATATGCCATAAAGCTGATCCCCAGCGCGCACCGACAGGCCCGCAATGATCGACAGCGTAAGCGGCAGGCGCAGCGTGATTTTCAGGCCGTGCCCTTCATCATTTTCCAGGTCGATCGTACCGCCGATCGCATGCATGTTGGCGCGAACGACATCCATCCCTACGCCCCGGCCAGAGATCGACGTGACCGTGTCTGCGGTTGACAGGCCGGGCGCGAAAATCGTTTCCAACCGGGCACGTTCGGTCATTTTTTGCCATTGCGCGGCTGTGACGACCTTGCGCGATATCGCCCGTTGGCCAAGCTTTTCCACATTGATGCCCTGACCATCATCGGAAATCTCGATCAGGATCTGGTTACCGGATTGGCGGGCAATGACTTGAATTTGGCCAACCGGACTCTTGCCAAGCGCCTTGCGTTCATCGGGGCTCTCAATGCCATGCCCGGCCGAATTGCGCAGAATGTGCGTTAACGGATCGCGAAGCGCCTCAACCATTTCGCGATCGACCTCGACTTCGCTGCCCTCAATCGTCAGATCGATCTGCTTGTCGAGTTCCACGCATATGTCGCGCAACAGCCTCGGCAGCGAAGAGAACAGCCTGTCGATATGCTGCATGCGCATCAGGCCGATTGCATCGCGCATCTCGGCAACAGTCGACGAAAGCCTTGAAAAGGCATGATCGACTTCGGCAGTCGCGTTCAAGGCCCGCAACTGGCGTGATACTTCGTTGCGCGCAAGAACCAGATCGGACACGCCATTCATCAGCTTGTCGAGCAGGCTGAGCGAAACACGGACGGTCCGCGACCTTGTTCGCCCCGCAAAATCGGCAACGTCCGGGGCCGAATCGTCGGTCTCGATGGACATATCGTCAGCGATGGCCAGCGGGGCCTGTGCCGGCTCCGCCGGCAAAAAGGCATGCATCGTCTGGATGATGTCGAGGTCATTGTCGAAAACCGACTCCCCGGTTTCGAGCGCGTCGGTGAGCGCGGCAATCCGGTCGATCACGGCCAGCGTGGCGGAAACAAGCTCGCTGCAGGCCGTAATACGTCCATCACGCGCGTGGCTGAGGACTTCCTCGGCTGCATGGCTCAGCCGCTGCAAGCGGGGCAGATCTAGGAAACCGCAGCTTCCCTTGACCGTGTGCACAAAGCGGAACGCCTCGTCGATGAGGCTCAGATCGCCAGGCGATTTTTCCCACTGAATCAGTCGCCCGGTCAGGACTTCCAACGATTCCCGAGTTTCCGCGATAAAGTCTTCGCGCAGCTCATCCATTTCCGGCGCCCCATATAGTCTGACGGGCGATCTTATGGGGTTATCTTGGTTAAAAAGAGCTTTACATTTTCAGCGCGAATTCCGCGTCAGCGGACCAGCGCCCCGATGACCAACTGGGTTTCATCCGGCCCGGCAATCTGCACCAATCCGCCATTATGCGCACATAATCCACGCACCATCCATGCCGCAGCCGTACGCGAATCGATCTGGTCTTCGGTCAATGCGCCGGTGAGCGCGTCGCGCACCGCCTGATCCATGATGATCCGGGGCCCGGTTGCCCGAATGACAATCTCCTGTTCGGCATCGCGTGTTTCGGCGCCGACATGCAGTTCGCCCCCGCGCACAAGGGCATCCTTCGCAATCAGCACAAGGTTGAGAAGCACCTTCACCGCCTTTTTGGGCATCAGGCCCGCAGGCACGCCCCAGTTGAGCGCGGTGCGTCCATCACCCGTCACCAGCGGTTCGATGACGGCTCTGGCTTCGGCCGGATCGACTTCGCTGCCGAAGCCGCCAGCGGCCCCGAATGCCAGCCGGAAAAATTTCAGCTTGTCCGCCGCCGATTTGGCGCTTTCGGCGAGCAGATCCATGCACCGCTTGCGCATCTCGGGGTCATGTTCGTCTGCGAGCAGTTCCAGGCCATTGTTCATCGCACCCACCGGGCTGAGCAAATCGTGGCACAGGCGCGAGCACAGCAAGGCGGCAAGATCGAGTTCGGTGTCGGACATGGTCAGACAAATCCCCTGTTGGTCATGACGTCAGCCGCAATGGACGTTGTGACGCACCGTTTCAACCCTCGATAATCACAGGGTTTCAAATCCTGCGGCTCTGCCAGCCTGTACCGCCCGTCCATTCCGGCAATATCCGCAAATCTGCGGTAAGGTGGCTTGATAAACGCAAAGCCATTTCCCACATTCAGACGATGGCGGGGCAGGAAACCACCCATAGCGGTATTTTGGGGCCGGGTCGTCTGGATCGCGCCCTTGCCGAGGCTATTCCCAGCCTGTCGCGCGCGCGCATCCAGGCTTTGGTCGACGACAGCGCCCTGTTGGTCGGCGGCAAACCGGTTTCGGATGCCTCAAGCAGGAAATTCGAGGGGCTGCCGTTCACGCTGACCGTGCCCGCGCCATTGCCCGACAAGGCCGAAGCGCAAGACATCGCGCTGAATGTTGTTTTCGAGGACGAACATCTGATTGTCGTCGACAAGCCTGCCGGGCTGGTCGTGCACCCGGCGGCAGGCCATGCAGACGGCACGCTGGTGAATGCGCTGCTCCACCATTGCAAAGGGAAACTGTCCGGTATCGGCGGAGTCGAACGCCCCGGAATCGTGCATCGCATCGATCGCGATACGTCGGGCCTGCTGGTGGTTGCGAAATCGGACCGGGCGCATGAAGGCCTTGCCAAACTTTTTGCCACGCACGACATAGAGCGACGCTATCTGGCCCTGGTTGTCGGCCATCCGACCCCCAGCGCAGGCACGATACGCACGCAAATTGGCCGTTCGACAACCAACCGCAAGAAAATGGCTGTGCTTCCGGAAGGCAAGGGCAAGCATGCCGTGACGCACTATCGGACATTGGAGCAATTCAGGGACGCGTCGCTTGTCGAGTGCCGTCTGGAAACCGGCCGCACGCATCAGGTGCGCGTCCATATGGCGCATATCGGGCATCCATTGATCGGCGATTCCACTTACAATAATCGACGAAAAGCATTTAGATTTGGACCAAATCAGTCTTATTTCAGCCGACAGGCCTTGCACGCCGCCTCGCTGGGGTTTATTCACCCGGTTACCGGTGAAAAGCTGGGCTTCGAAAGCAATGTGCCTGAAGATGTTCAGCTTCTGCTAACGTCGCTGAGAATATAGCGTTTCACCGTAACCGTCTGACAAAGGGGTGCTTGATGAGGCCCCGATGCGGACAAGAAAGAGGAAGAAATGTCAGAGACGAAAAATGTTCCGGCAACAATCCCTGCCCTTGGGGGGGACGCCAGCCTCAACCGCTATTTGGCTGAAATCAAAAAATTCCCGGTGTTGAGCCCCGAGCAGGAATATATGCTCGCCAAGCGCTATCAACAGCATGAAGACCCTGCCGCCGCCGCGCAACTGGTATCGTCGCATCTGCGCCTCGTTGCCAAGATTGCCATGGGCTATCGCGGCTATGGCCTGCCCGTCTCGGAATTGATTTCCGAGGGCAATGTCGGCCTGATGCAGGGCGTCAAGAAATTCGATCCCGACCGCGGATTCCGCCTCGCAACCTATGCGATGTGGTGGATCAAGGCGTCGATGCAGGAATTTATCCTGCGCAGCTGGAGTCTGGTCAAGATCGGCACCACCGCAGCCCAGAAGAAGCTGTTCTTCAACCTCCGCCGCATGAAAAACAACATGCAGGCTTTCGAGGACGGCGATCTGCGCCCCGATGACGTTGCCAAGATCGCAACCGACCTGGGCGTTTCCGAAACCGAAGTCGTCGAGATGAACCGGCGCATGGCGATGGGCGGCGATACCTCGCTCAACGTATCGATGCGCGAGGATGGCGACGGCCAGTGGCAGGATTGGCTGGTCGATAATGAGCCGTTGCAGGACGAGCGCGTTGCCGAAGCCCAGGAAACCGATGTGCGTCACCAGCTGCTGCTGGAAGCAATGGGCAGCCTGAACGACCGGGAAAAGCATATCCTGACCGAAAGGCGCCTGATCGACGAGCCGAAGACGCTCGAAGAACTGAGCCAGCACTATAATGTCAGCCGTGAACGTGTGCGGCAGATCGAGGTGCGCGCCTTCGAAAAGCTGCAAAAGGCCATGTTGCGGATTGCGGGCGACAAGCGGCTGCTTGCCGCCGCCTGACGCATTTGTAAAAATGGATGACGCGGGCACAGGTGCGCGCTAGCTAGGGCCATGGTCCAAGCAAAGCGTTCGCCCGTCGCCCGTTTCACCGCTTTCCTGTTTCGTTGCCTGCTCTGGTATCTTGCGATCACCTTAGCGCTGGTGCTGGCCTATCGCTTTGTCCCCGTCCCGACGACGCTGACCATGCTGTTCGACAGCAATGGGGCCGAACGCGACTGGGAACCGCTGTCGAATATCTCGCCCAATCTGGTGCGCGCAGCCATTGCCGCCGAGGATGGAAAATTCTGCCAGCATCGCGGGTTCGATACCGAGGCGATCGAAAAGGCGATACAGCGTAACCAGCGCGGTGGCCGCATGCGCGGCGGATCGACAATCAGCCAGCAGACGGCGAAGAATGTCTTCCTCTGGCAGGGAAGTGGCTGGACCCGCTATCTTCGCAAGGTTCCAGAAGTCTATTTCACCTTCCTGATCGAAACCTTCTGGGGAAAGCGGCGGATCATGGAGGTCTATCTGAACGTCGCCGAAACCGGCATCGGCACTTATGGTGCGGAAGCGGGCGCGCAACGCTATTTCAGGAAAAGTGCTGCCAATCTCAGCCGCGTCGAGGCCGCGCGCATGGCCGCCGCCCTGCCCCTTCCCAAAAAACGCGCGGTGAATGGAGCCAGCGGCTTCACCCGCCGTTATGGCAACAGCATTTCGGCGCGGATCAATATCGTCAAGCGCGACGGGCTGGATAGCTGTATCTACAAATAAGAAGGGCGGTGCCTACCGGCCCCGCCCTTCCCTGATTCACGCTATCATCTCGACGATCAGAAGTCGTACGAGACGCCCAGCTTGATGCGCCATACCGACGAACTGACGTTGATGAAATTATCGCTGTCAAACGAGTTCAGGCCCGCAGCACTGGTGAAGATGTAACGCCCCTGCGCATCGACGCCGCTGACGGTAGCAAGATCCTGACGACCACCAAAGTCGCGGCGGCGCTGGACGTTCCAGCCCGAATCAAGCATGTTCAGGAAATTGTCGAAGCTGGCATAAAGACGGATCTTGTCGTCGCGGCCGAAGAAATGGCCCGGCCCGGGCAGTTCTTGCGACAGCGACAGATCCATGTCGTAATACCAGTTGTTCGAGCAGGTGTTGCGCGGGATGCTCTTGCCGATATATTTTTTCGCACAACCAAGTCCGTTGGCGAAATCGACCAGCGACTGCATCTGTGTAGCCGTGATCGTCGAGCTGGGCGACACATTCGGGTCGGTAAGGCCGGTTGGCAGATAGATCAGCGCATTGTCGGTGCCCGAGGCATTGTCATTGAATACGCTGCCGCCCGTGAAGGTCAGGCTGTACGGACGTCCCGATCGGGCAACGAAGGTCAGACCGAAGCGGGTCGCATAATCGCCGACAAATTCTTCCTTGAAGCTGGTGTTGAAGGAAATATTGTGACGGCTGTTATAGAAACCGCGCGACGCCGCCGGGTTCTGGCGATCGAAGGCTGCCGAGATGTCATAGTTCGACCCAGCGGTGGAGCTGTACATGTTGCGACGGTCCTGGCTGTCCGAGAAGGCATAGCCAAAGCTGACGAAGGTCGAGCCGCCGCTGGTGAACACGCCGCCGTCGAAATATTTCGAAAGCAGGAACGATGCGTTGTGGCTGCGGAAGCTGCCGGCATTGGTCAGCATCAGTTCGTCTTCACGCGCCGTGGTGAAGCATGCGGCATTGACGCCGGTGAAGACCGGAGTCGGATTTGCCGACACAAACTTCGCCGTACAACCGGCATTGCTGGGATCGATCGTGACATAGATCGGACGACCGTCGACAGTCTGGCTTGCACGACCGGCGCGGAATTCCGGCACCTGCGACAGGTCAACAACCGTGAACGGGTTCTTGTACTTGCTGTAGATGTAGTCGAGGGTCAGATTCCATCCGCTGAAGAAACCCGAGTCCGCGAAATTCAGTTCCGACGAGAAGCCGAGATTTGCGCGAAGCACCGACGGCATCTTGATGTCGGTATCGATCGCCTGGGTGAAACCCAGGCCGCGATTGGCCGAATCGATGGCCGCCTGACGGAAGCAGCTGGGCAGGCCGGTAAAGGTGCCGCCAGTTACGACGTCGATCTGGCCTGCAGGGCAACCTGCAGCCTGCGTCGATCCGAGCGCGAAACCACTGCCGTCATTCTGGAAGGCGTTGCCGAACCAGACCAGCGGGTCACCGCCGGAGAATATGCCGACGCCCGCACGAAGCTGGGCGCGCGAGAAGACCGCAAAATCACCCATGTCATAGGTCAGTGCAGCGCGCGGCATGATGATCGGCGGAAGGTTGCTGAAGCCGGTGCTGTTGCCAAAGCCGTAACGGGTGAAGAAGTTCGGATTATACTGGGGTGCACCGCCATCATACCAGTCGGCACGAATACCCACGACCGCACCGAGCGAGTCCGTCACCTGCCAGTCATCCTGCGCAAAGATCGAATAGATGCTGCGGTTGAAACGGGCTGCGGCGTCGTTGACGTCACCGGTTTGCGAGAAGTTGCCAAAGGCCCCTTCCGTTGCGCCGGAAACGACGTTGGCGGGCGTGGTGGAAGTCTGGTTGTTGCCCGTGCCCGGCGAGAGAAGCCCGGCTTCCAGATCGGTAGCATTGCGGAACACGAGCGTGCCTGTCGCGTTCTGGACGAACAGGTTGAACAGGTTCGCACGGTTCAGTTCGGCGCCAAATTTGATCTGGTGATCGCCCATGTCGAGCTTGGCGACCGCACGATATTGCTCCAGCGTGGTGCGCAGGTCGTTTGCCGAACGAGACGTTCCGGGTCCGGCGAGAACGGTGCCGTCAACGGTCGGTGCCAGATTGTCGATACCGACGATGATGCGCGGAATCGGATTGTCCGACTGGGCTTCGCCGCCACCGAACGGATCCTGGAGATCCTGAACTTCCGAACGCGAGAAACGCAGTTCGGTCGACAGAACGTCTGACCATTGCGAGTACAGGCGGCCCGAATAATAGTTCGACTTGGTGCCCGAAAGATAGAAGGTGTTCTGGCCGATGGCCTGCGGCGAGTTGCCGGTGAACAGGTCGTCCGTGCGGAGGGTCGATTCTTCAAGTTTCTGGTAGGTTGCTTCCAGACGATGGTCGTCGGTGATCTGCCAGTCAGCGCGGACGAAATAGCGATCATTCTTATAGGGACGGCTGGTGACCAGATCGCCAGTGTCGATCTTGTACACGCGGTTCAGAATTTCGCGGATACGGTTGAATTCGGCAACCGGAACGCCTGCCATTTCGTTGGCATATCCTGCGCCCGCCGGGCCGTCATCCTGCGACTGGCCGGCGCGCTGGTTTTCATAGGCGCCAAAGATGAAAAGCTTGTCCTTGATGATCGGGCCACCAAGATACACGCCCCAGCGCTTGTCAGGCTCGATCGGCGCGACAACGCGGCTTGCATTGGTGTTGCTGTCGAACACATCATCGGCGCGCAGATCGTTGTTCGAGAATTCGTAAAAGCCACCAAATTTATAGTCGTTGGTGCCCGACTTGGTCACGACGTTGATCGCGCAGCCGGTGAACTGGCCATAGTCGACGTCAAACGGTGCGAACTGCACCTGCGATTCACGGATGGCGGCATAAGGCAGCGGGGTTGAACTGCGCGAGGAGAAGCCGGTGTCGTTAAGCCCGTAAATGTCGCCCTGGCTGATGCCGTCGACGGTAAAGGCGTTGCCGCGGTCGTTGCCGCCGAGGCACGAAATGCGATCCTGTCCCGATCCGGTATCATCGCGGTCAAGGCTGACGCGCGGATCGATGCGGATGACGTCGCGAACGTCGCGGTTAAAGGTCGGAGCAGCTTCAAGGATTTCGGTGGTGAAGGTCTGGCCCGGGCCAACGGCCAGCTGTGTTGCCTGCACGCGGGAACCGGTGACGACGATTTCGCCTGCACCCGATGCCAGGGCAAACGTCAGGCTGGTGTTGCCCTGAAGCGTCGTGTTGATGCCTTCGGCCGACTGACCCTCAAAGCCGTCGGCGTTGGCCGAAATCGTGTAGGGCCCGCCCGTTACAAGGTTCGATGCATTGAACTTCCCGTCGACGCCCGTCGTGATGGTGCGCGTGGCACCGGTACGGGTGTCGGTAATGACAACTTCCGCGCCGCCTATCGGATTGCCCGAATCATCGACAACAATACCTTCGATACCGGTCGTAATCTGCTGAGCTTCGACGGGAGTCGCCGTCATGCTCGCAATCGAAAGCGCGGCCACGCCTGCCGCCAGATAATAACGGATTTGCATCTTGTACCCCTATATGTGTGCGAAGGCGAACGCCCCCATATCCCGCCGTTAGCTTGAATCTGCCGATTCGGCAAAGCACGGCCTGCGCCAGCGGTGGCGCTGTTATGTGTCAGCAATGTGACTTTTGCTGCCTTGCAGCATCGTGGCGAGAACTGCCTGCGTTCAGCCCTGCCAAAGCAGGGCCGAAACCCGCCGGTTTCCGCGCATTTTTATCCGTAGTTCCGACAGTGTTGCACTCTGGCAACAACTCCGAAAAAAATTATGCCGCATCTTCCTTGGCGGCTTCGGAGAAGACGCGAACCGGTTCCTTCCGGCCTTCGACAACATCCTTGTCGACCACGACTTCGCTGACTCCATGCATCGAGGGCAATTCGAACATGGTATCGAGCAGGATCGCCTCCAATATCGAACGAAGCCCGCGTGCGCCCGTCTTGCGTTCGATCGCCTTTTTGGCAACCGCCTCCAGCGCGTCGTCGGTGAAGGTCAGTCCGACATTTTCCATCTCGAACAGCTTGCCATATTGCTTGACCAGCGCGTTCCTCGGCTCGGCGAGGATTTTCACCAGCGCGGCAACGTCGAGATCTTCCAGCGTTGCGGTAACCGGCAAGCGGCCGACAAATTCCGGGATCAGGCCATATTTGAGCAGGTCTTCGGGTTCGATCTGCTTCAGGATCGCGCCGGTGCGGCGCTCGTCGGGATCGGCGACATTCGCGCCGAAACCGATCGACTTGCCTTCAAGCCGGTTGGCGATGATCTTTTCGAGGCCGGCAAAGGCGCCGCCGCAGATGAACAGGATGTTCGTGGTATCAACCTGCAGGAATTCCTGCTGCGGATGCTTGCGCCCGCCCTGCGGCGGAACGCTGGCGGTGGTGCCTTCCATCAG
>JADLBY010000034.1 GCA_020847445.1 Sphingomonadaceae bacterium | reverse complement strand
TTGCCAGATCGACGCCGATGATGCTAACTTCTCCCATGGATGCCCTCTCCTTCAGCTTGTGCTTCAACACCACGAGTTTGGCACATCGCGATGCCGTCAGGGGAGAGCGGCATCCACCCCATCTCCAATTGCAATACATTGATTTTACTGTATTTTAGTGTATACATCTCGTTCAAATCGTGCTTTGAAAAGCATTGGTTTGGCGCATTGCGATGCCGTCAGGGGAGGTTGACATCCACACCGTCCCTGCGGCCCGAATGCGCTCGGCGCTGTCGTCTATGACGAGGGCACGATCAGCCTGCCGTTCTGCACGCAAAAATTGATCTGCTGCACGGCTATGTGCGTACAGCAAGACAATGGCCCGGATGGCAGAAGGTTCGTCCTATCTGCGTCGGCTGGACGACAACTGGCAGCCCAAGAATTTCGAAGGACTTCCCATGCTTCAAGTCACCCTCCTTTATGCTGCAACTGCTGCGGTGTTTCTCGCTCTGGATGTGATAGGGATCCGGTTTCTGATCCGGCCGGTGTTTGAGCGCAATGTCGGCCATCTTCTTGCCGATCCGCTGCGGCTTGGCCCGGCTGCGCTGTTCTATCTGGGATATATCGCCGGGCTTGTGTGGCTGGTTTCCTGGCCCGCGCTGAAGGGCAATGATCCCCTCCACGCGCTGATCGGAGGCATGGTCATCGGGCTGATGTGTTATGGCACCTATGAGATGACCAATTACGCCACACTTGCCGACTGGTCGTGGGAGCAGGTCATCATCGACGGGTTGTGGGGCACGTTCCTGACCGGATTTTCAGCCTGGGTTGGTGTTCTGGCGCTGTCGGGGCGGTTCAACTGAAGGGTCAGCCCAGGCGTCGCAGCAGGGGCAGCGACAGCGCATAAGGCAAGGCCCGCATCAGCTTCATCACCCAGGTGAAGCGACGCGGGAAATGGATTTCAAACCCGCGACGCTGCATGCCGCGCAATACCGCCTCTGCCGCCTGCTCAGGGGTGATGATCGCGGGCATGGCAAAGCTGTTTCTGGCGGTCAGTCTGGTCTCGACAAAGCCCGGAGACACCAGCCGCACGTCCACGCGCGGCGCGAGCTCGATTGCGAGCGTTTCAGCAAGATTGTTGACCGCGGCCTTGGTGGCCGAATAGGGCTGCCCCCGCGGCAGGCCTATATAGCCCGCGACCGAGCCGAACAGCACCAACTGCCCGCCATCGTGCAGCAGCAGGGGGCAAAGCCGGGCGACCTCGATCATGCCCAGGATGTTGACCCGCACCATCGCCTCGGCCTGGGCGGGGTCGATGTCGGCGACGCGACCGGGATCATAAAGCGCGGCGGTGCAGATGATCGCATCGAGCGGCGCCTCAAGCGCAAGCCGCGTCACCACCGCTGCCAGCGTTTCGGGTTGTCCTAGATCCAGCGGCAGGGCCTGCGCACCGCCGCATTCCGTGGCCAGCACCTCCAGCGCGTCACCATCGCGGGCGGAAAGGATCAGCTGCGCCCCTTGTCCGGCCAGCGCCCGGGCAAGGGCAGCGCCGATCCCGGCGCTGGCGCCAATGATCCAGATGCGGCGGCCTGCATGGCCCATCCTTCATATCCGGAAGATCGGCTGCAACAGCCGCGGGATCAGCGCGCGAAAGCGCAGGGGCGCATCGGTTGCCGCCAGGCAGATGCATGGCTCGCCCGGGCCGGCCACGGGTTGGTGGTCGATCTCGTCATGCGCCACCTCGACATCGCCGCGATGAAAGGCGCCCGCGCTGTCGGAAAAACTGCCTTGCAGCACCAGCGTCAGTTCTTGCCCCTGATGCCCGTGTTCGGGCACGGCCTTGCCCGGCGGGATATACAACAACCGCAGCGACCCTTGGCTATCGGCGGTCAAAAGCTGCTGGCGGATGCCGCCGCCCAGCATGCGCCAGCGCGGTGGCTTTCCGCCCAATTCGTGCATGACGGCCGAGGGAAACGGCCCGGAAGCGCGCAGAGGCGGTTTCGGCGGCGGTGCGTCCAGCGCAGCCATCATCCGCTCGCGTGCATCGCCGCGCAGGTTTGCACCCTCTGTACCGAGCAAAAGCGCACCGCCGATCATGTCTTCCGCCTCCTGGCGGGCGCGACATTGGTCGCAAAGCGACATATGCGCGGCCACGACCACCCCGAAGGCATGGGGCAAGGTTCCGGCGCGATAGGCGTCAAGCATGTTGTCGGGGATGTGGTGGCGGATGGCGGTCATGGTGCGATCTTCCTCAGCTCATGCCGGAGGCGTTCAAGGCCAAGGCGGATGCGGGACTTGATGGTGCCAAGCGGTAAGCCGGTCATTTCACTGATGCGGCTGTGGGGGACATCGTCGAAATAGGCGGCGCGCAGCGCCTCGGCCTGTTCGGGAGCGAGTCGCGCAAGTGCCTCGGCCAAGTGGCGCGCCTCCTGTTGCAAGGCAATGATCTGGTCTGCGTCGGGTTCCAGGCTCTCAAGCTCGGGCATCTCGTCGGGTTGTGCCAGCGGGCGGCGGCGCGCCATGTCGATGCGCCGGTTCCGCGCAATGCCATAGATCCAACCGGCCGCGTCGGCGCGATGCGGGTCAAACTGCCCTGCCTTGTGCCAGACCGCGAGCATCACATCCTGCACCACATCCTCGGCAGTGCCGTCGCGCAGCCCGCCGCGCAGCATCATCGCCTTGAGCCTTGGGGCAAAATGGTCAAAGAGCCGTCCGAACGCCGCGCGGTCACGGCTGTCGCGGACGGCGATCATATCTCGACTCAACTCGGAAAGATCACCCATCGGCTGCTGACTCACCACTGTGGCACCCACGGCAACGTTATCGACCAGTGGCGGTGCCATCGGACTGAGCGTTCTATAAGTGCGAGGCTCGACAGGTGCAAATGCAGTGTTCATGCCATGCAATACGGGTGACAAGGCGTGGCAGATCATTCTTACGGCAATTTTTCGGGTTGATTGATCCAAGGCCAGGTTCCACGCGTAAGCTTGTCAAAGAGTTAGTGGAGTCCAGATGCCTTTTGACATCACCAACGGCGCGCCGCAGCGAATCGCCATCGTCGGCGGGGGCATATCGGGCCTGGCTTGCGCATGGGTTCTGTCGCGCCACCATCAGGTGACGTTATACGAAGAAGCGATCCGGCTTGGCGGCCATGCGCGCACGGTTGTTGCCGGCAAGCGGGGCGATCAGCCGGTCGATACCGGGTTCATCGTGTTCAACCATGTCAATTACCCGCATCTGACGGCGATGTTTCGCGACCTTGACGTGCCAATCG
>JADLBY010000033.1 GCA_020847445.1 Sphingomonadaceae bacterium | reverse complement strand
ATGCCGGCATCGAGCCGCATGTGGTCGAGTATCTGAAAACGCCGCCCTCGCGCGCGCTGCTGGTCGATCTGATCGACCGTGCCGGCATGACGCCCCGCGAGCTGCTGCGCGAGAAGGGCACACCCTACGCCGCCATGCGGCAGAAAGAGATTGTTAATCAATAGGTTACGCGAAATTGTTCCTCTACAAAGAGGAGCAAGTCAATGCAAGCAAATGGCTATCTGCTACCAGCGAATGGAGCCCCGAATCATTCCCTGACCCGATCCGATGATGGGCGTGGGAGTGGTGAAAAGACAAAGCCGAGCAATCGAGTTCGGCTCAACGGCAATATCGTCCGGCGCAAACCGGGCAAGCGCATCCGGGAATATTGGGATGTCGACTTGCCGGGCTTTGGCCTGCGGGTAAATCCCGGCGGCAGGCGGACATGGTTCGTGCTCTTCCGCCAGCGCGGCAAGCTGCGGCGCGTGTCGCTGGGAACTTCCCGCGACATCTCGCCTGCCACAGCCCGCCGCCTCGCACGGGCAAAACTGGCGGAGGTAGCGCTGGACGGTCTGCCAGCGCGCAAGAAGGCCCGCGCTGCGCAGAAGACCGATGCGCCCTTGCTGCGCGACTACGCCGAACGCTTCTGGGCCGACTACGCGCGGCACTGGAAGCCTTCGACCCGCAAACGCAACGAGAGCGCCATCTTCAAGGAAATCCTCGGCGCATTCGGCGACCGGCGGATTGACGATCTGGCCAAGGGTGACATCCTGTTCTGGCGCGACAGCTTCGTTGAACGCCCCGGTGTTTTCAACCGCACCCTGCCGGTGTTCTCGGTGATGATGGGCTATGCTGAACGCCTCGGCCTGCGTCCACGTGGTTCCAATCCCTGCAAGGGCACCCCGCGTTACAAGCGCAAGCCGATGGAGCGGTTTCTGTCGTCTCACGAATATGCGCGGCTTGCCACGGCATTGCGGGACTATGAGGCGGAGCAGCCGCTCTATGTCGCGGCGATCCGCCTGCTGATCTTCACCGGCGCGCGTTGCGGCGAGATCGAGCAACTGCGCTGGGAATGGGTGCAGGAGCCGCGCCTGATGCTGCCCGACAGCAAGACCGGCGCGAAGATCGTCTATCTCAACCGGCAGGCTATCGATGTGATTGCATCGCTCCCAGACCGGAAAGCAGCCGGCCTGTTGTTTCCCTCGTTCCGCAATCCGGACAAGCCGATCTCGCTTGGCATTCACTGGTCGAAAATCCGCAACCGCGCGGCCTTACCGGATGTGCGCCTGCATGACCTGCGCCACAGCTTCGCCTCGGTCGCGATCCGCGAAAACATCTCGCTGATGGTAATAGGCAAGCTGCTGGGCCACGCGCTGGCAGAAACCACGACCCGATATGCGCACCTGTCCGACGAGATCGTCGCAGATGCGGCGGAGCGGGTTTCCGGCTCCATCGCGCGTCTGATCGGAGTTGGGCAATGAACGCGCTGACCCTGCGGGGAATCGTCGCAGAGGAGCTGGGCAGCCTCAAACTCCACGTGATTGGCAAGTGCGGTGGCCTTGGCGAGCTGCGCAAGACCTGCTGGACGCGCGAACTGCCCGGCTTCGGGACGCGACATTATGCCAGTGGTCGCAAGGTCTATATCGTCCAGGCGCGGATGGAAGGGCGCACCCGCACGGTGACGATCGGCAACGCCAAGGTGCTGAGCCGTGCGCAGGCGATGGATGTCGCGCGACGCGTGCTGCTGCGTGCTCAGACCGGCGAAAATCCGGCAGAGGAGCGCAAGCGGTTGCGCAAGGTCCCGTCCTACCGCGACTTCCTCAAGACCTATTGGGAGCGGGTTTCGCCCAAGTGGAAACCGTCCACGCTCTACACTCACCGCTACTACAAGCGGAAATATCTCGACCGCGCGTTCGAAGGGCTGTTCCTTGACGAGATCGAAGAACGCCGTGTGCAGGAATGGTTCAACCGGATCACCAACACCGGTGGCCCTGGTTCTGCCAACCGTTGCGGTGAAATCCTCCGCGCCATGTTCAACAAGGCCGAGCAATGGGGCGTTCGGCCCGAAGGATCGAACCCCTGTCTCTACATCCGCAAGAACAAGGGGCGGAAGTGCGAGCGCTTCCTGTCCGATCAGGAGTTCAAGCGAATTGGCGAAGTGCTCGACCGGCACCGCAAGGCTTTCCCGCTGCATTGCGCCGCGATCAGCCTGCTGATCCTGACCGGCTGCCGCAAGTCGGAGATTACATGCCTCCAATGGAGCGAAGTGCGGGGAAGGCGCTTGCTATTGACCGACAGCAAGACCGGCCCGCGCACGGTCTGGCTGGCCGAAGCGGCCGCAACCATCCTCCACGCGCTGCCGCGCCGTGAGAAGCAGCGGTATGTGTTCTGGAACCCGGCCACCCAGCGACCGATCACGGATATTGGCACTCTGTGGAGCAAGCTGCGCGACGAAGCGGGCCTACCCGGCGTGCGCATTCACGATCTGCGGCACAGCTTTGCCAGCCATGCCGCCGCCCATTCCGAAACCCTGCCGATGATCGGCAAGCTGCTCGGTCATGCCGATGTGCGGACCACGACCCGCTATGCCCACCTTGACGATGGCCATGTCATTCAGGCAGCGCAGCGCATCGGCGACCTGATCGAGCAAAGTATGAGCGGCAACCGTTCATTGAACCATAATACTAAGTATGATAGTGGGCCATTGCTGCATGACTAAGAGCCCGCGCATCCGCATCTACGCCAATCGCTGGTTCGCCAAGTTCGCGGCAAAGGAAAAGATTAGCGATGCCACGGGCTCTGGTGCAACCATGGGGCACGGCCGCGCGGCGTCACCCAGTTGGGGGATTAGGCAGCATTGGCGACATGCTTATTGAGCATAATCATGGTTTCGGTCAGGGCCGAGGGT
>JADLBY010000032.1 GCA_020847445.1 Sphingomonadaceae bacterium | reverse complement strand
CGATTCATAGCTGGCAGGAATCAGCGAGACGATCAGCCAGCCAAGCAGACACACGGCCCAGGCGATGCCGAGCGCCAGCCAGCGGCGGTTCCACACGCTGTGGACGGCAATGCGCAGTTCGTCGTACAATCCGTTCATATCGTTACGCCATCGCCCTTTTTAGAACATGCTTTCGGGGATGATGATCACGTCGCCCGGTTGCAGCAGCACATTGGCCTTGCTGTCGCCGCGACGAATGAGATCGTTGATGCGCAGGGCATATTCCTGGCTCTTGCCAGTCGCCTTGTTGAACCGCACCAGCCGCGCCTTGTTGCCCGCGGCATATTCGGACAATCCGCCGACGGCGATCATCGCGTCGAGCAGCGTCATATCCGCGCGGAACGGGATCGAGGCAGGCTTTTCGGTCGCACCGACGATGCGCACCTGCTGATTATTGGTCGCGGCAAATTCGTTGACGATCACCGAAACGATCGGATCGTTGATATATTGCGAAAGTTGCAGCTTGATATCCTGCTGCAGCATCGTCGCGGTCTTGCCGGCGGCCGGCATGTCGGTGATCAACGGGGTGGTGATGCGGCCATCGGGGCGCACCTGCACCTTCGCGCCCAGTTCGGGATTGCGCCAGACGAAGATGGTGATCTGGTCGAGCGGACCGATGATATATTCCTCGCTCGCCTGCTGTTGCGCGGGAATCGAGGGGGCGGGCGGCAGATTCGAACCGCCGGTCGTCGAGCAGCCGGTGATGGCCATGCTGCTTGCACTCACCGCCAGCAAAGCCTTGAACTTCAACGACTTGTTCATTCCCATATCCTTCTTGACCGCACGGAAACGCGATGGTCCCGCAGGAAATCCAGGCTGCACTACGCACAGCATCGCATTCCCTATGGCGGAAAAGGGTGAACAGTCCGTTAGTGTTAAAGCATCAGAGATGTAAAAACCCTGCAATGCCGCCAATCCGCGCGAATCCGCGCTATAGCGGAAGTTATAGCATGCTAATCTGGCCCGAGTCAGCAGCGCCTTCGCGTTCGAGCAGCTTGGCCTTGCGCTCAAGACCATAAGCGTAACCGCCCAGGCTGCCATCGGTGCGGACGACGCGGTGGCACGGGATCAGCACCGCGACATTATTCGCCCCGTTGGCGGAGCCCGCCGCGCGCACCGCCTTCGGCTTGCCGACCGCCGCCGCGATTTCGGCATAGGTTCGCGTTTCGCCAGTCGGGATCCGGCGCAGTTCCTGCCACACCGCTTCCTGAAACGCCGTGCCCGCGACGTCGAGCGGCAGATCGGGCATGCGCGACGGATTTTCGACGGCCGCAATTGCGCCTGCAACAATCGCGCGCGTCGTGGCATCGGCGGGCAATATCTCTGCCTTGGGAAAGTGCGCCAATAATGCCTGTTCATCCTCATCAAAGGACAGGCGGCAAATCCCCTTTTCGGTTGCAGCAACAAGCATTTGGCCGAGCGAAGTATCGACCACTGCCCAGCGAATGACCGCCCCTGCCCCACCATTTTTCCATGCGCTTGGCGTCATCCCCAAACGTCCTTTCGTGTCTTCGTAAAAGCGGCTGGGCCCCGAATATCCGGCCTCGTAAATGGCATCGGTCACCCGAGCCTCTGTCGCCAAAGCCAAGGTTGCCCTTTTGGCGCGTTCGGCGCGGGCAAAGGCGGCGGGCGTCACCCCGGTGGCGCGCTTGAACAAACGGTGGAAATGGTGCGGCGCATAGCCGACCGCCGCCGCCAGCCCTTCGAGCGCCGGAGGCTCATCGGACCGCAACAGATCGAGCGCCTTGGCCAGGGCCACCTCGTCGCGTCCGGCATCGTCGGGCAGGCACCGCTTGCATGCGCGCAGTCCGGTCGCTCGTGCGGCGCTGCCATCGGCGAAGAAGCGCACATTGGCGCGCGCCGGGTGCCGCGCAGCGCAGCTCGGGCGACAATAGATGCCGGTTGTCAGCACCCCGGTTACAAAGCGCCCGTCAAAGCTGCGATCACGGCGCAACACGGCGTTCCAGGCGATTTCAGCGTCGATCATTTCAGTTTCGTTCAATATTGCGGATAGGGCAGCCATGCGCGGCGTGGTGCGCACCGACATAAGCGATTTCGGCGGCGTCGAACAGATGTGCAGGGGCGGCTGGCGATCGTCCGGTCATCTTGCAAGGCATGTCCTGTCCTCCTTTGGTCATTGTCTGCGGAATAGGCGCAACCAATTATGGCGGCGTCCCGTATCTTGCTTTCAAAACCGGCGCTGGGCAGCTATGCGATCTGCATGACAAAGCAGACGGTTGGCGGCGGTCCGAAAAAGGTGCTCTATGCGCTCGCCACCGCGCGCCGCATCGGGTTGAAGAACAGCGCCAAGGCGCTGACATCGCACAATGCCTGCAAGGCCTGCGGGCTCGGAATGGGTGGCCAGCGGGGCGGTATGGTCAACGAACTGGGGGAGTTTCCCTCGGTCTGCAACAAATCCATTCAGGCCCAGTCGACCGACATACAACAGCCCATCCCGCACGAAGTGCTGACCCACAGGCTTGACGATCTGCGCGAACTTGACGGTTATGAACTGGAACATCTGGGTCGGCTCGGCACGCCGATCTACAAGCCTGCGGGCGGCGATCGGTATCGACCGGTCGATTGGGACTGGGCGCTGGACCATGCAGCAGCGCGGCTGCGCGAGATAGAACCGGATCGCAGCTTTTTCTATTCCTCCGGCCGATCGTCGAACGAAGCGGGATTTGTCTTTCAATTGCTGGCGCGTGTCTGGGGCACGAACAATGTCAACAATTGTTCCTATTACTGCCATCAGGCGACCGGGGTCGGGCTGGAGACGACGATTGGTTCGGGCACGGCTACGGTCGAGCTGGCCGATCTGGGGCTGGCCGACTTTTTGCTTGTCATCGGTGCCAATCCCTCCTCCAACCACCCGCGCTTCATTCACCAGTTGAAGGGCGTACGCGAACGCGGCGGTGAGGTGGTGTTTATCAATCCGGCGAAGGAGCCGGGACTTGTCAAATTCGCTGTCCCCAAAAGTCCGCGTTCGATGTTGGTGGGCGGGACAGAGATAGCGTCCGACTATCTGCAACCCCGCATCGGCGGCGACATCGCCTTGCTCAAGGGTCTGGCAAAGGCGGTGCTGGCTCCGGGCGCGGAAGCAACCGAATTCATCGCTGCCCACAGCACCGGATTTGCCGAATGGCGCGCCGATATCGAACAGCAGGACTGGCCGGAAATAGAGGCCGCAGCCGGAATATCGCGCGCCGACATGGAAAGGGTCGCGGCGCTCTATGCCGGGGCGGAGAACGCCGTTTTCGCCTGGGGCATGGGCGTCACGCACCATGTTCATGGCTCCGACACCGTTGAATATATCGCCAATCTGGCGCTGCTGCGCGGGATGATCGGTCGACCGGGCGCGGGGCTGCTTCCCTTGCGCGGGCACAGCAACGTCCAGGGCATCGGCACGATCGGGGTCAAGCCTGTGCTTGGCAGCGACATCATGGCCGCGATCGAACGCGCATTCGGCATCGCCCTGCCCCGTACCAAAGGCCATGACACGATGGCGGCGATGAAGGCCGCCGCAGCGGGCGATATCGACGCCGCGATCATCATGGGCGGCAACCTGTTGCAGGCCAATCCGCAATCGGCATGGGCGCGCGCCGCCATGGACCGCATCGGGTTCAAGCTGTTCCTGACGACGACGCTCAATCGCGGACATGTCGATGGCGTTGATGCAGGCGAAAGCCTGATCCTGCCCGTCACCGCGCGCGACGAGGAATGGCAGCCGACAACGCAGGAATCGATGTTCAACTATGTCCGCCTGTCCGACGGCGGCATCGATCGTCTGGACAATGTCCGGCCGGAGGTCACCATTCTGGCGGACATTGCCACGCGGCTGTTGCCGGACGGACCAATCGACTGGCAGGCATTCAAGGCGCATCGCACGATCCGCGAGGCGATTGCCAAAATTGTTCCGGGCATGGAGCCGCTGGCCGATATTGATGTGGCCAAACAGGAATTCCACATCGCCAACCGGCTGCTGCACACACCGGCGTTCCAGACGGCAGACCGCAAGGCCCATTTTGTCACTCGGCCAATACCCAGATCGCATGACGCGCCGCTGATTCTGACCACGGTGCGTTCGGAAGGGCAATTCAACACCATCATCTACGAACGCACCGACAGCTATCGTGGCAATGCCGACCGGTGGACGGTGATGCTGTCGCCCGACGACATCGCGGCGCACGCGCTGTCGGACGGGGGCACGGCCACGCTGGTATCGGCGCAGGGGCGGATGGAGGGCGTGACGATCAAGGCGTTCGATTTGGCCAGGGGCAGCGTGATGGCCTATTATCCCGAGGCGAATGTGCTGACCGGCACCGAGGTCGACCCGCGGTCGAAAACCCCCAGTTTCAAGGCGACCCCGGTCTGGTTTGAATGATCAAAGCCTGGCAAGCATTTCATCCGCCAAAGTCCAGGCGTCGCCGGGCCATCGCGCAGAGACATAATTACCGTCGCGCACGATGAAGCCGGCGCGCGGGTCTGCCTGGGTCGCGTACCGGGGAAATAGCGGCCCGGCATCGAAATCCGATGGATTCGTCAGCGCGGCTTTCACTTCGGTTTCAACGCTTTGCGGATAGGTCCGGTAGTGCTGGCCGAGCCGCGACCTCGTCAACGCCACGGCAACGCCTTCCATCAAGCCGGTAAGCGCAGTGGTCTTGCGCCCTTTCAGAACGCCCGCCCGGGCCAGCGGGATGACACCATGGCAGATGGCCGATACCGGCCGGCCGGCGGCGAAGGCCTCGCGCGCGATACGCTGCACTTCGGCGGATTCCAGATAGGGCCGCATGCCCGGCGCATGACCGCCGGGAAAATGGATGACCGCAAAATCGGCGGCGCGCGCATCGTTCCAGCGCAGCGGCGCCATGAACGCGGGCGAGCATGTCATCGCGCGATAGAGCGCGGCATTTTCATCGTGCGCGCGCAGCGATCTGGCCCAGAACGGCAGCCGCTGCCCGGTCAATGTCACAGCGTCGCACGTGGCGGCCTTGCCCGTTTCGGTTGCGAAAACGACATCATGGCCAGCGTCGGTCCAGGCGGTCCACGGAACCGCCACTTCGGTAGGGTCAAAATCGCTTTGCGGCAGGATGATCAGAAGACGTGCCATCAGCCGCCGCAAGCCCGGAACAGCGCCAACGTGCGTTCGCGCGCCTGTTCCGAACTGGGTTCATGATAATCCTTGCGCCGGTCGCTGTTGAAACCGTGATTGGCATCATAGACGAAAATCTGCGCGGTCGGGTGCGCCCGTTCGATCAGCGCCTCGACGCCTTCCATCGGAATCCCCTGATCGAAACGTCCGAAATGGGCGATGGTCGCACAGCGCGGGGCCTCATCGGCGAAAATGGTCGGCACCATGCTGCCATAATAGCTGCTCGCTGCGGCCAGATCGGCGCTGATCTGCGCCATTCGCCACGCGACCGATCCGCCATAGCAATAGCCGGTGATGAACACCGGGCCCTTTTCCTTCAGCGCATCGATGCAGGTCTGCGCGTCGGCGAGCGACAGGTCGAACGGGTGCAGCTTGCGCGCCAGTTCCATCGCGCGTTCAAACTCCGCGCCCGTATAGTCGCATTCGAACCCCGGATGCTCGCGGTCGAACAGCGCGGGCGCGAGCACTTCATAACCATCCGCCGCAAATTCATCGCACAACTCGCGGATATGATCGGTGACGCCGAAAATTTCCTGGATCAGCACCAGCCCGCCGCGCCGCTCGCCATCCGGCAGGGCATGATAGACGGCGATTTCGGCCCCGTCGGACATTTTCATTTTGGTCATCTGGCCCATGGCCGCTTCTCCTAACGCTACGTCATTCCCACGCGGGCGGGGAATCGCAGATGAACATCGGTCAATCCATCTCCTGAGGTGCAGGCATAACGCAACCCTTGTCTAAAATGAAAGCGCTGGTGATGGATCCCCGCCTCCACGGGGATGACAAATTGTCGGCGGTTTGGGCTGCATCCAAAACAACGCCACTCCCCATCTTGCATCGCAGCAAATCCCCTGCTACCGGCCCCCTCGACTTGCAGGGGAACGATTCCCTTGCGCTTCAGTCGCGACATATATTCCAGTCTGTACAGGGACACGAAAACGCGTGGATAACTCCGGCGGCAATCAGGCTAATGTGCAAGCCAGCCTTGCAGGGCGGTACGCTACCGCTTTGTTCGATCTGGCGCGCGAGGCAAAGGCAATCGACGCGGTCGAGGCCAGCCTTGCAAAGGTGCAGAAAGCGCTGAGCGAATCGAGCGATTTTGCCTCGCTCACGACCAATGCTGCGATCTCGCGCGATGCAGCCCAAAAGGCTGTTGCCGCGATTGCCAAGGCGCTGAAGCTCGACGCGCTCACGGCCAAGACGCTGGGCGTGCTGGCGGAGAACCGTCGCCTTGCCGAAACCGCTGGCGTTGCCCGCGCCTTTGCTGCGCTTGCCTCCGCCCATCGCGGCGAAATCACCGCAGAAGTCACCAGTGCGCATGCCCTGTCGGCAGCACAGATGAAAGCGCTTGGCGCGCAGCTCAAGGCCCGCGTCGGCCGCGAAGTCGCGATCAGCGCCAAAATCGATCCCGCGATCCTCGGCGGACTGACCGTCAGGATCGGAAGCACCCTGATCGACAATTCGATCAAAACCCGTTTGAACACTCTCGCGCAAGCGATGAAAGGCTAAACCATGGATATCCGCGCCGCAGAAATTTCAAAGGTCATCAAGGACCAGATCGCCAATTTCGGCACCGAAGCGAAAGTGAGCGAAGTCGGCTCCGTGCTGTCGGTGGGCGACGGTATCGCCCGCATCCACGGGCTCGATAACGTCCAGGCCGGTGAAATGGTCGAATTCGCCAATGGCATCAAGGGCATGGCGCTCAACCTCGAAGCCGACAATGTCGGCGTCGTGATCTTCGGTTCGGACGCGGAAATCCGCGAAGGCGATACCGTGAAGCGCACCGGCACCATCGTTGACGTTCCCGTCGGCAAGGAACTGCTCGGCCGCGTTGTCGACGGCCTCGGCAATCCGATCGACGGCAAGGGCCCGCTGAAGACGACGAAGCGCGCCCGCGTTGAAGTCAAGGCGCCCGGCATCATCCCGCGCCAGTCGGTGAACGAACCGGTGCAGACCGGCCTCAAGGCGCTCGACGCGCTCGTCCCCGTCGG
>JADLBY010000031.1 GCA_020847445.1 Sphingomonadaceae bacterium | reverse complement strand
TCGGGCGGGCGATTTGCCTCGATTATCGTCGCCTCAGGCGGCATTTCGCATCAGCAGGGGTTCGTAGAAGCGGGCAAGTTCGCCCAGCACCTGATCGGCATCGTCGATCCGGTTGACCATGTTGCGAAACTCGGCCGAGCCGACCAATCCCCTGGTGTACCAGCCAATATGCTTGCGCGCGCACGGCACGCCGACCTGTGCGCCATAATGCGCCATCATCGCGCGATAATGTTCGACGATCAGATCATATTGCACATGGATCGACGGATCGGGGCGGCGTTCGCCGGTCTTGAACCAGTGCATCACCTGCCCCAGCAGCCACGGCCTGCCATAGGCACCGCGCCCGATCATGACACCATCGGCACCGCTATCGGCCAGCGCCTTGTCTGCATCCTCGATCGAGCAGATATCGCCATTGACGATCACGGGGATAGTGACCGCATCCTTGACCTTGCGGACAAAGGCCCAGTCGGCATGGCCCTTATACATCTGGTTGCGCGTGCGACCGTGGACGGTGACAAGCTTGGCGCCCAGATCCTCGGCGATATGCGCCAGTTCGGGGGCGTTGAGGTTGGCATGATCCCAGCCCATCCGCATCTTGACCGTCACCGGAACCGAAACCGCCTTCACCGTTGCCTCGATCAGGCTCGCCGCAAGCGGCAGATCGCGCATCAGCGCCGAACCCGCATCGCCATTGACGACTTTCTTGACGGGGCAACCCATATTGATGTCGATGATCGCCGCGCCCCGGTCCTCGTTCAGCTTTGCTGCCTCGGCCATTTCGCGCGGGCCGCAACCGGCAAGCTGCATCGACACCGGTTCTTCGGACATATGCCAGGCCGCCTTTTGCAGCGACTGGCGCGTTTCGCGGATCATCGCCTGACTGGCGATCATCTCGGTGACGTTCAGGCCCGATCCGAAACGGCGGACAAGCGTGCGGAACGGCATGTCGGTAACCCCGGTCATCGGCGCGAGCACGACCGGGCATTCGATTTCCAGCGGACCGATCTGGATGGGCTTAAGTTTCATCTTTGTCTCAAAACATATGCGCAGCGCATGACTGCCTAAAATTTAGGCAGCGCCGTAGCGATATTCGCCTTGGCGTGCAAGTCTGCAACGATTAGGGCGCAGGACATGGACAAGCCGCCGCCCAACGCCGCCGCCATCATCGTTGCCGCCGGAGCGGGCAGCCGGACCGGTGGCGATATTCCCAAGCAATATCGCATCGTTCGCGGCAAACCGATGCTGCGCCACAGCGTTGATGCTTTTCGCGCGCATCCGGCCTTCACGACCATCATTGTCGTCATCGGGCCCGGCCAGGATGCATTGGCGGCAGGGGCGATCGGCGACATGGCCGGGCTGACCCTCATCCATGGCGGCGCAGAACGCAGAAATAGCGTAAATAATGCCATTCAATATCTTGATAAACTTGGTTTTGCTGGCGTGACATTCATCCATGACGCGGCCCGCCCGCTTTTGACCGCGGATGTGATCGACCGCCTGCTGGCCGCCTTGGCAACATCGGGCGGCGCCGTCCCTGCCCTGCCGGTGGTCGACAGCCTGTCGCGGGGCAATGCGTTGGGAAACCTCACCGAAACCGTTGATCGCGAACAGCTTTACCGGATCCAGACCCCCCAGGCCTTCCACCATGACGTCATTTCAAAGGCGCATCGCGACTGGAAGCCGGATCAGATCGCCACCGACGATGCCCGGATGGTGATGGCTGCGAGACATCAGGTCATAATTGTCGAAGGCGATGAAAATCTGGCCAAATTCACCTTTGCCGATGACTTTGACCGCCAGTTGGGCCAATCGGCGGGCATGCACGATGTCCGCACCGGTACCGGCTATGATGTCCACCGCCTCGTCAGGGGTGAGGAATTGTGGCTGTGCGGCATCCGCATCGCGCATGAATATGGCCTTGCCGGACATAGCGATGCCGATGTTGCGCTCCACGCGCTGACCGATGCGATATTGGGCGCCGCCGCGCTTGGCGATATTGGCGACCATTTTCCACCGACCGATCCGCAATGGAAGGGCGCGGGTTCAGATCGCTTCCTTGCCCATGCGGTCAGACTGGCCGCGGGCCGCGGCTTCACACTGGCGCATCTTGACGTCACCATCATCTGCGAAGCCCCGAAAATCGGCCCGCATAAATTGGCGATGCAGGCCCGGGTGGCGGAAATCGCCGCTATCGAAGCCGACCGCGTTTCGATAAAGGCCACGACAACGGAAAAACTCGGCTTTACCGGGCGTGGCGAAGGCATAGCCGCGCAGGCCATTGCCACTTTGGTCAAATGAAAGGCCCGACATGAAAAAACTTCTCGCCGGTGCGGCTGCCCTGGTCGCAATTTGCAGCCATCAGGGTGCCCTGGCCGCGCAGGCCACCAAGCCGTGCCTGAGCAATAGCGAGTTTCAGAGCGTGGCTGTCGTCCTCCTCCCGGTGCTCCACAGTCAGGCTGTGACCAGCTGCAAGGCGTTCCTCCCCGCAAATGCGGGGCTGCTGGTGCAGTCCGCGGAACTGACCGCGCGCTATGCGGTGTCTGCCGAACGTGAACGGACCGCCGCGGGTGACATATTGGCGCGGCTTCTGGCCAAGGAAATGCCGGTGCCGATGTCCGGTTCGGCGATACTGCCCTTCATCGAAGGTATGGTCCCTGCCCTGCTTGCTCAGGAAATTGACGCCGAAGCCTGCGAAGTCGCCAATAATATCTGGACCGCCATCGCGCCGCTGCCGCCCGAAAATATCGCCTCGACCCTGGGCGCGATCCTTCTTGCTGCCTCGAAAGACAAGTCAGAGGATGGCAAGGCCAAGGAAAACAGACGGTCGCTGGACGATTTTGCCGTCTGCCCCTATGTCGCCACAGCGCAAGTCTCCGGTTCGTGAACAGCGTGCTTCCCAAAGAGGTCTATAAGCTGGCTGCAGACGTCGTGGCCGCGAACAAGGCGGCGGGCCGGACGATCGTGACTGCGGAAAGCTGCACCGGCGGCCTTGTCGCAGGCGCGATTACCGAGATTGCCGGCAGCAGCGCGGTGTTCGAATCCGGCTTTGTCACTTATTCGAACGAAGCCAAGATCAAGACGCTGAAGGTCAGCGAAGAATTGATCGATACCTTTGGCGCGGTGTCGATTGCGGTCGCCTGGGCAATGGCGCAGGGTGCGCTGAGGCGCAGCAGCGCCGACATTGCGGTGGCGATCAGCGGCGTTGCCGGACCCGACGGCGGAACCCCGCAAAAGCCCGTTGGAACCGTTGTCTTTGCGGTGGCCGAACGCGGCAAGGATCCTGAGGATGTCGTGGCCGACCAGATTCAGTTCGGCGAGGACAAGAGCCGGGCCGAGATCCGCAAGGCGGCGACCCTGCACGCGCTTCAGCTGTTGTTGCCGGCCCCGTAAAGCGCATCGGCGCGTTCGATGAACGCGTCGGTCATCTTGCCGATGGCATGGTCGAAAAACTGGCCTGCCAGCGCCTCGAAAATCCGGTTGTGGAACGAAAAATCGACGGTGAAATCGACGATGCACCCCATGGGCGTATCCTCGAACAGCCATTGATTGTGCAAATGGCGCATCGGCCCGTCGAGATAGTCGACCACAACCTTTGATTTGGGTGTCTTCAACACCCGCGAACTGAACTGTTCGCGCAGATTCCTGAAGCCGACGATCAGATCGGCAAGCGTTTCGTCCGCATTATCGGCGCGGATACGGACGGCGGCGACCCAGGGCAGAAACTCGGCATAGCTGCGAACATCGACGACAAGGTCGTACATCTGGGCTGCGCTATAGGGTAGCGACCGCCGTTCATGATGGTGCGGCATGCCCCCTGCCCTGTTGACTAGCGCGACCTGGCGAGTTGCGCCTCGCGCGCCGCCTTCATCCTGGCGAAGTCATCGCCCGCATGATAGCTGGAACGGGTCAGCGGGGTAGCCGCGACCAGCAGGAAGCCTTTCGCACGCGCGATCGCGGCATAGGCATCGAATGCCTGCGGCGTCACAAATTCGGCAACCCTGGCATGTTTGGGCGTCGGCTGCAGATATTGGCCCATGGTGAGGAAATCGATATCGGCACTGCGCATGTCGTCCATCACCTGATGCACTTCCATCCGTTCCTCGCCCAGCCCGAGCATCACGCCCGACTTGGTGAAGATCGACGGATCGTGCCGCTTGACCGATTCGAGCAACCGCAGCGACGCATAATAGCGGGCACCGGGCCGGATTGTCGGATAGAGCCGGGGCACGGTTTCGAGATTGTGGTTATAGACGTCGGGCCGCGCCTCGATAATCGCCTCGACCGCGCTTTCCGTCTTGTTGCGGAAATCGGGGGTCAGGATCTCGATCGTCGTCGTCGGCGTGTTGCGCCGCAGCGCCTCGATCACCTTCACGAACTGGCCGGCACCGCCATCGGGCAGATCGTCACGGTCGACCGAGGTGATGACGATATGTTCCAGCCCCATTTTGGCCGCTGCGACGGACACATGTTCGGGCTCCAGCGGGTCGACCGCGCGCGGCATGCCCGTCTTGACGTTGCAGAAGGAGCAGGCGCGGGTGCAGACATCGCCCAGGATCATCACCGTCGCATGCCGTTTGGTCCAGCATTCGCCGATATTGGGGCAGGCAGCTTCCTCGCAAACGGTCGCAAGGTTCAGGTCGCGCATCAGTTTGCGGGTTTCGTTGAAACCGTGGCCGACGGGCGCCTTGACCCGGATCCAGTCAGGTTTGCGCTCGCGCGGCGCGGTGCGAACAGGGGCAGGATTGTTCATGCGCCGCCCTTAGGACGATAGCCCGTATCTTGCCACCCCCATTTTGCTTGCTATGGAGCAGCGATGACTCACTTTTCCGACATGCTCGAAGGCTATGCCCGTTTCCGCAGCCAGGACTGGACCGCCGAACGCGAACGATGGGAAAAGCTGGGCGAAGGGCAAAGCCCCAAGGTGATGGTCATCGCCTGTTCGGACAGCCGCGTCGATCCGACACAGATTTTCGACACTAGGCCCGGCGAGATTTTTGTTGTCCGCAATGTCGCCGCGCTCGTTCCGCCCTTCGAAACCACGCCGGGGCGGCATGGCGTTTCGGCTGCCCTTGAATTTGCCGTGCAGTTCCTGAAGGTCGAGGAAATCCTTGTCATGGGCCATGGCTATTGCGGTGGCTGCAACGCCGCGCTCACCCGGGCGATGGACGGGACGGAACCCGGCGAAGGCGGTTTCATCGCCAACTGGATCAGCCTACTCGACGAGGCGCAGGCCAAGGTCGTGCGCGAACATGGCCCACATGGCGAGGCCGCCGAACGGGCGATGGAAATGGAAGCGGTCAAGGTCAGCCTCGATAATCTGCGCAGTTTTCCCTGCGTCCGGCAAAAGGAAAAGGCAGGCGAACTGGCGCTGCGCGGCGCGGTGTTTGCCATTTCCGACGGCTTGCTGCGGGTTCTGGACGAAGCCAGCGGCACGTTCAGCCCCGCCTGACCGGCAAACGCCTATTCCGGTCGGCATTGGCCGAGATAGGCATCGACCATCAGCAACTGCGCCTGTGCCGCCTCCGCCAGATCGGCATCGCGCCGGGCCTCTGCATTCATATATCGGACATCGGGCAGGTTGAGCGCGACATGGTTGGACAGCGAACCGTCGCTCACGCCTACATGCTCATGCCAGACATTGGCTCCGGCTGCGTTGAGCGCCTGACGGCATTTGACGTCGGCAGCACTAAGGCCTTTCGCTCTGGCATAAGGCAGGATGGCATAAATATCGGGATTGTCGAGTTGCGGCACCGTCCCGTTGCCAAAATATCCGTTGGCGCGCGGGCGAACGACACCGGCGCGATAGGCTGCGGCATCGAGCATGCTGATATCCCCTCGCCCGCCTTCGCCATCGCC
>JADLBY010000030.1 GCA_020847445.1 Sphingomonadaceae bacterium | reverse complement strand
GCCAGATGAACTGCGCCGATGCCTCGGGGAACATCGGCAGTGAGAAGCGCAGGAAGCCATAGCCGCCCATCTTCAGCAATACACCGGCCAGGATCACCGAACCTGCCGTCGGCGCCTGAACGTGCGCATCAGGAAGCCAGGTGTGCACCGGCCACATCGGCATTTTGACGGCGAAAGAGGCGAAGAAGGCGAGCCACAATATCGTCTGCGCGTGCGGCGGGAAATCATGGTTGAGCAGAGTCGGAATATCTGCCGTGCCCGCCTGCTGGATCATCCACAGCATCGCCAGCAGCATGAAAACCGAGCCGAGCAGCGTGTAGAGGAAGAATTTGTAGGAGGCGTAGATGCGGTCCTTGCCGCCCCATATGCCGATGATCAGATACATCGGGATCAGTCCGGCTTCGAACATGATGTAGAACAGCATCAGATCCTGCGCCGCGAACACGCCGATCATCAGCGTTTCCATCAGCAGGAAGCTCGCCATATAGAGGCCGACGCGTTCTGTAATCGCCCGCCAGCTTGCGCCGATGCAGATCGGCATCAGAAACACCGACAGCATGATCAGCAGCAGCGAGATGCCGTCTATGCCCAGTTTCCAGCCAATCGGCCCGAACAACTGCGCGTTTTCGACAAACTGCCATTGTGCCCCCGCCGGATCATAGCTGGCCCATAGCCAGACACCGAGCAGCAGGTTGAACAGGGTTGCTGTCAGCGCAATGATGCGCGCCATTTCGGCCCGGACAAACAGGCACAGCAGCGCGCCTACCATCGGCACGGCCAGCATGAGCGAAAGGATGGGGAGTTCGGCGGCGTTCATCGCGCTTGCACCATAAACCAGCTGATCGCGGCGACGAGGCCAAGCAGCATCACCAACGCATAAGTGTAGAGATAGCCCGACTGCATGCGGACGGCGATACGGCTACCCAGACCGACGGCGGCAGCGGATCCGTTCGGGCCGAAACGATCGATGATGCCGATGTCGCCGCCCTTCCAGAACAGCCGCCCAAACCAGAAGGCAGGCTTGACGAACAGGATGTTGTACAGTTCGTCAAAATACCATTTGTTGTAGAAGAATTTATACAGCGGCTCGAAATGACCGGCCAGAAGCTGCGCCGAGCCCGGCTTGCGGATATACATCATCCAGGCGGTGAACAGCCCGGTCAGCATCGCGACGGTCGAGGCCAGCTTCACCCACATCGGCACATGGTGCATCGCATGGATCAGATGCTCGTTGAAATAGAGCGTCGACGCGGCCCAGAACGCGGTTCCGCCTTCTGCGGCATAGATGAAATCATGCTTGAACACATAGCCTGCGGCGATCGCGCCCAGCGTCAGCACGCCCAGCGGAACGAGCATCGACCAGGGGCTTTCATGCGGGTGATAGCCCGCCGTGCCGTCATCCTGTGCGCCATGATCGTCATGGGCATGATCGTCATGACCATGGTGCTCATCATGCACGGCGTGCTGGATATGTTCAGACTGCGCCCAGCGCGGCTTGCCAAAGAAGGTCAGGAAGACGAGACGCCAGCTGTAGAAGCTGGTCATCAGCGCCGCGAGCACACCGATGAAGAAGGCATAGCCGCTCCAGGGTGAGGTTGAGGCATAGGCGGCCTCGATGATCGCATCCTTCGAGTGGAAGCCTGCAAAACCACCGATGCCCACAATGCCGACGCCGGTGATCGCCAGCGTGCCCGCCGTCATCGCCCAGAAGGTAAGCGGAATATGTTTCCGCAGACCACCATAGAAACGCATGTCCTGTTCATGGTGCATAGCATGGATCACACTGCCCGCGCCAAGGAACAGCAAAGCCTTGAAAAAGGCGTGGGTGAACAGGTGAAACATCGCCGCGCTATAGGCGCCGACGCCTGCGGCAAAGAACATATAGCCCAGCTGCGAACAGGTCGAATAGGCAATCACGCGCTTGATGTCATTCTGGACGAGGCCGACCGTGGCCGCGAACAATGCCGTGCTTGCCCCGACAATGGTCACGACGTTGAGCGCGAACTGGCTGGTTTCGAACAGCGGCGACAGGCGGCAAACCATGAACACGCCCGCGGTCACCATCGTTGCCGCGTGGATCAGTGCCGACACCGGCGTCGGCCCCTCCATCGCGTCGGGCAGCCAGGTGTGCAGGCCAAGCTGGGCCGACTTGCCCATCGCACCGATGAACAACAGGATGCACAACAGGCTCATCGTATCGACGCGCATGCCGAGGAAACCGATGCTCGATCCGGCCTTGCCGGGCGCAGCGGCGAGAATATCGGGGATCGAAACGGTGCCGAACAACCAGAACACCCCGAAAATGCCCAGCATGAAGCCCAAGTCACCAACGCGGTTGACGACGAACGCCTTGATCGCGGCGGCGTTGGCGCTGGGCTTTTTATACCAGAAACCGATGAGCAGATAGGAGGCCAGCCCGACGCCTTCCCATCCGAAGAACATCTGGACGAGGTTGTTCGCGGTCACCAGCATGAGCATCGCGAAGGTGAACAGCGAAAGATAGGCGAAGAAACGCGGCTGATCCGGGTCTTCGTCCATATAGCCCCAGCTGTAGAGATGGACCAGCGCAGACACGGTGGTGATCACCACCAACATCACGGCGGTGAGCGCATCGACGCGCAATGCCCAGTCAAACTTCAGCGCGCCCGACTGCACCCATTGCATGACGGGTTCGACATAGACCTTTTCATTGCCGGTCAGGAAGGCGACAAAAATCGGCCAACTGAGCGCGCAAGCCAGGAACAGCCCGCCGGTCGTGATGACCTTTGCTGCGGTCTTGCCGATAAAATTCTGCCCCAGCCCGGCGACGATGGCCGCCAGCAACGGAGCGAATACGATGATCTCAATTGCGCTCATTCAAATTCACCGTCGCACCAGCGCAGGCTGGTGCCTATCTCGTCTTGCGGGTTACGCCGGGAGGCGTGATGGGCCCCAGCCATCGCAGGGGCGGCGGCAAAAATGATCACGCGCATCACCCCTTCATCCGGTTGACATCGTCGACGGCAATGGTGCCCCGACCACGGAAGTAAATGACAAGAATGGCAAGCCCGATCGCCGCCTCACCCGCCGCAACAGTCAGGACGAACATCGCGAAAACCTGCCCCACCAGATCGCCCAGAAAGGCGCTGAAGGCCACGAGGTTGATGTTCACCGAAAGCAGGATGAGTTCGATCGCCATCAGGATGATGATCACATTTTTCCGGTTCAGGAAAATGCCCAGCACGCCCATCACGAACAGGATGCTGCTGACGACCAGATAATGTTCGATTCCGATCATGGCCGCCCCCAAAAACTTGTTTCGTCATGCTGAACTTGTTTCAGCACAACGCACTGTCGCCCGTGATCCCGAAACAAGTTCGGGATGACGAAGTTACCGTAACAGCGGTTCACAACTCCACCCCCTGCCCGACCGGCTGGTTCACATTGCGTACCGCATCCTGCGGACGACGCTGGTTCTGGTTTGATATGTTCTGCACGAATATGCCCTTGCGCTGACGGTGGGTCAGCACAATCGCGCCGATCATGGCCACCAGCAGGATCAGACCTGCCGTTTCGAACAGAAAGACATATCTGGTGTAGAGCAGTGCGCCCATCGCCTCGATATTGGATTTCTCGACCGGCGTGGCGGCGGCAACCGCATTGCCCAGTTCAACCGCGCCCGCCCGGAAGGCCCCGATGCCGAGCAGCAGTTCGACGACCAGCACCAGCGCGAGCAACAGCCCCAGCGGCAGGTTGTTTGTGAAACCGGCGCGCAGTTCGGCGAAATCGATGTCGAGCATCATCACCACGAACAGGAACAGCACCGCAACCGCGCCGACATAAACGATGACGAGCAGCATCGCGATGAATTCCGCCCCGACCAGCACCATCAGCCCGGCGGAGTTGAAGAAGGCAACGATCAGCCACAATACGCTGTGCACCGGGTTGCGCGCAAAAATCACCATCGCGGCAGATGCCAGCAGGACCGCCGCGAAGATGTAGAAGGAAATGACCTGGATCATGCCTGACCTTCCCATTTTGCTAGGCCGCCGCACCAGCGCAGGCTGGTGCCTATCGCGCCTTGCAGTCCAAATTTGACGACGTGATGGGCCCCAGCCTGCGCTGGGGCAACGTGATCTTGTTGGCTTGATATCTGTCCCTGAATCATCGCCTGCGCCCCCTTATCGATAGGGCGCGTCGGCGGCAATATTCGCCGCGATCGCGCGCTCCCATTTGTCCCCGTTCGCCAGTAGCTTGGCCTTGTCATACAACAGCTCTTCACGGGTTTCGGTGGCATATTCGAAATTCGGGCCTTCGACGATGGCATCGACCGGGCAGGCTTCCTGACAGAAGCCGCAATAGATGCACTTGGTCATGTCGATATCGTAGCGCGTGGTGCGGCGCGAACCATCCTCGCGCGGTTCGGCCTCGATGGTGATCGCCTGCGCCGGGCACACCGCCTCGCACAGCTTGCACGCGATGCAGCGTTCCTCGCCATTGGGATAGCGGCGCAGCGCATGCTCACCGCGGAACCGCGGAGAAAGCGGGTTCTTTTCGAACGGATAATTCACCGTCGCCTTGGGCTTGAAGAAATATTGCAAGGTCAGCCAGTGCGCCTTGATAAATTCCCACAGCGTGAAGGATTTGACGAGATGGGCGATAGAACTCATGCGAAATGCCCCGTGAACATCAGATAGCCGGAGACAATGCAGACCCACAGCAACGAAATCGGCAGAAACACTTTCCAGCCCAAGCGCATCAGCTGGTCATAGCGATAACGCGGCACGGTGGCCTTCACCCAGGCGAAGATGAAGAAGAAGACGAGTATCTTGGCGAACAGCCAGATCACGCCCGGCACCAGATAGAGCGGCGCCCAGTCGACCGGCGGCAGATAGCCACCCCAAAACAGCACCGCGTTCAGCGTGCACATCAGGATGACATTGGCATATTCGCCGAGCCAGTAGAGCGCGAAGGCCATCGAGCTATATTCGGTCTGGTAACCGGCGACGAGTTCGCTTTCCGCCTCGGTCAGGTCGAACGGCGCGCGCGCGGTTTCGGCCATCGCGCTGATCAGGAACATGACGGCGATGGGGAACAACAGCGGATTGAGGCCAAAGGCGTTCACAAAGCCCAGCACATGCCCCTTCTGCGCTTCGATGATGCCCAGCATGTTGAAGGTGCCTGCCCAGAGGACGACGCAGATCAGGATGAAGCCGATCGAGACTTCATAACTGATCATCTGCGACGCCGCGCGGATCGCCGAGAAGAAGGGATATTTGGAGTTGGACGCCCAACCCGCGATGATGATGCCGTAAACCCCCAGCGAACTGATCGCGAGGATATAGAGCAACCCGACATTGATATTGGCCAGCACCGCGCCCGAATTGAACGGAATCACCGCCCAGGCCATCAGCGCGACTGTGAAGGTGATGATCGGCGCGATCAGGAACAGCCCCCGGTTGGAGGCGCTGGGGACGATGGTTTCCTGCAGGAAAACCTTCAGGCCGTCGGCGAAGGATTGGAGAACGCCCCATGGGCCAACGACATTGGGGCCGCGCCGCAGCGCAAAAGCCGCCCACAGCTTGCGTTCGGCATAGATGATCATCGCGACCGAAAGCATCAGCAACAGCGAGATCATCAATATGCCGGCAAGCGTCGCGGTAAACCACGCCCATTCGTAGGACATGCCGAGTGTTTGGAAGAAGGCGGTCATTGTGCGACAGCTCCTTCCAAAGCTTCGTCATTCCCGCGAAGGCGGGAATCCATCATCTGAGCCTTCATCCTAGCGCTGCTTTGCGATGGCAGGAGATGGACCCCCGCCTTCGCGGGGGTGACGAAATGTTCGACGGAGAACATAATGTCTGTCATTCCGCTGCCTCCAGAAACTCTTCGCCATGCACCAGTTCGGCAGAGCAGCGCTGCATCGTGGGTGATGCGCGGCAGATGCTGTTGGTGAGGTAGAAATCCTTGATCGGATAATCGGCGATCTTGCCTGAAACCCTGGCGTCAAGCTTGGGTTCGACCCAGCCATAATCGGCAAGGCCTTCCTGCCCCAGCGCGGGAACCGCCTTGGCCATGGCAGCACGCAGTTCATCGAGGCTGTCAAACGGCAGGCGCTTGCCAAGCACATCCGAAAGCGCCCGGAAAATGGCCCAATCCTCGCGCGCGTCGCCCGGCGGGAATATCGCCCGTTCGCCGCGCTGGACGCGACCTTCCAGATTCACCCAGGTGCCCGACTTTTCGGAATAGGCTGCACCCGGCAAGATAACATCGGCATGGGCCGCACCATTGTCGCCATGATGTCCGACATAGACTTTGAAGCTGTTCTTGAAGAGGCCATAATCCACCTCGTCGGCGCCGAGGAAGAAGGCCAGCCTGGGCTTCTTCGCCGCCAGCGCCTTGATTCCGCCCTCATAGGCATAGCCGAGCATCAGTCCGCCCATCCGTGCGGCGGCGAAATGGAGGACGTTGAAACCGTTCCAGCCATCGCGGATCAGCTTGTATTTCTTCGCAAAGGCCAGCGCCGCGCCGTGCAGGCCTTCGTAGCGCAGCGCGCCGCCGCCGACGATGATCGCCGGACGTTCGGCGGTTTTCAGTGCATCGGCCAGCGCCTTGGGGGCCTTGGCGAGCGCGCCCAGATCGTCGCCCAGCCATTCAACCTTGTAGGTCAGGTCGGTTTCGGGGCCAATGGCAAAAACCTTCGCGCCCTTCTTGCGGACCGCCTTCTGGATGCGCGTATTGACCAGCGGCGCTTCGCGGCGCAGGTCGCTGCCCACCAGCAGGATGACATCGGCATTTTCGAGTGCAGCGATGGTCGTGTTGAAATTGACCGCCGACAGCGAGGAGGTGTCATAGGCCAGCCCCGTCTGGCGGCCCTCGAGCATCGTGCTGCCCGCCAGCTCGCGCGCCGCGAACAGCGTTTCGCAATCGACCATATCGCCCGCAATCACGGCAGCCTCGCCCGACCAGTTGGCCTTGATCGCGTCAAAGGCTTCCTGCCAGCTTGCCGCAACCAGCTTTCCGTCCTTGCGGACATAGGGCTTGTCGAGGCGGCGGTGGGTCAGGCCGTCAACGGCATGACGGGTCTTGTCGTGCGCCCATTCCTCGTTGACATCCTCGTTGATGCGCGGAACGGCGCGCAGCACCGCCCTGCCCCGGCTGTCGAGGCGGATGTTGGTGCCGACGGCATCCATCACGTCGATCGCGGGGGTTTTCTTCAACTCCCACGGGCGCGCGTTGAAGGCATAGGGCTTGCTGGTCAGCGCGCCGACCGGGCACAGATCGACGACATTGCCCGAAAGCTCGCTTGTCACCGCGCGTTCGAGATAGCTGGTGATCTGCATATTCTCGCCGCGATAGATCGCGCCGATTTCCTCGATCCCGGCAACTTCCTCGGCAAAGCGGACGCAGCGGGTGCACTGGATGCAGCGGGTCATCACCGTCTTGACGATGGGGCCCATATATTT
>JADLBY010000029.1 GCA_020847445.1 Sphingomonadaceae bacterium | reverse complement strand
CCTTCTTCAGCCCTGCTGCCAGGGTATCGGATTTGCCGATCGGCGCTCCGTACCCGGCTCGGATGGATGCCTCGACAAAGTCGGCCATGGCCGGATCGCTGCCCCGCGGTCCTAGCGTTCGCAACAAAGCGATGACGCCGAGCAACCTCTTGCGGAAGCTGTCCTCTGCGGTTTCGTCGGAGGAGAAGCTTCCTTGATAGCCAAGAGCGGCCAGGTTCCGGGTGAGCTCGCTCAGTCCTGGATTTTCTTCGATCGAGCGGCGGATCAGCAAGTCTTGCTCGTCTTCGGCGATCAGGCGCTGCTGCGGGGATGACCCCGATGCGAAGGCATGCTCGATCAGCAAACGGCGGCCCAGCCCGTGGATGGTAGAGACATAGGCTCGCTCGACAGCCAGCGCTGCTGCAAGATTGCTGTCCGCAATCAGCGCGCCCCTGATCCGCTGCCGCAGTTCCCCGGCGGCGGCTTCGGTAAAGGTAACCGCGAGGATCTTCTCGGGCCGCACCTTGCCGTCCCTGACCCATTGGGTGAGGGTTTCCTGGATATGGTGGGTTTTGCCCGCCCCTGCCCCTGCGGGTACAATCGAAAGTTCAGTCATCTTGATCGTCCGGAAGGGTTACGGAAGGAGCGGTGTCGTCGCGCATGAAGGCGGTGATCAACGGACTGTCCTCCAAGGCGTAGGTGCCAAGGGCTGCTGCCTTCTGGAAGAATTTGGCATCGGCCGTGGTGTTTGTTTCCAGTCGGCCAGCCTTTAGGGCCTCGAACCGAGCCGAAATCAGGGCAAGTGCATTGGCAGCGATGTCACCGGCAACGAGTTCGACCTCCGTGCTATCGAAGACCTCAACCCCGTTGAGGAGGACGTTCCCGTCGTTCAGCGTATGATAGGCAACTGCCGGGAGCTTGGACCAACCGCTCAGAGTTTCACCAATTCGGACAACGCCTTCATGGCTGCGCTCATCGATCCGCACGGTCATGCGTCGATAGAGGTCGACCTGCAGGTCCCAGCCTTTCTGAAGGCGCTGACGCCGTGTTCCAGAGCTGCTCTTCTTGTAATCGACGACAATCGGCTGCCCATCGGGAAGGCGCAGCAGGCAGTCAGCTTTGCCGTGCACGGGATGGCCGAACAGAGTGCCTGAGAGCCAGAATTCGTTGCCCACGATCTCGGCATCGAGCGATCTGAGGACCATCGACCAATGCTTGGCCGCCTTGGTAATCTCCGCCTCGAGCGTATTGCGTTCGACAGCCCAGGCCGACGTCTGCAGAAACGGCGCAATCGCACGAATCCGCTCCAGCAGCAACTCAGACACCTTTTCCTCGATGACTTCGTTCGAAGGATGATCCTTGCCTGGTGGGAACAAGCGCTCAAACACCTCGTGCGCGAGCGAGCCACGCAGCATGACGTCAAGCGCCTCCGGCTGCCACGAAACATGCTCGGCGCCGAGTTCGGCCAAAACCCAGGCCAGTGGACTGATGAGCAGCTTCTCGAGACGGCTCGGGCTCTGCGCCCTCGGGCTGCCGTCATCCTTCTTGCGTAGACCAAGGAGATCGAGATCGAACTCGTAATGGCTCGGCACCTCAAGCGGCTGGAGCGGTTCCATCACAGGACGTGGCTTCCAGGGCACCAGCCTGTCCCAGATAGTCCCCTCGCTATGCGTCAGCGGCACGACCAGTGATTCGGGGTCTTCCAAGCCTGCGACGAGACGCGAGATAAGAGGCAAGCTCGACGAGACGGAAAGAAAGCTGCCGCCGCGATCGCGTTCTGACAGGAGGAAGATCACCTGTTCACTGGCAGCTCCGATCTGACGTGCGAACAGCTCGAGCGCAGCATCAAGCTGCTTAGCCTGCGACGGTAGCTGCAAGCCAGTTGCCGCGCCAATCGCCACAACCTCGCTATCGAGGAAGAATGGATTGCCCGACGGTGACTTCGGATAGGCACCATCGTTGAAGCCAAGGACGAGAAGCTTGCGGAACTGCCGCTTGGGCGCTTCATGCGCCAGCATCACTGAGATGCCGCCAAGGAAGTAGTCCCCCCGTGGACAAGGCGGCGCCTGATAAGCAGCGGCCATTTGAATGGCCTTCTCCAGTTCTGCCTCGGCGGCATCATTGGCATTGCCCAGAGCGGCCAGGAGGCGCGATGCCAACTGCTTCGCCTCGGCTACATCCGGAGCGAAGAGTTCGTCGTCACTGAGCAGCCTCTGGAAGGAGCGTATCTGCTCTTTGAGCTGACCATTCGTCGCAGGTGATGCTGACCGAATGAGCGAGAAGAGCGCCGCCTGTTTCCCACTAAGGCTCTGCACCAGCATCGGCTGAAAATCGCCGGCCATGACGGCACTGGCCAGAGCCGTGCCCACGTCCGGGGACCAGCAAAGGATGGGGGAGCAATAGAGCGAGGCGAGCGCCATGGCAGGTGCTGGGCGCCGCCGGCATTGCAGGAAGTGCAGGAGCGTCTCACCCCCAACATTTCTGCGGTCCGGCACACCAGGCAAGGACGATGTTGTGAGCCCAGCCTGCCCGAAAGCTTCGGACAGGTAATGAGTGTATTCCGGACCGGATGGCAAAATGATGCCGATCTCACTGGCGACCAGAGTTTGATCTTCGGCCAGCCAGCGCTGGACGATGGCTGCGGCCGCTTCGCATTCAGTCAATGCATCCCGGACGGAGAGAACCGCGAGGCTGTCGTCCATTGGCGCGACAGGTGCCGACGGGTCCAGAAGATGCCGTTGGACATGACCGGCGAGGAGCGAGGCAGGCGCGCGGCAAACCTTGCGATCCGAGATCAACCGCACATGGTCAATGTCGTCCTCGCCGAGCTTGCCATAGTGGCTTTCAAGGTGCTCGAGCACAGCACGCTCGAGAGACGTCAGCTGGGTGCAGTTCCGATCCCAAATGACTTGAAACGACTGCAGTGCCTCGGCCGCTTCACAGGCCAGAAATGCCTTCAGCATAGCCAAATCGGACGGCACAATGGCTGGATTCCCGTGCCAAAGATCCCGTAGCGCATCGATGTGGATGCGCGCCCGCCCATCCGACGGCAAAGCATCGGTCGTTATGGATCCCGGTT
>JADLBY010000028.1 GCA_020847445.1 Sphingomonadaceae bacterium | reverse complement strand
GGGGCTGCGGCGCTGGCGGCGGTGCTATCCGGCAAGATTGTTACCGAAGGGACAACCATGGTCACGCTATCGGGCGGCAATGTTGATTGGGACAGCTATCAGCGCATGATCGGGGGCGCGGCGTGAGCGATTTTCTGGATGCCGGGCCGCAGAGCCATGCGGAGGTCAATCGCACATTGTCACTGGCTTTCCAGACCGACCCCGCGCTGTCCTATATTTTGAACGATGACGCCAGGCGACGCGAACGCCTGCCCAAATTATTTGATCTGCTGGTTCAGGACGATGCACTTTCCGGACGTGCCGTGCATTCCACAGGCCATGAAGCCGCAGCCCTGTGGCGCGCGCCGGGAAAGGCGGAGAGCGAACCAATGCCATTTCTGACGGAATTATGGACCATGTGGCAGATTTTCGGGCTCACCCTGCCGCGCGCCCAACGCGTTGTCGAAAGCATCGATGCCAACCGGCCCAAGGGCAATTTCTGGTATCTGCATTTCGTAGGTGTGCGGCCAGAATATCAAGGGAAGGGCTGGGGCGGGCGGATCATCCGCGAAGGGCTGGCCCGCGCCGATGCGCAAGGCCTGCCCAGCTGGCTGGAAACCGCGACTCCCGAAAATGTCCCGCTCTATCAACGGCTCGGCTTTGCCATCCGGTGCGAATGGGATGTTGCCAAAGGCGGCCCCCATTTCTGGGGGATGATGCGCGCGGCGGTTTAGGCCGCCTCGGCGAACTTCAATTCCATCCGGTCCCAGATTTCAACCAGGGCCTTGGTGAGTTCCTGCATCATCGCCTCATCATGCTGCGGGCCGGGGGTGAAGCGCAGCCGTTCGGTTCCGCGCGGCACGGTCGGGAAATTGATCGGCTGCACATAGGCGCCATATTCGGCGAGCAGGGTGTCGCTGATCTTCTTTGCCTTCACCGGATCGCCCACCATCAGCGGCACGATGTGCGTCACACTTTGCATCACCGGCAGTCCGGCCTCTGCGAACAATTGTTTGAGGCGGGCGGCATTGGCCTGCTGGGCGGCGCGTTCCTCACCCGACTGCTTGAGATGCTTCACCGAAGCGAGCACCCCGGCGACGAGCACGGGCGACAGGCTGGTGGTGAAGATGAACCCGGGGGCATAGCTGCGGATCACGTCGACAATCTTCTGGTCGGCGGCGATATAGCCACCCATCACGCCAAAGGCCTTGCCCAGCGTGCCTTCGATGATCGTCACCCTGTCGGCAACCGCATCACGCTCGGTAATGCCGCCGCCATGGTCGCCATACATGCCGACCGCATGCACTTCGTCGCAATAGGTGATGGCGTTATATGTGTCGGCCAGATCGCAGATAGCCGCGATCGGGGCGATGTCGCCGTCCATCGAATAGACGCTTTCAAACGCGATCAGCTTGGGCAGCGCGGGATCGTCCGCCGCCAGCAATTCTTCGAGATGCGCCAGATCGTTATGCCGCCAGACACGCTTTTCGCAGCCCGAATTGCGGATGCCCGCGATCATCGAGGCATGGTTTAGTTCGTCCGAATAGATGATGCAGCCGGGCAGGATCTTGGCCAGCGTGGCGAGAGTCGCCTCGTTCGAGACATAGCCGCTCGTGAACAGCAGGGCTGCGCCCTTGCCGTGCAGGCTGGCAAGTTCGGCCTCCAGCTCGATATGATAATGGGTGTTGCCGCCGATATTGCGCGTGCCGCCCGAACCGGCCCCCACATCGTGCAGCGCCTCTTCCATCGCCGCGATCACCTTGGGATGCTGGCCCATGCACAGATAGTCGTTCGAACACCAGACGGTGATCGGCTTTGGCCCGTTATGCCCGGCAAAACAGCGCGCGTTGGGGAATTTGCCCTTGTTGCGCAAAATGTCGATAAACACGCGGTAGCGACCCTCGGCATGCAGCCGGTCGATAGCCTTGTCGAAAATTTCGTCGTAGTTCATGGCAAGCGAAGCCCTGTTGGTTGCCCGCCCAATAATGCGGGTCAAAACGGAAATCCAGCGCGAACTGTTCGCAATATTTCGATCAGAGTGACATGATCCGGGTCAAATTGTAACGCGAAAGGGCCGGACGATAAGGCGCGATCTGTTCGACAGGCCCCGTTGTAACGAATATCCCTTCGACCGGATGGTCCGGCCAGCTCTGGCCATCGGTCAGATAGGAAACCCGGCGGGCGATGCCATCGGAGCCGTCGACAAAGCGCAGATGGGCATCCAGACCTGCGGCCGTGGCGGCTTCGGCCAGTTCGGCCTCGACCAGCGGGAAATGGGTGCAGCCCAGAATGATGCGGTCGATCCGTTGGCCACCCGCCTGATTGGCAAGCCCCGCAATCGCCGTCGTGAAAATGTCCCGATCGGGCGTCTCGCCGCGCAGCCTGGCTTCGGCGGCAGCCACCAGCTCAGGCGCACCGTGGCGCAGCAGCAGCTTGCCCTCGGCATGTTCGGCCGCCAGCCGGTCGACATAGGCCTGCCGGATTGTCGCCTTGGTGCCGAGCAGGCCGATCACCCCGCTCTGCGTCTGTTCGGCGGCGGGCTTGATCGCCGGAACAGTCCCCACCACTGGAACGCCCAGCACGGCGCGGGCATGGGCCAGTGCAATGGTCGAGGCCGTGTTGCAGGCGATGACGACGAGCCGCGGGCGATAGCGTTCGGAGAGACGCCCGAGAAAGGCGCAGACACGCGTCGCCACCTCGATCTCGCTTTTCTCGCCATAGGGCAGGCCCGCATAATCCGCCGAATAGACAATCGGTGCCTGCGGAAGCGCCTTGTGTATCTTTGCCAGCACCGACAGGCCACCTATGCCTGAATCGAAAACCAGTATCGGGGCATCGGGCGCAATCATGGCGCGCAGATAGACCCGCGTGCGTGTGGAGGCAACCGGCCTTGAGTGTGTCGGCAGATGTCGATAACCATCGGACAACAGAGGGAGTCGGACATGCCAACTGGCTGGATGGAAATTGGAAGCGCAGCCTTGCTGGGCTATTTGCTGGGATCGATCCCCTTCGGCCTGCTGCTCGCGCGCTTTGGCGGCGCTGGCGATATCAGGGAAATCGGATCGGGCAATATCGGCGCCACCAATGTCCTGCGCACCGGTCGAAAGGGGCTGGCCGCGCTCACGCTGCTCCTCGATCTGCTCAAGGGCGTTGCCGCCGTGCTGCTTGCGCGCCAACTGGTGCCCGGATGCGAGGTTATCGCGGCGGTTGCGGCCTTTTTCGGGCATCTCTACCCCGTCTGGCTGGGTTTCAAGGGCGGCAAGGGGGTCGCCACCTATGCCGGTATCCTGTTCGGCCTGCATTGGCCGCTCGGGCTCATCTATGGGGTGGCCTGGATCGGCGTGCTGCTTGCGTCGCGCATTTCATCGCTTGGCGGTCTGGTCGCCGCTGCCGCAGCGCCGCTGGCGGCGGCATTTCTGGGGCTTGTCGACATCGTCATTCCGCTGGTCGCCTGCAGCCTGATCATTTTCTGGAAGCACCGGGAGAATATCCAGCGGCTGATGGCCGGCACCGAACCGCGTATCGGCCAGAAGTAACTCGCACCTGTGTCAGCGGAACGGGACATTTTTGATCGGCTGCGGCTGATCCGGTCGCCCAATATTGGTCCGGTAAGCTATCGCCAGTTGGTAGCACGATTTGGTAGTGCGGGACGCGCACTCGAAGCCTTGCCCGACCTTGCATCGCGAGCTGGCGGTCGCGCATTTGTCGCCGCCCCCGCTGACGCAATTCGCCGCGAGATCGAGAAACTCCAACGGCTCGGTGCGCATTATCTGTTCATCGATGATGCCGACTATCCGGCGCCTCTCGCCGAACTGGAAAATGCGCCGCCGGTTCTGACCTATCTGGGTAATATCGCATTCGCCAGCCAGACCAATGTAGCGATGGTCGGCGCGCGCAACGCCTCTGCCGCTGGCTGCCGGATGGCGCGCAGCATCGCGCAGGATTTGGGCGAAAGAGAAATCATCGTTACCTCCGGTCTGGCGCGCGGGATCGATGCCGCGGCGCATCAGGGGGCGCTTAGGACCGGAACCATCGCGGTCATCGCGGGCGGGATCGATATTGTCTATCCACCTGAGCATGCGGAATTGCAGGCGCGAATTGCGGCTGAAGGCTTGCTGATCGCTGAAATGCCACCCGGTATCGAACCCCGCGCGCGCCATTTTCCCTATCGCAACCGGATCATATCCGGGCTTTCGGCGGGAACGGTTGTGGTAGAGGCTATTCCCAGGTCAGGCTCGTTGATTACCGCAAGGCTTGCAGGCGAGGCGGGCAGGGAGGTTATGGCTATTCCGGGCTCGCCGCTCGATCCCCGCTCGCGCGGCTGCAACCAGTTGATCCGCGAAGGCGCGACGCTGGTGCAGGATGCGGACGAGATTGCCGAACTGATTGCCCCGCTTGACCATCGGGTGCGCTCAACAGCATCGGCGGCACCCCGGTTCGATTTCATAGCCGAGGCGGGGGACAGCGAGCGAGGCACGATATTCGGGTTGCTCAGCCCCAATTTTGCCGCCGTCGACGAACTGGTTCGGCTGTCTGGCATGCCATCGGCGCAGGTGCAGATGGTGTTGCTCGAACTTGAGCTGGCGGGAAGGCTTGAACGCGGGGCGGGTGCCAGGGTTCGGTTAACCGCCTGATTTTTGTCGCTTGACGACCCCGAAATTCCCCCGCCAATCTATACGCGTACGTGAGAGAGCGAGAAAAGAACGAAAATCCATGCAGTTAGTCGTCGTCGAATCACCCGCAAAAGCCAAGACCATCGAGAAATATCTGGGCAGCGGATATAAGGTCCTCGCCTCCTATGGCCATGTCCGCGATCTGCCGCCCAAGGACGGTTCGGTCGATCCCGAAAACGGCTTTGCGATGCTGTGGGACAATTATCCCGACAAGGCGAAGCAACTGAAGGCGATTGCCGACGAGGCGAAAAAGGCCGACGGGCTGATCCTGGCCACCGACCCTGATCGTGAGGGCGAGGCGATCAGCTGGCATGTGCAGGAAGTGCTTGAAAAGAAGAAGGCGCTTCCCAAAAATGTATCGCGCGTCACCTTCAACGCGATCACAAAACAGGCTGTTACCGAGGCGATGGCGACCCCGCGCGAGCTCGATCATGACCTGATCGATGCCTATCGCGCCCGGCGTGCGCTCGACTATCTTGTCGGTTTCACCCTGTCGCCGGTGCTATGGCGCAAGCTGCCGGGCGCAAAGTCGGCAGGCCGCGTGCAGTCGGTGGCGCTGCGCCTGATTGTCGAACGCGATCGCGAGATTGAGGCATTCCGCGCACAGGAATATTGGTCGGTCACTGCCAAAATGGAGCATAAGGGGCAGGGCTTCGATGCCCGCCTAGTCCGCTATAAGGGCGAAAAGCTCGACAAGATGGCATTGGGCAAGGAAAGCAGTGCCGAGGAAGCCCGCGCCGCAGTTGAAGCCGGGCACTTCAGCGTCGACAGCGTCGAAACAAAGCCGGTCACGCGCAATCCGCAGCCGCCCTTCACCACCTCCACCCTGCAACAGGAGGCCGCCCGCAAACTGGGCTTTTCGGCCAGTCACACGATGCGGATTGCGCAGAATCTCTACGAAGATGGCGCAATTACCTATATGCGTACCGACGGCGTGCAGATGGACCCGAGCGCCATTTCGGCGGCGCGCGGCGCGATCGCCAACCGCTATGACGCCGGCTATCTGCCCGACAAGCCACGGGTCTACCAGACCAAGGCGAAGAATGCGCAAGAGGCGCATGAAGCGATCCGCCCGACCGATTTCGGCAAGGACAAGGCGGGGTCTGGCGATCATGCGAGACTCTATGATCTGATCTACAAGCGCGCACTGGCCAGCCAGATGGCTTCGGCGCGGATGGAGCGCACCACCGTCGATATGCTTGACGGCACGGGGCAGATCGGGCTGCGGGCCACCGGGCAGATGGTCAAATTTCCCGGATTCCTGGCGTTGTACGAAGAAGGCATCGACGACCGGGATGACGAGAATGGCGCGCTTCTGCCCGTTCTCGGCAAGGGCGATGTGCCGGCGAAAAAGGCGGTCGAAAAGGCGCAGCACTTTACCCAGCCGCCGCCGCGCTATTCGGAGGCGAGCCTGGTGAAACGGCTCGAGGAACTGGGCATTGGTCGCCCGTCGACCTACGCCTCCACGATCCAGGTGCTCAAGGATCGCGCCTATGTTCGCGTGGAGAAAAACCGTTTCTTTGCAGAAGAATCCGGGCGGCTTTTGACAGCATTTCTGGAACGGTTCTTCGATCGCTACGTCGCCTATGATTTCACCGCCGGGCTTGAGGATCAGCTTGACGAGATCAGCGCGGGCGACGCCGACTGGCAACGCGTGCTCGAAGCCTTCTGGCGCGACTTCAAGCCGAAAACCGCCGAGGTGATGGAGCAGAAGCCGTCCGATATCACCGCCGAACTCGACAAATTCCTGGCACCCTATCTGTTTCCCGACCGTGACGACGGCAGCGACCCGCGACTCTGCCCCAAATGCGGCAACGGAAAGCTGGCTTTGCGTGGGGGCCGCTTTGGCGCATTTGTCGCCTGTTCCAACTATCCGGACTGCAAATTCACCCGCAAATTCGCCCAGCCCGGCGGCGCTGACGGCATGACGTCAGATGGACCTGAAGTGCTTGGAAAACATCCGGAAACCGGCGAGGAAATCAGCCGGAAGTCGGGACGCTTCGGACCCTATGTCGAAATGGGTGAGGGCAAGGAGGCGGCGCGCGCCTCCATCCCCAAGGATATCCCTTCGGAAGATTTCGGCCTCGACTGGGCCGTCCGGCTGTTGTCGTTGCCGCGCACCATCGGCTTGCATCCCGAAAGCGGCGAGCCGGTGACCGCCAGCATCGGCCGTTACGGCCCTTATCTGGCGCATCAGGGCAAATATGCGCGCCTGCAATCGACCGCAGACGTCTTCGACACCGGGATGAACGCCGCTGTCGTCAAGCTCGCCGAGGCGGCCAGCGGCAATGGCCGTGCGCGCAATGGCGGTTCGCGCGAACCGTTGAAAATACTGGGCAACCATCCCCGGACAGAGGCCGAGATCAAGCTGATGGAAGGCCGATACGGCAATTATGTCACCGACGGCACGACCAATGCGACGCTGCCCAAGACGATTGCGCCCGACGAACTGACGCTGGAGGAAGCCGCGCAGCTGATCGACGACCGCGCCGCCAAGGGGCCGGCCAAGGGCAAGGCGAAGAAAAAGGCTGCACAGAACAAGAAGGCGGCCGCTAAAAAGGCACCCGCCAAAAAAGCTGCTCCAAAAGCCAAAAAGGCCTAGGGTCGGCGGAGGAAAGCCCCGGTCCCGGCCGGGGCATAGGCGGCCCTTTGCGCTACTCTGCCGTCATTCCACCCAGTCCAGCCCCATATCGCGATAGACGCCGCGATCCTCGTCCCACCCTGCCTTCACCTTGACGTGGAGGTAGAGGTGGACCCGGACGCCCATCTGATCGCCGATTTCCTTGCGCGCGGCGGCACCGATCGCCTTGATCCGGCTGCCACCCTTGCCGAGGATGATGGCGCGCTGGCTTTCGCGCTCGACCAGGATTTGCTGATAGATTTCGACGCTGCCGTCGGGCCGTTCCGAATATTTCTCGGTTTCGACCGTGCTCGCATAAGGCAGTTCGTCGTGCAGTTGCAGGTAAAGCTGTTCGCGGGTGATCTCGGCGGCCGCCAGCCTTTCGGAAGCATCGGAAACCTGATCTTCCGGAAAATGCCATACCCCTTCGGGCATCGTGGCTCCAATGGCGGATTTGAGGTCGGCAAGCCCGTCTGCGGTCGTCGCACTGACATAATAAATCTGGTCGAACGGGCACAGGCCGAGGATCTTCTCGGTCAGCGCGAGCAGCTTCTCTTTCGCAGCAATGTCGACCTTGTTGAGCACCAGCCATTTCTTCTCGGGCCGGTGGGCCAGCCCTTCCAGTATCTTTTCAACCTTGGGGCCGGCGCCCGCCCTGCCATCGACCACCATCAGGATCAGGTCGGCGTCCGAAGCGCCTTCCCACGCAGCCGCCACCATCGCCCGGTCGAGGCGGCGGCTGGGCGCAAAGATGCCGGGTGTGTCGACAAGGATGATCTGCGCGTCGCCCTCGATCGCGATCCCCATCAGCCGGGTCCGCGTGGTCTGCGCCTTGGGGCTGACAATGGCGACCTTTTGCCCGACCAGTGCGTTGACGAGGGTCGATTTGCCCGCATTGGGCGCGCCGATAACGGCAACATGGCCGCAGCGCTGTGTCATGCATTTTTCTCCAGAAACGCCTTTGCGGCAGCGGTTTCGGCAGCCTGCTTGCTGTTCGCGCTGGCCGATACAGGCTGGAAGCCCTTGACCGTCACCGTTACTTCGAAACGCATCGCGTGCGGCGGCCCCTCTTTTGCCGTCACCTCATAGACCGGCACCTTGTGATTATGCGCGGCACTCCATTCCTGCAGCGCCGATTTGTGATGCTTGGGGGCTGCCTTTGCGGATTCGAGCAGCGGCCGCCAATAGCGCTCGATGAAGCTGCGCGCGCGATCAAGCCCTAGGTCGATATAGATTGCGCCGATCAACGCCTCGGCCATGTCGCCGAGCACATAGTCGCTTTCCTTGGCGCCATCGTCGCGCGCCTGCTTGCCGAGCCGCATATGGGCCTGAAGGCCTATTTCACGGGCCACTTCGGCACAGGTGCTTCCCGAAACCAGCGCGTTCAGCCGGTGCGACAGGCGCCCTTCGGGTTCATCGGGGAAACGCTGGAACAGCATCGATGCCGCAACCAGGCCGAGCACGCGGTCGCCCAGAAATTCGAGCCGCTGATAATGCGCTTCGCCCGTGCTGCCATGTGTCAGCGCCTGTTCGAACAGTTTCAGGTCGGTCGGCGCGGCTCCGACAACATCTTCAAGCCAGCTTGAAAGGTTGGCCAAAGTCAGAAGCCCTTGCCGATACGGTCCCAGCGGGCTGCGGAGAACCAGGTCCAGGGAAGCAGCCAGCGCGCCGAGCCATCGGTTGAAAACACCACCACCTGCGCACGGCCGATAAGATTTTCGACGGGAACCAGCCCGATCCACACGCCGTCCGCCGGATAGCGGCTGTCTGCGCTGCGATCACGATTGTCGCCCATCAGCAGCAACTGGCCCTCGGGCACCATCTTGGCTTCGGTATCATCCCCGCGCTGATAGGGTTCGATATCGAGCGACAAATAGCTTTTCCCTTCGGGCAGCGTCTCGCGATATTGGGGATAGCGACATTGTGTGCCCCCGCCTTTGGCCGGTTCTTCATATTGCGGCTTCCAGCAGGGATATTCGGTGCCTTCGAGCGCAGCGGCATCGCGCATGCCCTGCGTTACCGGGGTCACAAAGTCGCCGACGCGCACCTTTTTCACCGGCTTGCCGTTAATCTCCAATATTCCGGCGCGCATCTGAATGACATCGCCGGGCAGGCCGATGACGCGCTTGATATAATCGACATTGGCATCGCCGGGTGCGCGCACCACCACGACATCGCCACGTTCGGGCAGATGGCCGAAAATGCGGCCTTCAAACAGGGCCGGCGAAAAGGGGAAGCTGTAACGCGAAACGCCATAGGGCCATTTCGATACCAGCAGATAATCACCGATCAAAAGGCGCGGATGCATCGATTCCGACGGGATATTGAACGGGGCAAAGATGAAGCTGCGAAAGATCAGCACCAATGCTGCCAGCTTCAGCAGGAACAATCCATATTCGCGCCATTCGGATGTGTTGCCCTTTTCGGCACCAGCCATCTCGCTTTGGGTAGTTTCGGTCAATTGCGCTGCCCTGACATTCGATTTCACGGTTTGGGTGCCATACGGCTCTGGCCTTCTAATGAGGGTCCGCGCTATTGGCCAGTGCCGAGATTCCCTGTTCCAAGGAAAAACCATGACCGCAAATATCTGGGCCGCCATCGAAACTGCACCTGCAAGGAAGCTGGAAGCGCTGTTTGCCGATGATGCGCAGCGTGTCGATCAGCTGACGGTGTTGCAATCGGGGCTGCGCTTCGACTTTTCGAAGACGCATCTCGATGCAGAACTCCTCGCCTCCTTTGCCGGGCTGGCGGCGGCAATGGATATTGATGGCGCGCGCGAAAGGCTGTTTTCCGGTGCGGTGGTCAACCCGACCGAGGGCCGCGCTGCCACCCATGTGGCCGAACGCGGCAACGGATCGGTCGATGATGTCGCGCAGGCCAAGGCGCTGCACAACCGGATGCGCGGGCTGATCGAAGTGATCGAGGCAGGGGCCTTTGGCGAAATACGCCATATCCTGCATATCGGCATCGGCGGTTCGGCGCTTGGCCCCAAGCTACTGATCGATGCGCTTGGCCGTGACGGGCTGCGCTTTGACACAAAGGTGGTATCGAATATCGACGCGACGGCGCTGGCGGAGGCCATCAGGGATATGGACCCGAAAGCGACGCTGGTTGCGGTCGCGTCGAAGACATTCACCACCACCGAAACGCTGATGAATGCCGAAAGCGCGCTCGAATGGCTGCGCGATGGCGGCGTCGAAGATCCCTATGGGCAGGTCATCGCGCTCACCGCCGCGCCCGAAAAGGCGATGGAATGGGGCGTCGACCAGAGCCGCATCCTGCCTTTCGCCGAAAGCGTCGGCGGGCGATATTCGCTATGGTGTTCGATCGGTTTTCCGGTTGCCGCCGCTTTGGGCTGGGGGGCTTTTGAGGAGCTTCTCGAAGGCGCAGCGGAAATGGATCGCCATTTCCGTTCCGCGCCGCTGGGCGCAAATGCGCCGGTTCTGGCGGCCTTTGCCGATCTCTATTATGCGCAGGTCCGGAAATGCCAGACCCGTGCCGTCTTTGCCTATGACGAGCGGCTGCGGCTGCTGCCCGATTATCTGCAGCAGCTCGAAATGGAATCCAACGGCAAGTCGGTGACCGCTGACGGCAGGCCGCTGCACCGGCCAAGCGCGCCAGTGACCTGGGGCGGGGTAGGGACGGATGCCCAGCATGCGGTATTCCAGTTGCTGCATCAGGGCACGCACCTGATCCCGGTTGAATTCATTGCCAGCAAACTGCCCGGCCACGATTTCGATCCGGCGCATCACGAAACGCTGCTGATCAACTGCTTTGCGCAAGGGGCGGCGCTGATGCGCGGGCGCGAAAGTGCCGATGGTGCGCGCAACTATCCGGGTGACCGGCCATCGACCACCATATTGATCGATGACGTCACGCCGTCGTCGGTCGGCGCATTGATCGCCTTTTACGAACATCGCACCTTTGCCAACGCCGTCTTGCTGGGGATCAATCCTTTCGACCAGTTCGGTGTCGAACTGGGCAAGGAAATCGCACGCGGCATAGCGGAAAACGGCCCTGCCGGCTTCGATCCCTCGACCAGCGCGCTGATTGCGGCGGCAGGGCTTGATTTCAGACATTTCCATCTTATCTCATCGTCATTCCCGCGAAAGCGGGAATCCAGCTCCGGAGTTGCAAGATTCAACGGCAGGTGATGGACTCCCGCTTTCGCGGGCGTGACGAAATTGAGAAGTGGAAGGCTGGAGTCGCCAATGGCTTTTGATTTTGACCTGTTTGTAATCGGTGCCGGTTCGGGCGGGGTGCGCGCGGCGCGCATAGCATCATCGCACGGTGCACGCGTTGCCGTGGCGGAGGAATATCGCGTCGGCGGCACCTGCGTGATCCGTGGCTGCGTCCCCAAAAAGCTGCTCGTCTACGGTTCGCATTTTGCCGAAGACCTGGCCGACGCGCGGCGGTTCGGATGGAACACCGAAGGCGCGACCTTCGACTGGCCGACGCTGCGCGACAATGTCGCCGCCGAGGTCGATCGGCTCGAAGGGCTTTACGGCCAGACGCTAGGCAATGCCAGGGTGGAAATTTTCCGGCAGCGTGCCGTGATCGCCGGACCGAACCTGATCCGGCTGGCGGACGGCAGCGAGGTCAGCGCCGCCCATATCCTGATCGCGACGGGCGCATGGCCATCGGTGCCCGGCATCCCCGGTGCCGAATATGGGATCACCTCGAACGAGGTGTTCCAGCTCGATCAGCTGCCAAAGCGGGCGGTGATCGCCGGTGCCGGCTATATTGCCAATGAATTTGCAGGCATCTTCAACGAACTGGGCGTCGCGGTGACGCTGGTGACGCGCGGTGACAGGATGCTGCGCAGCTATGATCAGGAAATCGTCGAGAAGCTGGTCGGGATCAGTCGCGAAAAAGGCATCGATATCCGCTTTGATTTCCAGTTCAAGGCGATCCGCAAGCAGGCGGACGGGGCGTTGCTTGTAGAAAGCGGCGCAGGCGACGACATCGAAACCGATCTGGTGCTGTTCGCAATCGGGCGCGTGCCAAAAACGCCGGGCCTCGGGCTGGAACAGGTGGGCGTCGCGGTGGACAAGGATGGGGCCGTGATCGTCGATGATCATAACCGCACCAATGTGCCGGGCATTTACGCGGTCGGCGATGTCACCAACCGCGTGCAGTTGACCCCGGTGGCCATTCGTGAAGGCCATGCCTTTGCCGATACGGTGTTCGGTAACAATCCGCGCACCATAGACTATGGCGCGATCCCGACTGCGGTGTTCGCCAATCCGCCAATCGCCGGTGTCGGCCTGACCGAAGACGAGGCGCGCGCCACATTGGGCGACGTCAAGGTCTACAAAAGTGATTTCCGCGCGATGAAGAATGTCCTCGCCGGGCGGAGCGAACGGGCGCTGTACAAGATGGTCGTCGACGGCGCGAGCGACAAGGTGGTCGGCCTGCATCTGATCGGGCCGGATAGCGCCGAAATCCTGCAGGCGGCGGCGATTGCGGTGAAAGCCGGGCTGACCAAGCAGGCGTTTGACGATACCGTCGCGCTGCACCCCAGCATGGCCGAAGAGCTGGTGCTGTTGAAATAGGCTCAGGCCCAAAGTCTGGTTGCAGATTGCAACCTGTCTGCTAGCTTCCTCGCCGGAGGAGAAGGCAAATGGCAGGACAGGTCTTTGTGTCAGGGGGAAGCGGCTATATTGCCGGTTTCCTTATCCGGCAGTTGATAGCCGAAGGCTGGACGGTTCATACCAGCATCCGCAATCTTGGCCGCGAAGCCGAAGTGCGGGGCTGGCTGGGCGTAGATAACAGCAAACTGCAATTCTTCGCCGCCGACCTGCTCGGCGATGATGGCTGGGCCGAAGCCGTGGCAGGATGCAGTCATGTGGCGCATGTTGCATCGCCCTTGCCGTCCAATGCGCCAAAAGACGATGACGAACTGATCGTTCCGGCCCGCGAGGGCGCGTTGCGGGCACTCCGCTTTGCCCATGCCGCCGGGATCAAGCGCTTTGTCATGACGTCGTCGGTGGCGGCGATTGCCTATG
>JADLBY010000027.1 GCA_020847445.1 Sphingomonadaceae bacterium | reverse complement strand
CGCAGTCGGCGGTGCTCGGCCTGCACCGGATCGAGGATCGTCCGGTCGTTCGCGACGGCCAGATCGTCATCCGCCCGATGATGTATCTCGCGCTCAGCTATGACCATCGCATCATCGATGGCCGCGAGGCGGTGACCGCACTGAAGACGATCAAGGAAGCGATCGAGGACCCGACTCGCCTGCTGATCGATTTGTAAGAGCGGGCATTTGGAGCCGCCCTGGATCAAATATCCGCATATCGGCTTGGGCTCTATCGGTTGGCGAATGGGCTATGGTGAGGACTATTGGTTCGAATTTGCAGACTGGTATAAATCGCTATCGTTTGAAGAAAAAGAAGCACTAAAAGTCCGATATCCGGAGCCTGAAAAGGTTGAACAAGGTTACCCTTGGACGGGCTTTTACGACAGGCTGGAGAAATATTGATGTCTGAATCGCACTTTGACCTGATCGTTATCGGTGCCGGACCCGGCGGCTATGTCGCGGCCATCCGCGCCGCACAGCTGGGGCTGAAGACCGCGTGCGTCGAGAGCCGCGAGACACTGGGCGGCACCTGCCTCAATGTCGGCTGCATCCCTTCGAAAGCGATGCTGCATGCCTCCGAACTGTACAGCGAAGCCGCCAGCGGCGCGCTCGCCAAGCTGGGGGTCAGGATCGACAAGATGAGCCTCGACCTCGACACCATGCACGGCCAGCGCCGCGACGCGGTGAAGGGGCTGACCGGCGGGATCGAATTCCTGTTCAAGAAGAACAAGGTCGAATGGATCAAGGGCCATGCCGCCTTCACCTCGGCCAATGCGATCGAGGTTGGGAGCAAGGCCTATACCGCCGACAATTTCATCATTGCCACCGGTTCGTCGGTCATGCCGCTGCCCGGTGTCGACGTCGATAATGCCAAAGGCATCGTCGTGGATTCCACCGGCGCGCTCGAACTGCCCAAGGTTCCGGACCATCTGGTCGTGATAGGCGGCGGCGTGATCGGGCTCGAACTGGGTTCGGTCTGGCGCCGCCTGGGCGCGAAGGTGACCGTGGTCGAATATCTCGACCAGATCCTGCCCGGGATGGACGGTGATGTGCGCAAGGAAGCGAACAAGATCTTCAAAAAACAGGGTTTTGAATTCAGGCTTTCGACCAAGGTTACGGCCGTGCAGGTCAAGGGCAAGAAAGCGACACTGACCGTCGAACCCGCTGCGGGCGGCGGCGCCGAAAGCATCGAAGCCGATTGCGTGCTCGTTTCGATCGGGCGCAGACCCAATACCGATGGCCTCGCGCTCGACAAGGCGGGCCTGAGCGTCAACGCGCGCGGGCAGATCGAAACCGATCATGATTTCCGCACTGCCGTTTCCGGAATCTGGGCAATTGGCGATGTCGTTCCCGGCCCGATGCTCGCGCACAAGGCCGAGGATGAGGGCATTGCCTGTGCCGAAAATATTGCCGGGCTGACCGGCATCATCAACCATGATGTCATCCCTTCGGTGGTCTACACCTTCCCCGAAATCGCAGGCGTCGGCCTGACCGAAGAGGCCGCCAAGGCAAAAGGCGAGGTCAAGGTCGGCAAATTCCCGATGATGGCAAACAGCCGCGCCAAAACCAACCATGAGCCCGACGGGTTCGTGAAGGTGATTTCCGATGCAACAACCGATCGCGTAGTCGGCGTGTGGTGCATCGCGAGCGTCGCGGGCACGATGATCGCACAGGCGGCGCAGGCAATGGAATTTGGCGCGACCTCCGAAGATATCGCCTATACCTGCCACGCGCACCCGACCCATTCGGAAGCGCTGAAGGAAGCCGCCATGGCGGTGCAGGGCAAGCCGATCCACATGTGATGGCAGGCGGAGGCGTCCAGATCGCTCCGGCGCTGATCGCCGCGCTCGACCTGTTCGGTATCGCCGTCTTTGCCGCCTCGGGCGCGCTGGCGGCGGCGCGGCTGAGGCAGACGCTGGTGACATTCGCCTTCTTCGCGCTCGTTACCGGCGTGGGCGGCGGGACGGTGCGTGACCTGCTGATCGGCGCGCCGGTATTCTGGGTGCAGGACTGGCGCTTTCCGGCGGCCTGCCTCGCCACCGCGCTGCTTGTCTGGGTGACGCCCGCGCGCATCTGGAGCCCGCGCGCGCTCGACTGGTTCGACGCGGTCGGGCTTGCCGTCTATTCGGTGTTCGGTGCGTGGAAATCGATGAGCCTGGGCATCGACCTGCTGCCCGCGATGATGATGGGCGTGATCACCGCCTGTGTCGGCGGCGTTATCCGCGACATGCTCGCCGGCGAGCCATCCATTTTGCTGCGCCCGGAAATCTATGTCACCGCTGCCGCGCTGGCCTCTGGCAGCTTTGTGATCCTGCTTTGGCTTGGGGTGCCGCTTCTGCTCGCGGCGCTGGCCAGTGCTGCGGCCGGATTTGCCCTGCGTGCCGCCGCCATTGCCAAAGGTCTGGCGATCCCGGCCTATAAAGGGTGATGCGATGAAATATCCGCTGCTGCACAAATGGCATGTCTGGCTCGGCTGGCTGGTCGGCGTTCCGCTGATCCTCTGGACGGCATCAGGGCTGTTCATGGTCGCGCGCCCGATCGAGGAAGTGCGCGGTGAACATCTGCGCAGCGAAGCGAGGGCGCTGTCGGCCATCGTTCCGGTCGCACCTCTACTGGAAGGCCGCGCGGTCGAAAGGCTGACACTGGAACAAAGGGCAAGCGGCCCGGTCTGGCTCATCCGCTACAAGGATGGGGGCGAACGCAGTGCCGATCCGGCAACGGGCCGGCTGTTGCCCAAGCCAGCGGCATCCGACGTGCGCGCACTGGCCGACGGCTATTATGCCGGGGATTCAAGGATCGCGTCGATCCGGCTGTTTCCGAAGGAACGCGAACCGCTTGAACTGCGCCGCGGGCGGCCTGCCTGGCAAGTCGGTCTGGCAGATGGTGCCAACCTCTACATCGATGCCGAAAGCGGCAGCCTGCTGGCGGTGCGCACCCCGCAATGGCGGTGGTTCGATTTCATGTGGGGGTTGCACATCATGGATCTGCAGACCCGCGAAGATAGCAGCCATCCGATCCTGATCGGCTTTGCGGCCCTCTCGCTGGTCAGCCTGTTGATGGCATTCTGGCTGCTGATCGCACGCCAGCGGCGCAAATCCGCCCAGCGCACCATCTGAAAACAAACGCCCGCGCCGGAACAGGCCGGTCGCGGGCGAAGCAGCAGCAAGTTTCGGGTCGCAGAAAGCATGCTGCTTGGGGAAAGCTGAGACGGAACCAATTGCCCCGCGCCCCCTACGACTCGGATTTTACAACGACTCGACTTATCCACAAAGCGAATCCGAAGACCCCCGCTGCTGCAGCGGTCATCATGCGGGATTCAAAGGATATTATCTTCGCAGCGATCGTTAACGCCGCAAAATGCAGGGCGTGGCAGACTAAAGCTTTGCCGCGACAGCGTCCGACTCGATCACCAGCGCCTTGCTTTCATGCCGTTCGGTCTCGGCGCTCGCCGGGCGGACAAGCGCAATCCCGGCAATGCCCAGGGCGAAGCCGCCGACAAGGCTGAGGAAGAGATCGGAACGGAAGAAGGCGATCATGCGGGTCATCGGTTGGGCTTCATGCTCGAGTCGGAAATACGCTGCCGCCGCTAGGGCAACATCGATCGTTTCTCAACCATGCCGCTGGTTAAGCCCGACTTAACAACCCGCAATATGCGGTCAAACGAGTGCTGCACACGCCGACTGGATTCGGGTGCAGGCCTCCCGGAGCGCTTCGGTCGAGGTTGCATAGCTGATGCGGAAGCCCGGCGAGAGGCCAAAGGCCGCGCCATGCACCGCTGCGACATTCCAGTCTTCGAGGAAATAGTCGATCAGGTCGGCATCGCTTTCTATCGTCTTGCCCTTGGGCGTGGTCTTGCCCATCACCCCGGTCGCATCGGGATAGACATAGAAGGCGCCTTCGGGGGTGGGGCAGCTGAGCCCCGGCGCATCGTTGAGCATCGCCACCACCAGATCGCGGCGCTCCCTGAATTTGGCATTGCGTTCCTTGAGGAAGTCCTGCGGCCCGTTGAGCGCCGCCGCAACCGCATACTGGCTGATCGAACAGGGATTGCTGGTCGATTGCGACTGCAGATCGCCCATCGCCTTGATCAGCCATTCGGGGCCGCCTGCATAGCCGATGCGCCAGCCGGTCATCGCATAGGCTTTTGACGCGCCGTTCATGGTCAGCGTGCGGTCGTAAAGCTCCGGGCAGACCTGCAGCATCGTCGCGAACGGCTGCTGCGCATACCAGATATGTTCATACATGTCGTCGGTCAGCAGCATCACGTGCGGATGCCGGAGCAGAACCTGCCCCAACGCCTCGAGTTCGAGCGCGGTATAGGCGGCACCGGTCGGGTTCGATGGCGAGTTGAGGATCAGCCAGCGGGTCCGGGGCGTGATCGCGGCGTCGAGCTGTTCGGGGGTAATCTTGTAGCCCTGCGCTGCGCTGGCGAGCAGGACGACTGGCGTACCGCCCGCAAACTGCACGATATCGGGATAGCTGACCCAATAGGGTGCGGGGATGATCACCTCGTCGCCTGCATCGACGGTCGCGACCAGCGCATTGAACAGCGTGTGCTTGCCGCCTGCATTCACCGTGATCTGTTTGGGCGTATAGTCAATGCCGTTGTCGCGCTTGAACTTTGCCTGGATCGCCGCCTTCAGTTCGGGAATGCCGTCGACGGCAGTATATTTGGTCTTGCCCGCACGGATCGCCTCGATGGCTGCATCCTTGACGAAATCGGGGGTATCGAAATCGGGCTCGCCTGCGGACAGGCCGATGACGTCCAGACCGCGCGCTTTCATCTCCAGCACCCGGCCCGACATGGCGAGCGTGGGCGAGGGCGCGATACGGCCAAGGGCGGCGGAAAGCCTGTCGATCATTTGTTGTTCCCGGTGCAAAGTGAGCGAAGCAAGATTGCGCGTTTGCCCCTAGAGCGGGCGCCGAAATTACGCAACCCTTCTGGCCGGGATCAGGCCGCGCAAGCTGTTGCCAAGTAGGAACCCGCCCTCCAGATCGGCAGCGGTCAGATCGGCTTCGATCGCGCGGCCGCTGTCGATCAGCTCGCGGCGCAGCACCGATGGCAGCAGGCCGCGCGACAAAGGCGGCGTCAGCAACCGGCCGTCGCGTTCGACAAAAAGGCAGGTAAAGCTGCCCTCGGTCAGATAACCCCCCGAATCGGCGAACACCACTTCGGATAGCCCCGACGCCCGGCGTGACCGGTCGTAAAAGGCCCTGTCGGTGGTTTTGTGGCGCAGCCGGAAATCCTGTCCGTCCACCGGCAACGGCAGGACGGCAATCTCCCAGCTGTCGACGGGGGCAGGCACCTCGCCGACCTCGATCGCCAGCGCCCCGCTGCGCGAGGCCAGCAGCCTGATCCTGGCGTCATGATCGAGATGGAAGGTAGCGGCGTGGAGCCGGTTGCGTGCTGCGTGCCGGTCAAATTCGAACTCGAGCGCCTGTGCGCTCGCCTTCATCCGTTCCAGATGCAGCTCGATCCGCAATATTCCGGTAGCGGGTTCGAAGCGCATGGTTTCGACCAGATCAAAATCGCGTCGCTGCACCCGCGCAAATTCCCCCTTGGCCAGACATTCAGCCCATTCGGGCGCGGCTTCCGAGTCCGCCACGATCCCCGATCCCAGCCCCAAGCTGGCCTGCTTGGCCGCATCGTTCAAGTGAAATGTCCGGATCGCGACGTTGAACGCGGCGTCGCCATTGGCATCGATCCGGCCGATCGAGCCGCAATAGATGCCCCGCGGACCGGCTTCGACCTCGTCGATGATTTCCATCGCCCGGATCTTGGGCGCACCGGTGATCGATCCGCAAGGATAGATGCTGCGCAGAAGATCGACCGCATCCCGCCCTGCATCCAGCTCGGCGGTCACGGTCGAGGTCATCTGGTGCACGGTCGGATAGCTTTCGACCGCAAATAGCTGCGGCACCTCGACCGAGGCCTGCTTGGCGACGCGCGACAGATCGTTGCGCAGCAGGTCAACGATCATCAGATTTTCGGCCCGTTGCTTCGGATCGGTGCGCAATTCCTCGGCCAAAGCGCGGTCCGCCGCCGGATCGGCGCTGCGGATCGCGGTCCCCTTCATCGGCCTGGCGGTCACCCGTCCATCGCGCAGCGCAAAGAATAGTTCGGGTGAGAAGGACAGGAACCAGTCCTGCCCGGTCCATAGCAACCCGCCATATCCCGCCGCCGCGCGCGGACGGATCGCGGCATAGAGCGCCAAAGGATGGCCCGCATAACGCGCGCTGGCGCGGAAGGTGAGGTTGGCCTGATAGATGTCGCCCGCTTCGATATAGTCCTCGACGCTATCAAACGCTGCGCCATATCCGGCGCGGCTGATGGAAGGGTCCACCGAGCCCAGCCAGACGCCCGCGGGGTCCGGAAGCCAGGCGGGCACCTCGTCCGCCGGAATTTCCTGATAGCCTTCGAACAGGCCGAACCAGCAGAGCGGCGTGGGTCGTTCGCCTGCCGCAAGCCTGCCCGACAATTTTGGTTCCAGCGCAAAGCCTGCCTCATAGGACAGGAACCCGGCGGCATGCAGCCCCGCCTGCCGGGCGGCGCCGAGCGCATCCAGCGCCCTATCCAGTTCGCTTGCGCTGGCCGCAACAATCGTCGCGCGCGGTGCCCGGTACAGCCGCGCGGGCGAAGCGTCGCTGCGCCGGGCATCGTCGAGCAGGACAAAGGGCACAGACGCGTCGATCATGGCGCACCGCTATAGCGGCTAAAATCGGCAGGAAAAGCGCTGGAGCGGGTGAGGGGAATCGAACCCCCGTCGTCAGCTTGGGAAGCTGCTGCTCTACCATTGAGCTACACCCGCGCGATTCGCCTGCCTAGATAGGCATGGAACGGCGCCAGCGCCAGACCGTTATG
>JADLBY010000026.1 GCA_020847445.1 Sphingomonadaceae bacterium | reverse complement strand
TTGGCTTTGGTGCAGAAGACCAGCGCCGCATCATGGATGCCGCCATCGACCATATTGGCCGATAACAACAATCGCCGCCAGTAACAGCGGCCATTACTGCCGCCGATGCTACCCCGGCGCGCCCTTGGCGCGCAAAGGCGGGGCATGGTTTCATCGATCGCAACCTCCCCCGCCATCGACCTGTCGCGGCTGCCGCCGCCGCAGATCATCGACCAGCCTGATTTCGAGACGCGTTTCGATGCAAAGCTGGCGCGGCTGATCGAGCTGGTGCCGGAATTCACGGCACTGGTTGAAAGCGATCCCGCCTTCAAATTGATCGAGGCAGACTCCTATGACGAAATGGCGCTGGTGCAGGCCTTTGTTGAAGGGGCAACACAAAACCTGCTCGCTTATGCGCGCGGGAGCAATCTGGACAATCTGGCGGCACTTTATGGCCTGACACGGCAGGAAATCACCCCGGCCAATCCGTTGACCGGCGCACCGGCAGTCATGGAAAGTGATGCCGATCTGCGCGAACGGACCTTGCTGGCCCCGCACACCTATTCTGTCGCAGGCCCCGAACGTGCCTATGTCGGCTTTGCCCGCAACGCCAACCCCGATGTGCTGGATGCAAGTGCGGTATCGCCTGCGCCCACCGAAGTCGTCGTATCGGTGCTTTCGCGGACCGGCGACGGCACTGCCCCGCCCGCCACGCTGGCAGCTGTTACCGCAGCACTGGATGATGATGTCCGCCCGATGACCGATCTGGTCACCGTCCAATCCGCCGAGATCATCAATTATGACATTGTCGCCAATCTTTACCGTTATGCAGGGCCAGACCCCCAGCTTCTGCTCGATACAGCGGAGGCCAGCCTGAACGCCTATCTGGAATCGGCGCGCCGTCTTGGTCGTGATGTCCCCCGCTCTGCCCTGATCGCCGCCCTGCACGTTGGCGGCATCCAGCGGGTTGAGCTTCCCAGCCCTGCCGCCGATGTGGTTTTGACGGCGATGCAGGCTGGATATCCGCTGACCATCACGATCAACGATGCAGGGATTGCAGACTGATGAGCCTGCCCCCCGATGTTCTGGCGAAGTCGCTGTTGCCGCCCAACGCCACCGATGCCGAGCGCGCGCTGGAAGATGCCATGCGCGTGGGTGCGGATATCGGAATGGTGGGCAGCCTGTGGAACCCGCTGTCTTGCCCGCCTGAAGTGCTGCCCTTTCTCGCATGGGGTCTTGCCATTTCGCGATGGGATGAAAATTGGACGCTGGCGCAAAAGCGCACCGAGACCGCCAATGCCATCTCCTTTCACAAGCGCAAGGGGACGCGCGGCATAGTAGAGGAAGTGCTGGCGCGTTTTCACCCGCTGCTGACCGTGGTCGAATGGTGGGAAACCAACCCGCGCGGCACCCCCGGCACATTCGAGGTTCGCGCCCCTGCCCCGGACATTCCGGCCAGTTTTTTGACGGCCGAAACCGCCGCCTCGATCATCCGCGATGTTGCATCGGTAAAGCCGGTCAGCCGCCATTTCGATTTCGTCCAGTCACTCGAGGCGCAGGCGTTCCTCTGGCTCGATGGCGGGGCAATGACGGCAACCTATGGCCGGTTCGACACGCTGGCGACGCATGATCCTGACCCGCGCTGGGGCACCTACCTTTTAACCGAGGATGGCGAACCATTCGAGACCGGAGTCGGTCAGTTTCTGGAGGTTTAGGTTATGCCTGTATTGCAGATGATGATCACCGATGCCGGTCTGGACGCGCTGGTCGCGGCAGAAACGGCGGCAACCGATCCGATTCAGATTGCGACGCTGGGGCTGACCGACACCCCGTTCGTCATGGCCCCGACGCTGACAGCCCTGCCGGGTCAGTTCAAGGCGCTGGTCGGCGTCAGCGGGCAGGAAGTCGCCCCCAATGTGATCCATGTCACCGCCTATGATACCAGCGCCGACACCTATGATCTTACCGGTTTTGGCCTGTTCCTTGACGATGGCACACTGTTTGCAGTGTACAGCCATCCGACAGACCCTGTTTTGACCAAGGCGGAACTGGCATTCGGCCTGATCTCGATCGATGTTGCCTTCACCGACAATGCCGCTGCCTTCATCGACTTTGGCAGCGCGCTTTTCCTCTACCCGCCCGCGTCCGAAACGGTTCAGGGTATATCGCGTTTCGCCACCCAAGCCGAGGTTGATGCTGCCGTAGACGGCCCGGATGATTATCGCGAAACGGTGACCGCAAAGACATTGCGCGCACGGCTGACTGCTTTTCTGGCACCGATCACGGCTTCGCTTGACGCCCTGCTCGCTGGACTTGCGACCTTGACCGGGCGCACTATTACCGGCGGCGGCATGGCCACCGGCGGCGGAGACCTTTCTGCCAACCGCGTCATCACGGTTACAGCAGCGCTGGAAGCCGATCTGGAAACCGCGAATACAACCAAGGCGCTGGTGCCCGCCTTGCTGGGTCTGGTGCGGCTGTTTGGCGCAAATGGCCGGTTCCGGCTTTTCGGATTCGAGGTCAAGTGGGGCAGCTTCAGCATTGGTGCCAATACCACGATGGCCGTCACCTTCCCCGTCGCCTTTTCCGGCGGCCAGTGCTTTGTCGCTTTGGCGCAGGGCAGCGCCAGCGATGCAGCCGACCAGGACAATTATGTCCACGCCATTGCCGGTTCACAAAGCGCCAGCGGCTTTACCGCGTTCAACGGCCATGGGGCGATGACCGGCAACTATATCGCAATCGGGAGCTGACCCATGAGCTATTGGTACTCGCCATCTACCTGCGGTTTTTATCCGACCAACCGTAAAGGCAAGGGAAAGCCAAAAGATGCTGTTCTGGTGACTGCGGCAGAGCATGAGGCCCTGTTTCCTCCTGACCAGCCCCAGCGCGAAATCGAAACCGGGCCGGATGGCAAGCCGCGCTGGCGCAGCTATGGCCTTTCCGAAAAGCGCCGTGATGCCATGTTCGCTATCAAGGCAGAGGCGGCACGCCGGATAGATGCGATCATGCCGCTGCATAGGCAGCTGAATGCCTTGCGCGCGGGCGACGACAGCATCGAAACCTGCGCGGACTTTGCATCGATCGATGCCATTCGCGTAGCCAGCAACCTGATTGAACAGGACATGCTGGCCAGTGACGATCCCGAAGCCTTCCCTGTCGCCACCCACCCGCTTTGGCCGGAAAAGAAAGCTTGAAGACGTGAAAATCAATGACCTTCCGCCGTTCAATGATGGCCAAGATGTCGATCACCTTGCGGTCGTTCAGGGTGTCGGCACAAAGCGCGCAAGCGGACATCAGTTTGTGGCGCGGTACCGGATACGCGCCATCGATTCGGTCGGCGTTGCGATCGGATATGCGACGCTTGGCGCTTATGGAGGCGGTGAAGCCGTTGCCATTGGCGACTATGCGCTTTTCGGAAACCTGTCCGCAGGCATCAGGAATATCGGCATTGGCGGCTATGCAGGTGCCGCCATCGCAACTGGCAGCTACAACATCTTCCTCGGCTATGGAGCGGGCGCTGGCGCGCAGCCTGTCGACGTCTCCAACGCAATCGGTATCGGCAAGAATGTCGTGGTTCCGGCCAGCAATACCGTGGTCATTGGCGATGCGGATATTGCTGATTTCAGGATGTTCGGAACGTCGCTGGCGAAGGGCAAAGCAGCACAATATGCCTATTTCTTTGGTAACGCTGGCAATATCACTCACACATCCAATGCCATTGTGGCGATGGGTGAAGAGGCCATGCTTGGTCTGGTTTCCGGCGACCAGAATATAGGGATAGGCCATCATGCGCTGCGCAATGCAGCGACGCCAGGTAACGTGGTAGCCATCGGCGCTTACGCATTGCGCGAGGCCGATTCGGTGATTGACAGTGTTGCTGTAGGCAATGAAGCGTTGAAGGTGGCGACTGCTGGTTTGGGCCTTGTCGCGGTCGGCCATTGGTCGCTTCGCAGCTCGACTACCGGCACCGGCAATACGGGTGTTGGCGACAGTACGCTACACGATCTGACCGATGGTAACGAAAATGTCGCAATCGGATATACAACATCGCACAATAATATCAGCGGCGACGGCAATACCGAGGTAGGCTATGCTGCTGGCCGCACCAAGACGAACGGCGATTATAACGTCAATATCGGCTATAAAGCCGGATTTTCGGCGACTGCTGGCCACCGGAATGTCAATGTTGGTTATCTGGCAGGTGATGTCTATTCGGGCAGCGACGCGGTAGCAGTTGGTGCCTTTGCACTATCCGGCGCAACCGGCGCGGAAAATACGGGGCTTGGCTATGGTGCGGGTGGTTCGATCACAACAGGCAGCCGCAACCTGTTTCTGGGCTTCGCCAGCGGCCAGCATGGCAACCAAAAGGTGGATGCAGTCAACAGTACGGCTATTGGCCCGAACACCTATACCACAAAGAACAATCAGGTTGTTTTCGGCGACGTTAATGTGATCGAGTTCAAATTCGGTGATGTGACCGTGCCAAAAGCAGCGATGATGCCGTATCTAATTACTACCATTCGCCCCGGCGACGCGACGATCGACGTGAACAGCGTTAATTATATTCCGGTGCAAAGTCTGGTCACATCGCTTGACTTTGACAGGTTCCCAGCGACGCATTTCAGGCTCGTTGCACGCGGCTATGCGACGGAAAACGGGCAGACGGTTACGATGCAGCTGGATGAGGTTGAGACTGGCGCTGGCGCGCCTGTCAGCGCTGCAGGCAATGATCTGACGGTCACGAACAATGGCGGCAATTATGCATTTTTCAAAAGCGGTTGGATCCCGGTCGATGGCGCGATGGCGGGGATGAAGCACTTCTTCGTGCGTCTCAAGGGATCGAATGGCACCGTCGATATCCTGCTGCGCCATTTGCAGATCGAGTGGAAAATCGAACCCTAGTCAACAGGTGATGGCCAGAATGAACATGGAAGACATCCCGCTTGACCCCGGCGCGATGATCGATTTCGGCGTCGTCGTGTCGGTCGATCTGGCAGAAGCGCGCTGTGTGGTGCGGATCGGTGATCCGGATGAGGATGATGCCGAAACCCCGCCTATCCGCTGGTGCGCGTTTCGCGCGGGCCAGACCCGTATCTGGTCTGCCCCCAGCGTCGGCGAACAGGGTATCTTGATCAAGCGGGACGGTGAGTTGGCCAATGCGATATTCATGCCCGGCATTGTTTGCGATGCATTCCCCCCGGTCGGCAACAGCGCGATCGACCGGATCGAGTTCGGGGATGGCAGCCGACTCGATTATGATGCCCAGGCGCACGCTTTTGAAATCAACCTTTCCGGAAACGCCACCGCAAAGATCACCGCGCCGGGCGGATTGACGATCGAGGCCGATGTGACGATCAATGGCAATGTCGATATCAGCGGAACCGCAACCGCGACCGAGGATGTGATCGGTGGCGGCAAGAGCCTGAAGAGCCATAAGCATACCGGCGTGCAGGCCGGTGGCGGGGTATCTGGCACGCCACAATAAACAGAGTAACGGCTGCCATTACTGGCAGGCCGACTGGAATTAAAAGCCAGCGCGCGCATGGACTGCCGCCATGATCGGTATCAACCGAAATTCGGGCACAGCCCTGACCGGCAATGCGCATCTTGCGCAGTCGATAGGCGATATCCTGACCACACCCATCGGCACCCGCGTGATGCGCCGCGATTATGGATCGATGCTGTTTGATCTGATCGACCAGCCCCTGAACGCCATCACCCGCGCGCTGGTCTTTGCTGCCACCGCCCTTGCGCTGAAGGCGTGGGAACGCCGCATCCGTATCACCCGCATTGCCCTGTCAAATGGCGATGCAGAGGGCCGTTTGCAGATCCAGATCGAAGGCGAGCGGACCGACCTGCCCTCGCCCAACAACCGCGTTTCCCTTTCCATCCCCATCCGCGCCGGTGGCGCTACTACCACAGGAGCCTGATATGCACGGCCTGACCATTACCGAATCCGCCACCGGCCCGCGCCCCGTACAGGACGCCAGCCTTTCGACCATCGGCGTCGTCGTAACCGCAGCTGCCGCCGCCGGTGCCCCCACCGCCGCACTGGATGCCATGTTTCCGGTCAATACGCCGGTACTGGTGACCGATATCGACGCAGCCCTTGGCCTTGTGCTGACCGGCGGAACTTTGAACGATACGCTACAGGCGATCGCAGACCAGACCAGCCCGATCCTAGTGGTTGTTCGTGTCAATGAAGGCGCGGATCAGGCGGCAACCGATACTGCCGTGATCGGTGGCATTGTCGGCAATGACTATACCGGGCTGCAGGCGCTGGTGAATGCAGAGGCGGTTGTCGGTGTGCGCCCGCGCATCATCGGTGCACCGGGGCTTGATACCGCCACCGTCACTGCCGCGCTTGTGATCGCAGCCAAAAAGCTTCGCGGCATGGCCTATGCCCGTGCCATCGGTGCCGATCAGGCAGCAGCGATCCTGTATCGCGCCACCTATTCCGCCCGCGAACTGATGCTGATCTGGCCTAACTTCACCGGTGGCTTTACCGGCGATGCCGTGGCCCGCGCCCTTGGCCTGCGCGCGCGCATCGACGAACAGATTGGCTGGCACAAGACGATCAGCAATGTTCAGGTCGATGGCGTCACCGGCATCGACAAGGATGTCAGCTTTGACCTGTTGGACCCCAGCACGGCGGCAGGCCTGCTGAACGATGCGGACATCACCACATTGGTTCGCACCACCGGATTCCGTTTCTGGGGCAACCGCACCTGTTCTGATCTGCCTGAATTTGCGTTCGAAAGCGCGGTGCGCACGGCCCAAGCGCTGCAGGATATCTGCGCCACCGCCATCCTGCCCTTTGTCGACCAGCCCCTGACCATCGGAATGGTCAAGGATTTGCTGGAAACGATGAATTCAGAGGTTCGCCAGCTGGTATCCGAAGGCCGGATCATTGGCGCGAACTTTGAATATCGGCCTGAAGACAACAGCTCGACCGCGCTGTCGGAAGGCAAGCCGAAGTTCCGCTTCACCTTCACCCCCGCCGCACCGATGGAAAATCCGCAGGTCGGCCTGATCATCACCGATTTCTATTATGCCGGATTTGCCGACCAGCTGAACTGACAATCATCTCCCCTCCCGCAAGCGGGAGGGGCCGGGGGTGGGCAACCATCTTCATAGCATCGAAAGGACCGCGCAATGGGCCTGCCCAGCAAACTGAAGAACATCAACGCAGTCGGCCAGGGCAACAGCTTTCTGGGCGTCATCGCCGAATATGAAGAGCCCAAGCTGGTCATCAAGACCGAAGAATGGCGCGGCGGCGGCATGATCGGCGCGGTCGATATCGACATGGGCCTTGAAAAGCTGGAAGCGAACCTGACCATGGGCGGGCATGTGAAGACCATGCTGCGCCGTTTTGGATCGACCAAGATCGATGGTGAGCGCCTGCGCCTGGTCGGTGCCTATCAGAAAGACGATGGCAGCAAACCACAGTCGGTCGAGGTTTTCCTTGGCGGCAGGCTGGTTGAATTCGACAGCGGCACGGCAAGCGCGGGAGGCGATACCGAGCACAAGTACAAATATCCGTGCACCTATTATCGCCGCGTCGTCGATGGCCGCACCGAAATCGAGATCGACATGCTGAACGGCACCTTCATCGTCGACGGCATCGATCGCTATGCCGACATCATGGCGGCCCTCGCGTGACCTTCTGCCCCTGATATTCGAAAATCGCCGCCTGCTTTCCATCGGGGCGGGCAGTCGGCGATCCGGTGGCAGGCTCCCCTAGGGCCTGCCACCAACCCCGCCCCGGATAGAAAAGGCATGCCTTGAGCATGACGAAAGGCCCCGACCATGGAAACCCCCGAAACCGCACCCGCACTCGACAACAGCAAATTCAAGACAGTGAAGCTGATGGAGCCGATTGTCCGCGGCGAAACCAGCATCGACACGCTGACCCTGCGCAAGCCCGGATCGGGTGAGCTGCGCGGCCTGAACCTGCAGAATATCTATACCCTTGATGTCGGCACCATCCTGACCATCGTGACGCGGATCAGTACGCCTTCACTCACCAGCGAAGAGGCAGACATGCTTTCCCCAAATGACCTGATGGAGATCGGGGGCACGATCAAAGGTTTTTTTATGACAGCGGGGGAGAGGGCCGCGATGGACGCGATGATCCGGGAGGCGACGGGGAGCCAACTGTCGAGCAGCTGATGACCGATATCGCCGCCATCTTTCACTGGAGCCTAGCCGATATGGAGGCGATGGACCTGCCCGAACTGGCGGATTGGCGCGAACGTGCGGTCGCATGGCATAATCGCGTCCACGGGGCGAAGAAAAGCGGATGAGCGACAAGCTGAACCTCGTCGTCAACTTCATGGGAATCGACAAGCTGTCGGGTTCGATGAAGAATATCATGATGTCGTCAAAGGCGAGCGCGCGTGAGCTGAAGGCGATGAAGGATGAGGCACGTTCGCTCGAGCGCGAGCTGGGCAAGGTCCGCAAGGAACTATCCGCCGGCATAGCTGGTGGCAGCGGCAACCTGACCGAACTGGTGCAAAAGGAACGCGAACTGACCCGCGCCGTCGCCGCCACCAACAACCAGCTGCAGGAACGCGGCCAGCGCATGGCGCGCATCCAGTCGATCGAGCGACGGGCAAATAAGGTAGCCGGTGGTGCTGCTTTGGCGGGCGGCGCCCTTACGGTTGGGGTTACAGCGCCGCTGATGAACTTTGGCCAGCAATCGATACAGGCATTTCAGGAATCGCAGGATGCCATCGGGCAGGTCAACGCCAGCCTTGCGAGCATGGGGCGGCAAGGCGAATTCACTTCCGCCCAACTGGCGCTGATGGCGCAGGGGCAGATGAAGAAATCGCTATACGATGATGATCAGATTTTGCGCGACGTCACTTCGACGATGCTGACATTCGGCAACGTCCAGGGACCGATGTTTGCACGGGCACAGGCGGCGGCCGTCGATCTGTCGGTCAAGTTCAAGAAGGATTTGGGCGGCAGCGCCGTTATGGTCGGCAAGGCACTGCAAGACCCGATCAAGGGTGTGACCGCCCTGTCACGGGTGGGCGTGTCATTTTCCGGCGCACAAAAGGAAATGATCAAATCGATGGTCGAGGCCGGAGATAAGGCAGGTGCCCAGCGCCTGATCATGGCCGAACTGGAAAAGCAGGTTGCCGGATCTGCAGAGGCCGCGCGCAAGGCCAATCCTGGGGCAGCCGCAAAGCAGGCCTATGACGAACTTCAGGAGAATGTGGGTGGCAAACTGTTGCCGCTGCAGATGAAGGTCTGGACGATGATGGGCAAGGTGGCCGATGCGTTCAACAACGCCTCCCCCGCCATGCAGAATTTTGCCGTCTATGTGGGCATCGGGGCCGCTGTTCTGGGGCCATTGCTCCTTGGCATATCCGGCATCGCCGCAGGCGTTGGCATGCTTGCGCCATTGCTGGCCGGTATCTCGCTCCCTATCCTTGCCATCGGTGCGGCAATCGGTGTCGCCGCCTATCTGATCTATGCGAACTGGGGCACGATCAAAGCCGCATTCATGGGCGGTGTCGCCTATGTCCAAGCGCAGTGGCAATATCTGAAATCCGGCGTAACCGGCCTGATGACATTCCTACAGACCCTGCCCGCCCGCCTCGCCATGATCGGTCGCAACATGATCATGGGGCTGGTCAACGGGCTGAAGGCCGCTGGCGGCATGGTCTGGTCAACGCTGAAGAACATCGTGATGGGCGGCATCAACGGGGTGAAGGCCTTCCTTGGCATCAAATCGCCATCGCGCGTCTTCATGGCGTTAGGTGGCTATGTCTCCGAAGGCATGGCGCTGGGCATCGACAAGGGAGGCAGGAAGGCCGTCAGTGCAGCAGGAAGGTTGGCGACGGGGGTTGCCACTGCCGGGGCGCTATCCATGGCCCCTGTGGCAGCCGCAGGCGGCGCGCAGGGCGCATCGGCCACTCCAGGTTCCGGCGGTGTCCATATTCAGCGCGTAGAGATTGTGATTTCGGGCGATACCGGCAACCCGCGCGGTCTTGCCGAACAGATCATGCGCGAGCTGAAGCAGCTGCAGCAAATTCAGGCACGGGGAGCCTATGACGATGGCGACTAGACCACCCAGCCCCCGCACCCTGTTGGCGCTGGGCATGTTCGTTTTCGGGATGGACAGCCTTGCCTATGCCGAATTGCAGCGAAAGATGGACTGGCGGCATGGCAAGAGCGAGCGGCACAATGCGCGGCCAGCCTCGCAATATCTTGGCCCCGGTGACGACAGCATCAGCATCGAAGGCACTTTGGTGCCCGAACTGCAGGGCAGCTATGGTTCGATCAAGCGTCTGATCGAGATGGCCGAGACCGGCGACAATTGGCCGCTGGTTGATGGCAATGGCGAAGTTTGGGGCAATTTCGAAATCAAGGCGATTGACCAGCGCCACCGCGTGGTCATGGCAGGCGGCATCCCCCGCGTGATCGATTTCGGCATTGACCTGACAAGGGTGGACTGATGACCGCCAACAAAGCCGCAATTCGCCTGTCGCTGGAAGACGGCACCGATCTGGCGGATAAGGTCAACCCGCGCTTTCTGGATCTGACGCTGACCGAAAAGCGCGGACAGGAAGCCGATCAGCTGGACATCACGCTGCACAATCATGACGGCAAATTGCAGGCACCGCAGCCGGGGGTTTATCTGTCGCTGGCGCTGGGGTGGCTGCAGGGGGACGGGGTGAAGGTTGGTCTGATCGACAAGGGCCGGTTCAAGGTCGATGAGGTCAGCGAGGAAGGCCCGCCCGATATCATCACCATCCGCGCCCGATCGGCCGACCTGACCGGCGATGCCCGCAAGCGCAAGGCGCGCAGCTGGAAAGACACCACGCTGGGCGCGATCCTGAACCAGATCGCCAGTGACAATGGATGGCGCGCGCATATCGATGGGGGGCTGGCAGGCAAGGCGATCAGAGCGATCGAGCAGACCCAGAAAAGCGATGTCGCCTTTGTCCGCGATCTAGGCCAGCGTTACGACGCTGTGGCAACGGTGAAGGACAAGGCCCTGATTTTCATGCCGATTGGTGCAGCGGTGACACCCGGCGGGCAACCGATACCGGCGGTGAAGCTGACCAAGCAGGATGGCTGGAAATGGAGCCACAATTACGCCCAGCGCGGCGACCATGACGGGGCAGAGGCGCAGTGGCATGATCAGGATGGCGCGCGCCGCCGCACCGTGAAGACCGGCGGGGAAAAGCGGAAACGCCTGAAAAAGGTCTATGGCAGTGAGGCCGAAGCGAAAGAGGCGGCAGAGGCCGAGGCCAAGCGCACCAAACGCGCCCCGCGCACCTTCAGCTATGATCTGGCCATCGCCGATTGCAGCATCGTACCCAACGCCAAAGCGACCTTAAGCGGGTGGAGCAGCACGATCGATGGCGCCACCTGGTTGATCGAGGAAGTCAGTACCAAGATGGGAAGTGGCGGCCTGACCCAAAGCCTGAAGATGGAGAGCGCGGGTTAAGGATCAAATGAAAGGCACTCGTCACCTTTTTTGGTAACGAATATTTTGCAGTTCCACAGCGCCTGCTCGTAACCGGTTGTGCGGTTAATACCATAATTGAAGACAAGGCTGCCGACCTCATTGTCCGTCATTGGAAAAGCGCGCGCCATATCGGCTTCATTTTGCCATCCCAATACACGACAAATCTCTTGTTCACCGCACTGGTCTTTTGCTGCCGTAACAAGATCGTCGGCGTTAGCGCCCACCGGCACGATCATCGCATAGTTAGCCACGCCGGGCATTTGACGAAACTTAATATCGCTGCCTGAATTATCCCCGTTTCCTAAGGCAATGACCAAAGAAATGAACAAAACCAAGCCTAAGAGAACTGCGCAGCCTATTGCTTGGTTTTTCGATTTTGCTTTTACATCGTCTGACACCAAACTCTCCTCACAACTTTCTGACGATCGCGACCACGCGCCCGATGACATGCAGCTCGCCATCATAGGCAACATCATCGCGCACCAGCGGGTTATCGCACAACATCTCGATCGAGCCATCAGGTTTGCCGCGCAGCCGCCGCACTGCGCCCATCTGGCCATAGGCAACAGCCCAGAATTTATCGTGTAGGTTAAGATGGTTTTGCGAAACATCGATCAGCAAGAGATCGCTGTCTAGGATCGTTGGCGACTGAGAATCGCCAATTCCCTGGGCGAAAAACAGATGATCCGGATCAGCCTTGGTATAGGCGCGCAGCCAGTCGCGCGAGAAATAGCGGATCGCAGTGGTCACCGGTACGTCAAGATAGGTAGCCCCCATCCCCAGCGTCAAATCGATTTCACGCAGCCCCACCAGATCAAGCCGATCGGACAGCACATCAGCTGATGGCACCGGAACAGCGCCTTTAGCCGGATCGTCGGTCTCACCGGTAAGATAGGCTGCTGTCGTTCCCAGTTCTCGCGCAATGCGGTCTATATACTTGGAACCTTGCGAGCGACCAGATTTCAGCCCTGCAATAGTTGGCTGAGTTACACCAACGCGCCGCGCTAGTTCGCTTTGCGTGAGACCTGCAGCCTCCAATCGTTCGTCGAGTCGTTCAGGTATGATCACCTCGAACACCTATAGGAGCGCCAATATCGGCATATCATATTTTTCCTATTGACCGCTCTATAGGCATTCCTATAGATGCCGATTTATGGAAACGAAGTTGACCCGGTTCGAAGCACTTAAAGCGGCGGTCGATTGTGCGAAATCGCAGTCGCAATTCGCTCGCGATCTTGGCGTCTCGCAACCAACAGTTTGGGGCTGGCTCAACCAGTCCAAGCAGTTGCCCGCAGTGTATGTGTTGACAGTTGAAGCCCTCTACGGCGTTTCGCGCCACGACCTGCGCCCCGACATCTATCCGCGCCCGATCGATGGCCGCGAAACCATAGTCGATCAGTGCAGCGATTTGCGTTTTCATGGCGTCGACCGCGAACCGCGCCGGAGTGCCGGCTGATGGCCCGCGCTGCATCCTATTACCGCATGGTGAACCGATTTGGTGGCTTGCAGGCCCACCAAACCCTGCCGCGCGAACGAAATCCACGTTCGGCGGGGGAAGCGCATGCTCCCCAAGCAACGCGCAGTCTGCAAAGCGAAACGACCCACTTGCACGGGTGTGCGCCCTATCGCGCACCCGTGCCTTTTTCGCCGCCTGCCTTTCTGCGCAGGCAGCGTAACCAGCGGGTCGAATCGATATGGGCACGGATGCGCGCATCGATGCTGCTTATCGCCTCCTCTTTTTTTTCACCCGCCCGAAAAATGGTTAACCGCACCCCTGCTGGCCGGGGTTACCGGCGGTGGAAGCTGTTTCGTGCCATAATGGAACAGGGGCGCTGATATGACGCAGGATTACGCCCTGATCGAAGCGCCGCTGCGCAGCCAGATTCGCCCCGGTGGCTCGCGCAGCAAGAGCCGCGCCTTCCTGATCTGCCCCTGTTGCGAAGCGCCGATGACGATCCGCGACAGCCAGCGTCAAACATCGCAGGTCAAGCAGCTGACCTGCCAGTGCAGCAATCCCGGATGCAACGCATCGTGCATCATGCAGGTGAGCCTGGTCTATCTGCTCAATCCCGGGCTGCACTACACGCCGGAGATGGACCTGCCGCTGTGCCCGCGCGACCGTATCCCGCAGATTTACCCGCCATCATCGGACGCAAAGCCCGATGACCGGCAGGTCAGCATGTTCGAAGCCAATTCGGGTCAAGACACCAGCTAGCACCCGCCAGCCCCGACCCCCGAACAATCCAACGCCCCGAGCCGAAGACGACCGAAAGGTCAACCCAGATCAAACGCCGATTCCGGCGAACAGGAGAGTCATGTCAGCCACCGCAATAGCCCCGGCGCCACAGGCCAAGGTTCGTGGAAAGAACCGGATGAGCCGCGATCAACGGATATGCGCCGCCTATGACGATGGCGTGAAGGCGAAGGAAATTGCCGATGCCGAAGGAATGAGCATCCCGCACGTCACGCACATACTGATGCTGAACAACCGGCTTCGCAACATAGGGACTCCGCCAGTAAAACCGAAGGAAGTGACCGTTTCGACAGTCACGGTACAACCCAGCGGCGATGACCGTACATTTGTTCGGCGGGTTTTGACTTACTGGTTGGGGCGCGGGTGCATCGCACCCGGTATGGATCGCAAGACCTTCATCGATCGCTGCAGAGCGGTCGGCATAGCATCAGCGACAATCGACAGCGCGATCGCCCATGCGGAGGGCGAAGCAGCGTGACATTTGAAGAGAAAATAGTTTCCGAACTGAAGGCGCGTTTCAACTTCAAAAGCGTCAAGGGCGCATGGCTGCAGCAGGGCAAATGCCCCGATTGCAACCGCAACGAAGTCTATTGCAGCGCTACGTCCCCCAAGGTTGTGAAATGCAGCAGGGAGGACCGCTGCGGATGGAGCGAGAGCGTAAAATCGCTGCTGCCCGAATTGTTCGAGGACTGGTCAAAATCCAACCCCGCAACGCCCGAAAATCCGACAGCGACCGCTGACGCCTATCTCAGCCACGAACGCGGGCTCGATCTGATGGGTATGCGCGGGGCCTACACCCAGGAACTCTACAAGGATCAGAAAACCGGTCAGACCAGCTCTACCGTTCGCTTTGCCTTGCCGAACGACAGTTGGTGGGAACGCATTATTGATCGGCCCGGTCGGTTCGACCGCAAGGCCCGCTTCCGCTGGCGCGACCCCAAAATCTTGGAGAAACTGCCGAACCACGCGTCACGCGACGGGCTTGTCTGGCGGATGCCGGATCATAGCGACGAATATCTGGCGACGGTCGATCAGATATGGATTGCCGAAGGGATATTCGATGCCTGGGCGCTGAACCTTGCCTTCAAGGACCGAAAGACAAAGCGCGCGGCGGTAGGCGGCATGTCGGTCAACAATTGGCCGGAACATTTCCTTCAGGCGCTTCGCAAGGCCATCGCCGCCAGTGACAACCCCAAGCATCGCCCGACGCTGGTATTCGCCTATGATGTGGGTGCAGCCGGTGTCCGCTATACCAAGAAATTTGTCGAGCAGGCCAAGGCCGAAGGCTGGGAAGCACTGGCCGCGCAGGTGCGCCCCGATGGCGAAGGCAGAAAGCTCGACTGGAACGATTTGTGGCTGCGTCATCGGGACTGGAAGGGTGATAGCGACAAGGCCCCTTTGAGCGAAGCCGCGATCGAGGATTATCTTTGGAACGGTGCCGTCACCATCGCGCCGACCCCGATCAAAAAAGCCAAGCTGCTCTATGAACGGCGGCAGATGGGGCGGAGCCAGTTCTGGTTTCGGCACAACAATGTCACCTGGTGGTGCAAGGTCAGCTTTGAAGCCGACGACGAAGACAATCCCCGCGACCGCAGCCCTAAATTCGACCTCGATGTTGTAGCCAACTGCGCCTTTCGCATCCTGTATCACGAGTTCGATCCGGTCGAAGATCGCGGTGCATATTATCTGCAGGTCGATTTCCCGACAACGCGCCCCACCGCCAAGGCGCGTTTTTCCTCGAACGCCTGTTCGTCGAGCGGCGAGTTCAAGAAACGCATGATGGATTTTGCTGCCATGTGGGCAGGCACCGGCGAACAGCTGGACCGCATCATGACGGCGCAGACCCGAGAGTTGAAGACGGTCGAGCCGATCAAGTTCACTGGCTATTCGCCGCGCCACGGCGCTTGGGTATTGGGCGATATCGCCGTCCATCAGGGCCGCGTCCTGAAGATCAACAGCGAAGACTATTTCGACATCGGCAACCGCGCGGTGAAGATTCAGTCGAAGCAGCGCATGCTCGATATTCAATATGATCCGGAGCAGCTGCGCTTTGACTGGATTGAAGACCTGTGGACGGCATGGGGGCCGGAAGGACTGGTCAGCCTCGCCTTTTTCACCATGTCTCTTTTCGCGGTGCAGATCCGCAAACGGCAGGCGAGCATCGGCTTTCTTGAAATCACCGGCGAACCCGGCAGCGGCAAAACCACCTTGATCGAGTTCCTGTGGAAACTGTTCGGGCGCACCGAATATGAAGGCTTTGACCCGAACAAGGGCACCGCCAGCTATATCAGCCGCAAGTTCATGGAAGGGTCGGGCATGCCGACCGGCCTTATCGAAGGCAACCGCGGTGAAGGCGACGGCAACCGATTCCACGGCCGTCAGTTCGACTGGAATGAATTGCTGGTGCTCTACAATGGCCGCAACCCGCGCGGTCTGGCCGTAAAGACCAGCGACAATCAGGTTCATGAACCGCCTTTCCTTGGCACCATCTACCTCATGCAGAACCTGCCGATCGATGCGATGCCGGCGGTACTCGAACGCATCATGCCCATCACCATCGACAAAGCACGATGGTCACCCACAACAACGGCGGCGGCGGAGCGGATTGCCAATATCCAGCTGGAAGACGTCAGCGGCACCATCATCCATCTGGCGAAAGCTGAAGACAAATTCCTGCCCTATTATTTCGAACGATTTGAGCATCACAAGGCGGGCATGGCGGAGCGGATAAAGGGCCTCCACAATCGCCGCTGCATCATCAACCACAGCCAACTTGCGGCCACTGTCGATGCCCTCGACCATCTCTTCCCCAAAAAGCTGCGCCCCGAATGGCTTGCGGAAACCATTGCGCACATCGATCGCATGGCCTTGGCGCGGCAACAGACCAGCGGCGGCGATCATCCGGTCGTTGCCGAATTCTGGGAAAAATATGAACATATGCTGGCGCGAGAAGATGCGGGGCAATGGGAGGCTGGCAATAGCATCAACCTTTCCCGCAAGGCCGGTGAAGGTATCATCGCAATCAGCCTGACCGCCTATGAGCAGCGGATCAACAATGCACGGCTGCAGATGCCTGCCGAACTGCGCGAACTGCGCAAGCTGCTGAAGCACAGCAAGAGCCGCAAATTCATCGCATCGAGCCGCGATACCAACACCCCCGGCGGCGCAGTGGTCAGCTGCTACGTCTTCGAAGCGCCGGTCAAAGCGGGGAGGATGGTATGACCACTCCCCACGCCGAAGCTCCACAGGGCTTTCGCATCTGGTCGGGCATCATCTGCCCGGAGCCGCCATCGGCCCGATATAATCACGACGACATGCTCGAGCAGGCAAAGGCCATGCTCGCCACCCGCGAACGCAATTTCCCGATGATGGTTCAACGCAGGGAGATCAGCGGGGATGAAGCCAAGCGAACGCTCGATCTATTCGGCCTGATCGTCGCCGATCTGGAATGGATCATCGCAACAAAGGATGGGAAGGACGCAGGCCCCATCCCGATCACCGAGGCAGACCGCGCCGCGATCTGTGCCGAACTCGATAACAGCGTCGACGTTCTGGGCGCGATGTTTCGGGAAACGCGAGGGCCTGTCAGCAAGAAACTTTCCGACCAGGCGCATGATGTGATCGCCCTGCGCTGGAACTACGACCCCGAACACGGGCCGATTGGCGCGATGGGTGAAATGCACCGCAACGCCATCCTGACCGGCAAGTGCCGCCATCAGGCCAGACTTCAACAAAAGAGGAGTGATGCGTCATGACACAGCGTCGACGACTGCCGTCCAAAATCCACCCCAGCACATGCAGCTGCCGCACCTGCGCGCACCAACGCCAGCCCGGTCTGCCGACATGGCTGCCCGATGTGCCGACCTCGATCGCGATGATCATCGTCGCCGTAGGCGGCATCGCCATCAACCTGATCCAGTTTTCTTGAAGCTAAAGAGAGGAAGCCCCGATATGGAAATCATCACCCAAATTTGCAGCCGCTGCAAAGCGGAATTTAATGGAGGAAATGCGACCCTTCCCCCGCCCAAATGGCGCTGGATTGCAGGCAAGTTGATTTGCGGAGACTGCATCGCTGCTGCCGATTTTTCCGGACACACTTCGGTCACAGGTGGCGCGCCAACGCCGGTGTCGGGTACGGGCGAAGAACTGGAATATGGCTCGCTGTTACGCTCTGGCGTTCTGATCGATCTGGCCGATCCGGATTATTCGCGCGTCCACATCCGCGACATCGCATCTGGCCTTGCCCGTGAATGCCGTTTCAATGGCCAGATTGCCGGATGGTGGCCAGTCGCAGCCCATAGTGTGGTCGGCAGCATGATTGCGCCAAGGGAAATCGCCTACGACTTTCTGATGCACGACGCGACAGAGGCAGTGATCAAGGACATCACATCCCCGCTGAAGCGCCTTCTGGGCGAAGCCTATGCCCGCATTGAGACGATGCACGAACAACGCTGTTTCAAGCGCTTTCGAGTACCGATGGCCGACAAGGCTTCGGTCAAGCGGGTCGATATCATCATGCTGGCTGCCGAAGATCACGTCATCCGGGGCATACCAACAAAACACGCCTTCCGCCGGTTGGAGCCGCGCGAATTGAACGCCGCGCACTGCGCCTCGGTCCACATCCGCAACCTGCATCGCCCCAACGCCAATTGGGAACGCCCCTTCCTCGAGCGCTTCGCCAAGCTGGCCCCCATCGAACTCATCACCGAAGAAAGGATCGCGGCATGAGCAAGGAACTCGCCAAAAAAATTTTTGATACCAATATCCGCATCGCTGGCATTTGGCCGATTTTTGGTTGCAGTGATGGGCCCAGCGACGTTTTCACTGATGCAATCGAGTATACTGAACTACCGCCAGAGATTGCCTCGCTGATTCCTAACTATGATGACGATTTCGATCATGACTCGATCGACTGGGAAGAGCTGTGGTGCGATGCGTTCAACAAAGGAATGCATGGTTATCTGCTGCTGGCTGATTGTCCTGTTTTCACAAAGATCAATGATACCTCTGTTTCATTTTCTTGGGGTCATTGGCGGACAAAGCTATTTTACGGAGAAAATGTCGAAGCGCTGATTGCCCAGGCATGTGCATGGGGTGAGGCGCAATATTCTGCTGCCAAGGCAGGTGCAGCATGACCGTCCGTTACGGATATGAAAGCCGGGCCAGCAAATCACTGCTGCTCGACTTCTGGCTGATCATCGGGCGCGGTGAATACTCGACCCGACCATCAGTGCGGGTAACCGCCGCCTATCCCAAACTGGCGCGCAACGAACGGGCGATCAATCTGAAGGTCGAACTTCCGCTGGCGCTGTTCGAAATCCCGTCGCTCTCCGCGCACATCCGGATCGATCAGCCCGACCAGGCGATCAGCATCGACACCAGCGCCATCGCCGAAGCCGTCCGCAACTGCATCGGCATGGACGTCGAAATCGCGGTTGCATCGCCGGAGGCCGGACAATGACGGGCCTGATCATCGATAACTTCGCAGGGGGCGGTGGAGCCTCCACCGGCATCGAAGCAGCCATAGGCCGTTCGGTCGACATCGCCATCAACCACGATCCGGAGGCCATCGCCATGCACATGGCCAACCATCCGGATAGCCGCCACTATTGTCAGGACGTGTGGGAGGTCGACCCGATCGAGGCCCTCTCTGGAATGGGGTACGGATCATGAAAGCCCTGACCATCTGGCAACCATGGGCCAGCCTCATCATTGCAGGTGCAAAACCCTATGAATTTCGCAGTTGGCGTCCGCCCGCCAGTATCATCGGGCAGCGTATCGTCGTTCATGCATCAGCTCGCAAGATGGATATGGATCAGGTTAGCAACCTCTTCGGCTTGCTCGCTCTGCGTGACAAATGCGAAACCATCGCACTTCGCGCGGCAGAAACCTGCCTCATCCCCGATAAGGCTATCCCGATACTAAATCGGGCTTTCAATTACGGACTTCCACTCGCTTGTGGCATCGGCACAGCGATCGTCGGTGAACCTCGCCTTGGTACCGAAATAGCCGAAGAATTCGGTGTACCCCGCGCCAACGATAGCGACCGTGACGAACATGCCAATTGGGGCTGGCCGATGCTCGATATCGAAACATGGGAAGCACCCATCCCGATGAAAGGCAAGCAAGGCCTGTGGAACTGGCCCACCCCAGAGGGGGCCGGACTATGACCAGCGAAGCCCATGAAGACATCGGCCCCATGCTGCCATCCTGCGGAAAGCTGCGCACCCATGCGAAGGATGTGATGGATTTCGCCCGCAACGCCATGCGCTGCGCCGATGATCGCGATCCCAACGGCGCAATGGAATGGCTGGGCCGCGCCCGAAAGGCTGCCACGCTGACCGAAGGGCAAGGCGAATGAAGCACCATGTCGCCATCAGCTGCCACGGCAAGGAATGCTACCCCACCAAAGGTGCGGCGATCAAAGCCAAGGCCGACCGCATTGGTCGCGCGAAATCATGGATGAACAGCCACAAGGAAAAGAAGCGCGATGTCACCCGCCTTCAAACCTACCGCTGCAGCATCTGCCACCACTGGCACCTTGGCCATGGCAATGACGGAAAGGCCTATCGATGAGCGGCCTTATCGCGAACTTGCCCGATCCGGAGCATGTGCCCGGTATCATCCAGATCGGCCATCACCGCCTCTACTTTGGCGATGCCTACCACATCCGCCCGACGCTGGGCTGGATGGACGCTGACGTCATGGACCCGCCCTACGTCATTAAGACCAGCGGCGGTGGCAAGTTCAGAGAAACCAGACAGAACCTCGATAAGATTCATGCTGAAGGTCTCGACCGTGGTTTTGACCATAGAATAATCGACCCGGCCTATTCAGGCTCGGTCATCGTCTTTTGCCACAATGATCAGATTGCGAACCTGACTACCGACCTTGTCGACGGAGATATCTTCAGCACTGACACCATCCTTGCGGCTGACATGCTTTCGCGGCTTCGAGAGAAATTCAACCGGGCTGCATTGTGCGTCTGGATCAAGCCCAATCCCTCTCCGATGCGCAACAAGCATTATCTGCCCGATCTCGAGCCCTATATCCATGCTTGGAACGGTGGTTGGCATCCAGTGGGTGATCATCACGACATGCATCGCCATGTGACGGCTAGGCCTCGCCAATCAAAAGAATGGGATCATCCCACCGTCAAACCCGACGAAGTCATGGACAAGATCATGCGCAACGTCGCTGGCCAGACCGTCTGCGACCCTTTCATGGGCACCGGCAGCACAGGAGTTGCCGCGATCAAGGCAGGCAAGACCTTCACCGGCATCGAGCACAACCCCAAACATATCGAAACCGCCATCCGCCGCATCACCGCGGCCTATGAGGAGTATGAGCAATGAAACTATTTTCTAAACCCTGCACCATTCCGGGATGCAATGAAACGGTGCTCGGACCCCGCCTAGGCGGCAAAGCGCGCGGCCAGTGGCTGGGCTACGATACGTGCCGGAAGTGCCGAAAGCAGGTGGAGGAAGCACTTGCCAAGGCAGGTGTCCAATGACGACAGATTATGGATTTGGCGCAAGTATAGAGGCGCACATCGAGCGTTTTGAAATGCATTCTCGGCAGACCGGGCGCACCCATGCAATGCTTTCAGCTATGAAGGATGGCGATACAGTCTTCACGAATGATATTAGAAAAGCCCGCTATCTCGAAGAACGTGCCCGGGAAATGGGGAAAAATATAAAGGCGCGCGTCCTGCGGCCCGGTCCTAACGCTGATATGTCTCGTCTGTTTGTTGGGCGAGGCACCACGTATTTTGATCACAGTTGGTATCTGGAATTTTGGACCAGCGTCATCGCCTCAAACAAAGAACAGCTGGCCTACATCCACGCGAATGTGAATCTTGGAAAGCCCGCCGCGCCCCGGCGCAAATCTGACCGTATGACTTGGGGTGAAAAGTGAGCGCGCAACCACCAAAAAATCCATGGAACACTGAGGAATTACCACAAAGGGTCGACTGCACAGAATGCCACGGTTCCGGTCTGTCACCCGACCCAATGTGGAAAAACTGCTTTACCTGTTGCGGCCTCAAGAGCCGTCCAACTTGCTTTGATGCAATTCAGGAAGATGATATCGGCAGAGGCGTCGGCTTTCGCCTTTACTATCATCGCAACGGTGACAGATCAGCCGGTTCGATATTTGGTGACCTCTTCGAAAAACGCGTCGGCACTCCGCCATTGCGACGATCGCTGCGCAGTGAACCCAAGTTATGGGATTTCATTATCGAATGGTGCATCGAAAATCGGCAATTAGAATCCGACGATCAGATGTGGGATCACATCTTTTTGCCGGTCGGTTTCCCTTTCTGATCTTTCATCCATGCCGCCTGCTCGCAAAATTGACCCCAATATGGCTGCGCTTATAAAGCAGCTCGCGTTGTCGGACGCTCTCGATTCGGCGCGCGCGAAAGATATGCAGGCCCCGAATGCGTACCGTCCTCTATGCCAGGTTCAGCAGCCACCTTCAAAACGCGCGCTCGATCGATGATCAGATATCGCTGCTGACCGCACATGCGGAGCGCGAGGGCTGGCAGATAGTCGGCATTTTCACCGATTATGCGATCAGCGGCGCTGCCGGTATCGATGGTGACCAGCGCCCCGGACTTGCCGGGATGCTCGATCGATTGGCCCGCCGCGATATAGATTGGGTCTTCGCCGAATCCACAGACCGTCTTGCCCGCCATGAAGGCGATGCCTTCGCCATTCGGGAGCGTATCGAGTTCACCGGCGCGCGCCTCTTCACCCTGAATGATGGAGAGGTCGACGACATCAAGGGCGCAATCAAGGGCTTGTTCGATGCCCGTTTCCGGAAGGAACTGGGGGCAAAGGTAAAGCGCGGCCAGCGCGGTACCGTCAATGACGGACGCGCACCGGCGGGCAAGGCCTATGGCTATGCCCTTGCCAACCGCATCGATGATCGCGGCAGGCCGGTACGCGGCTTGCGCGTAGTTGACGAAGTGCAGGCCGATATCGTGCGCCGTATCTTCACCGAATTTGCTGACGGCCGATCGACGCGGCAGATCGCCGAAGGCCTCAACAATGATGGCATCCCCGGCCCGACCGGCGGGGCATGGCGCATGACGACAATCCATGGCGACCGGCAGCGCAAGAATGGCATGCTCAATAATGAGCAATATATCGGCCAGATCGTCTTCAACCGCACATCAAAGGTGCGCGATCCCGAAACCCGCAAGACCTTGATCAAGCCAAATCCCGAAAGCGAATGGCAACGCCACGATGCACCGCACCTTCGCATCGTCGACGGCGCTCTGTGGGCGAGGGTGCAGGCTCGACGCAAAGCGATGGAGGGAAAGCGGCCAGAGCATCTGATGCGGCCCAAGCGGCTGCTCTCCGGCCTTGTGCGGTGCGGAACCTGCGGTGGCGGGTGGATCGTAGTCAGCAAGACGTATTGGGGCTGTGGCAGGCATAAGGATGGCGGTGGCTGTGACAATCGCTTGCGCATTCGCGGTGACCGCATGGAGGAACGGGTTCTCGCTGGCTTGTCAGACCATCTGATGCTTCCGGAGCATGTCGCGCTCTATGTCGCCGAACGTCACAAGCTGCAGGCAAAGATCGTTCGCGATGGTGCCAAGCATAGATCCCGCATCGATGCCGAGCTGGGCCGCATCGATGGGAAAATCGCCAACCTGGTCGAAGCCATTGCCAATGGCGCATCCGGCTTTGCAGAAATCCGCGACAGCCTGACTGCGCTGAAGCAGCGCCGTGAGCAGCTGCTGGTCGACCGCGCGGACATCGAAGAACCAAGCGTCATCGCCCTGCATCCCAATTTCGCCGAAGATTACCGCCGCCGCTGGACCGACCTGCAGCAGGCATTCAACCGCGAAGCAAGCCGCGAGACGGCGGCGCCAGCCCTGCGATCGATGATCGACCGCATAACGCTCACACCCGAGCCAAAAGCAGAAAATGGCCTCGCCATCGAAATTTTCGGAAAACTGGCGGATATCCTCGCCTTTGCCACCGGAAACCGGCCAGCCCCAAAAGGGACTACAGCGATGGAGCGGGTAAGGGGAATCGAACCCCTCTAGCTAGCTTGGAAGGCTAGAGCATTACCACTATGCTATACCCGCCCGCTGTGGTGGCGGCGCTAATGCCATTGCGCCGCGCGCCGGTCAACAATGAAAAGCCCCGCAGCGATCTGGCGCTGCGGGGCTTTTCGTCAAATCAGGCTCAATGCTTCTTGTCGGCCCAGATGGTGCGGTACGACAGATAAGTCAGCGCGGTGAAGATGATCAGGAACACCAGCGAAGCCCAGCCGGCGGTCTTGCGTGCCTCCATCTTCGGCTCCGCGGTCCAGGTCAGGAAGGCCGCAACGTCCTTTGCCATCTGTTCCTTGGTTGCCTTGGTGCCGTCGTCGAACGTCACCTGGTCGTCGCCGGTCAGCGGCGGGGCCATCGCAAGGTTCAGGTTGGCAAAATAGGGGTTATAATGCAGACCCGTGCCCGGGCGGTTTTCCTTGGGCAGGCTGGCCGGAACCGGCTGATAACCCGTCAGCAGCGAATAGACATAGGCGGTGCCGTTGTGGCGCGCCTTGGTCATCAGCGAAAGATCGGGCGGTAATGCGTTGTTGTTCGCGGCGCGGGCAGCGGTTTCATTCGCGAAAGGTGCAGGGATCTTGTCAGAGGGCAGGCCCGGACGTGTTGCCGGTTCGCCGGTTTCCGGATTGATCGAGGGAACCTCGGTCTTCCAGCCCTTTGCAATCGCCTTCACTTCGTCCTCGCTATAGCCAAGATCCTCGAAGTTGCGGAATGCAATCTGGTTCAGGCTGTGGCACGCCGAGCAGACTTCGGCATAGACCTTCAGACCGCGCTGCAGCTGCGCCTTGTCATAATGGCCGAACGGGCCGTCATGCTTGAAGGACACCTTTTTCGGATGCTTGTGGAACCGCGATTCCACCGTGGGCGTAGCAGGCTCGGTAACGGCAGTGTAAGCCCCTGTGACGAACGAGATCAGCAGCATTCCGCTGAAGAACAAGCCGACCAGACCAGCGATAAGACGGACCATGATGCTATTCTTTCCCTGTTAGGCAGCAGCAGTTTCGAGCGGTTTGCCGGTCACCGCCTCGGTGATCGAGTTCGGCAGCGGCGCAGTTTTCTCAATCCGCGACACGATCGGCAGGATGATCAGGAAGTGCGCGAAATAATAGGCCGCAGCAAGCTGGCTGAGCATCACATAGGGTTCCTCTGCCGGCATCACGCCGCAATAGCCGAGGATCGCGACGCAGGGCACCAGGCCGAACCAGAAGAACTTGCGGAACAGCGGGCGATAATGGCCCGAGCGCACCGGCGATGTATCCAGCCAGGGCAGGAAGAACAGCAGCAGGATCGAGCCGAACATCGCCAGCACGCCCATCAGCTTTGCCGGGATGATGACAATGCCGGTGAAGGGGATCGCAAAATCCACGGTGAAGGCGCGCAGGATTGCATAGAACGGCCAGTAATACCATTCGGGCACGATATGCGCTGGCGTCGACAGCGGGTTGGCCGGGATATAGTTATCCGGGTGCCCCAGCAGGTTCGGCGAGAAGAAGGTTACCAGCACAAAGGCGATCAGGAACAGGCCAAGCCCGAAACCATCCTTTGCGGTGTAATAGGGATGGAAGGGAACGGTGTCGCTTTCCGACTTCACGGCTACGCCGGTCGGGTTCGACGAACCCGGAATGTGCAGCGCCCAGACGTGCAGGATGATCGCACCCAGGATGACGAAGGGCAGCAGATAGTGCAGCGAGAAGAAGCGGTTGAGCGCCGCCTGATCGGGTGCAAAGCCTCCGAGCAGCCATTGGCGCAGCGGTTCACCCACCACGGGAATGGCCGAGAAGAAGCCGGTGATGACCTGCGCACCCCAATAGCTCATCTGCCCCCAGGGAAGCACATAGCCCATGAAGCCCGTTGCCATCATCAGCAGGAAGATGACCACGCCCAGCAGCCACACCATTTCGCGCGGCGCCTTGTACGAACCGTAAAACAGCCCGCGGAAGATGTGGATATAGACGACGATGAAGAAGAAGCTGGCGCCGTTCATATGCGCATAGCGCAGGAACCACCCGCCATTCACGTCGCGCATGATATGTTCGACGCTGTTGAACGCTCCGTCGACGCTGGCATAATAATGCATCGCCAGAATGATACCGGTGATGATCTGGATCATCAGCGCGACGCCCGAAAGCACGCCGAAATTCCACCAGTAATTCAGGTTGCGCGGAACCGGATAGCCGCCGCCGATGGCGTTGTAGACAAAGCGGGGGAGCGGCAGGCGTTCATCGACCCACTGCATCACCGGATGCTGAGGCTTATATTCGTTGGCCCAGGGGAAACTCATGTCGGTGCGCTCCTCAACCGATCTTCACGACTTTGTCGGAAATGAATGCGAATTCGGGAACCTGCAGGTTCAGCGGCGCCGGACCCTTGCGGATGCGACCGGCGGTATCATAGTGCGAGCCGTGGCACGGGCAGAAATAGCCGCCAAATTCGCCCTTCACCTCACCCGGAGCGGCGCCCAGCGGCACGCAGCCGAGATGGGTGCAGACGCCCATGGTAATCAGCCAGTTTTCCTTGCCGGGCTTGGTGCGTTCGGCCAGCGTCTGCGGATCGCGCAGCGTGCTGATGACGACCTTGTTGGCTTCGGCGACTTCGGTCGGGGTCAGGTTCCGGATGAAGACCGGCTGTTTGCGCCAGCTGGTCTTGATCGCCTGCCCGGGTTCAATCGCGGAAACATCGACCTCGATCGAGGCAAGCGCGCGGACATCGGCACTGGCCCCCATCTGGTTGAGCAGCGGCAGCGCAACCGCGGCGGCACCAACGCCTGCCCAGCTGACTGCAGCAATATGAATGAAATCCCGACGGCGAACGCCATCTTCGGCAACTGTTTCTGTCATGCTTTCCGCCTGTTCGACCGTAGCCATGTTTCGCCCTCAAATTCCGCCCAGAATGCGGCGAATAGCCGCGCGGTTAACCCCTATATTCTTGTCATTCTTGCACAGTCCAGCGTGCGCGCCAACTGTGATTCCGCGGCCTCATAGACGCGTTGCGCCCGATTTGCCAACCGGGAAATTGGCGAATAAGTGACATTCGCCTGTGCATAAGGTGCAAAAAATGGAGCCTGAACTGAAAATTGCCCTCTACCAGCCCGACATTGCCGGAAATGTCGGCACAATTTTGCGCCTCGGTGCCTGCATGGGCGTGACCTGCGCGATCATCGAGCCCTGCGGCTTTCCCTTTTCCGACAAGGCATTGAAACGGGCCGGAATGGACTATGCGGCAGCGGCGGACGTCGAGCGTTTTGGCGACTGGTCCGGATTTGCGGGCCAGGCCCGGGATGAGGGCCGGCGCATCGTGCTGATGAGCAGCAAGGGCGCGTCCCCGCTCTACGAAGCCGAATTCCGCGCCGACGACATCCTGCTCTTCGGTTCCGAAAGCGCGGGCGTGCCCGACCATGTGCACGCCGCCTGCGATCAGCGCATCCGGATTCCGATGCAGCCGGGATTTCGCTCCTTGAATGTTGCCGTTTCGGCTGGCATCGCACTTTCCGAAGCCCTGCGCCAAACGGGGCAATTGCCAATGGAGAAGTCGCCATGACGTTGACCCTCGACGTCCAGCAATCCGCCGCCCGCGAATGGTTTGAAACGCTGCGCAACCGAATCTGCGCCGAGTTCGAGGCGATCGAGCGCGAGGCCGGTTCGGACGCATCGTTCGAATATCTGGCCTGGGACCGCACCGATCATGACGGCTCACCCGGCGGCGGCGGGGTGCGCGGCGTAATGAAGGGCAGGATATTCGAAAAAGTCGGCGTCAATGTATCGACCGTGGGGGGTGCCTTTAACCCCGATTTTGCGCAAACCATCCACGGCGCGGCCGACGATCCGAGCTTCTTTGCCACCGGCATCAGTCTGGTCGCGCATATGGCGAACCCGCATGTCCCCGCCGTGCACATGAACACCCGTTTTCTGGCGACAACCAAGCGCTGGTTCGGCGGCGGAGCCGACCTCAACCCGCCCATTGTCTATGACGAGGATAGCGAGGAATTCCACGCCCGCCTGCGCGCCGCCTGCGCGCCTTATGGACCGGACGTATATGAACGCTACCGGCAATGGGCAGACGATTATTTCTGGATTCCGCACCGGCAGGTGCATCGTGGCGTGGGCGGAATCTTCTACGACCATCTCGAATGCGAAAATGACACGATGTTCGATAGAAACTTCGCCTTCACCCGTGAGGTGGGGGAGGCGTTTCTCGATATCTTCCCCAAAATCGTGCGCAAACGGATGGGGCAGGCATTTACCGAGGCCGAAAAGCAGGCGCAGCGCATCTGGCGCGGGCGCTATGCCGAATTCAACCTGGTCTATGATCGCGGCACCACCTTTGGTCTCAAGACCGGCGGCAATGTCGATGCGATCCTGATGAGCCTGCCGCCCGAGGTGGTCTGGGAATAGCGACTTGACCTACACCCCGATCGCGAACGGCGATATCGCCGCAATCGTCACCTCGCTCGAAATGACCGCACGCCCGCCGCTCCGTCCGATGCCGGGCGGCGAATTGCGGCTGGAACGGTGGGAAGCCCCTGCCCTTGAAAAATACCGGCTGCTTTACCGCCGCGTCGGCGAACCCTGGCTGTGGTTTTCGCGGCTGGTGATGCCGGATGCCGAACTCGCCGCCATCATCCACCATCCCGATGTGATGATCTGGGCCGTCACCGACCGGCGCGGGATCGAGGTCGGCATATTGGAACTGGATTTCCGTGATACCGGTCAATGCGAACTCGCCTTTTTCGGCCTGATCCCTGCGCTCAACGGCAAGGGCCATGGCCGCTGGCTGATGGCGATGGCGTTGCAGGCGGCCTGGGCGCGCAAGGAGGTGGTGCGGGTCTGGGTGCACACCTGCTCGCTCGATGCGCCGGGCGCGCTGGGCTTCTACATCAAAAGCGGCTTTGTGCCCTATCAACGCCAGCTCGAAACCTTTCCCGACCCGCGATTGTCCGGCCATTTGCCGCGCGACGCGGCCCCCCAAATTCCGATTATCGAACAGGACGCCATCTCCCATGCGCCATTATGAAGACATCGTCGTTGGCTCCAAATCCAGCTTTGGCAATTATGAGGTTACCCGCGAGGAGGTGATCGAATTTGCGCGCAAGTTCGACCCGCAGCCCTTTCATCTCGACGACGAGGCCGCGGCGCAAACCCATTTCGGGCGGCTGTCGGCCAGTGGCTGGCACACGGGGGCCATGGCGATGCGAATGATGGTCGATAACATGACGGCCAACCGTCAAGCGGGGCTCGGCTCCCCCGGCATCGACGAACTGCAATGGTTGAAACCGGTGCATCCCGGAGACAGGCTGCGCATCGAAAGCGAGGTGCTGTCCAAGCGCCGCTCGCAATCACGCCCCGAAATGGGGATGTTCAAGGCACGAACCACGGTGCTGAACCAGCATGACGTCGCGGTGATGACGATGGTGTCGACAGGAATGATCCGGGTGCGGAATCCGGAAATTGCGGGCGGATAGTCACTTCCTCCCGAACAGCTTTTCCACATCCCCAAGCGCCAGCTTCACCCAAGTCGGCCTGCCATGATTGCACTGCCCCGAATGCGGGGTCACTTCCATTTCGCGGAGCAGCGCGTTCATTTCGGCGACGCTCAGCACACGGCCTGCGCGCACCGAACCGTGGCAGGCCATGGTCGCGGCGACATGATCGAGCCGTTCCCTCAGGCTGATGGCCTCGTCATAGGCGGCAAGGTCGTCGGCCAGGTCGCGGACAAGTGCCTGGACGTCTTTTGTGCCGAGCAGGGCCGGAACCGAGCGGACCAGCATCGCCGCAGGGCCAAAGCGTTCGATTTCGAGGCCAAGATCGGCAAATTCGGCCAGCCGCGCCTCGAGCCGGTCGCAGGCAGTTTCTTCGAGTTCGACGACTTCGGGCACGAGCAGACCCTGCGTCGCCACCCTGCCCTGTGCGGTCGCAGCGCGCATCCGTTCGAGCACCAGCCTTTCGTGCGCCGCGTGCTGGTCAACGATGACAAGGCCGTCCTCGGCCTCGGCCACAATATAGGTCGCCGCCACTTGGCCCCGCGCGACACCGAGCGGGTGGTGGACGGCCTCGGGAACCGCTTCGGTCGCGGTTTCGGCGCGGCCCATCAGCGGGGCGGCGAAGGAGCTTAAATCTTCGGCAAATGCGCCAAGCCCCTCCCGCATGCGGGAGGGGTCGGGGTGGGACGAGCGCAGCGAGCTTGTGACATCCCCGTCGGAGCCCGCCCCGCTGCGACTAGGCGGCCATACCGCCAAGTCTCGCTGCCCCTCCCCCAGGGTGGAGGGGATGAAGAAAGCGCCTTGAGATGTCCCCACCGGTTCCTGCTGCCAATTGGCGAGCGCAGCCTCTGCAGGGCGTTGCACACTGCGGAAACCGGCCTGATCGATCGCGTGGCGCAGCCCGGATACGATCATCCCGCGCACCAGCGCCGGATCGCGAAAGCGCACCTCGGTCTTTGCCGGATGGACATTGACGTCGACCTCGCTCGGCGGCACGTCGAGGAACAGAGCGACAACCGCGTGCCGATCCCGCGCGAGCATTTCGGCATAGGCGCCGCGCACCGCGCCGACGAGCAGCCGGTCCTTCACCGGACGGCCGTTGACGAACAGATATTGATGATCGGCAACGCGGCGATTGTAGGTCGGCAGGCTGGCAATGCCGCCAAGCCTGATCCCCTCGCGCTGGAAATCAAGACCGACGCTGTTTTCCGCGAGTTCGGGCGCGGTCAGCGCGGCGACGCGTTCGGGCCGGTCCATCCCCGGCTGCACCGTCAGCGTCCGCCGGCCGTCATGTTCGAGCGTGAAGCCGATATCGGGCCGCGCCATCGCCAGTCGCCGTACCGCGTCCAGTGCGGCCGCATATTCGGCGCGCGGGGATCGCAGGAATTTGCGCCGCGCCGGGATATTGGCGAACAGATTTTCGACCCGCACCCGCGTGCCCGGCGGAATCGCTGCAGGCCCTTCGGACACAAGTTGGCCATGATCGACGATATGGCTCCAGCCCTCGCCGCCCCGTACCCGGCTTTCGATGCTGAATTTCGACACGCTGGCGATCGACGGCAGGGCCTCTCCGCGAAAACCCATGGTCAGCACCTGATCGATATTGTCGTCGGGCAGTTTGGAGGTCGCGTGCCGTTCAAGCGCGAGCGCGATCTCGCCCGCGTCCATCCCGCAGCCGTCATCGGTCACCTCGACCAGATCGAGCCCGCCCGCACCCAGCCGGATGTAAATAGTCTGCGCGCCCGCATCGATGGCGTTTTCAACCAGTTCCTTCAACGCACTGGCCGGTCTTTCCACCACTTCACCGGCAGCAATCCGGTTGACCAGTGTTTCGGGAAGCCTTCTTATTGACATCTGCGCGCACCTAGCCCAAGCGCCGCCGCCAAGCGAATCCTTTCATGGTGAAGACGCGTGATTTTGCTGTTTTGAAAGACGGCAATTTCCTGTAGTGCGACGCGATTGCGCTGCGCCATCATCGAAGGCATTTCAGCCCGCAATCCATCAATCCTCTTTCTGGGTGGAAAACTAGAGAATGTTGAACCGCTTTTTCCGATTTGCGTCGCAGGACATGGCAATCGACCTCGGCACCGCGAACACCGTTGTTTATGTACGCGGCCAGGGCATCGTCCTCAACGAACCTTCGGTGGTTGCCATCGAAACGATCAACGGCATCAAGCGCGTCAAGGCCGTGGGTGACGACGCCAAGCTGATGATGGGCAAGACCCCTGACAGCATCGAGGCGATCCGCCCCTTGCGCGACGGCGTGATCGCCGACATCGACGTCGCCGAACAGATGATCAAGCACTTCATCCACAAGGTGCACGGCAAGCCCCGCATGTTCAGCTATCCCGAAATCGTGATCTGCGTGCCGTCGGGCTCGACCTCGGTCGAACGCCGCGCAATCCGCGATGCGGCGTCGAATGCCGGCGCGAGCGCGGTCTATCTGATCGAGGAGCCGATGGCGGCTGCGATCGGTGCCGACATGCCGGTGACCGAACCGATCGGATCGATGGTTGTCGATATCGGCGGTGGCACCACCGAAGTTGCCGTGCTTTCGCTGCGTGGCCTGGCCTATACCACCTCGGTGCGCACCGGCGGCGACAAGATGGACGAAGCCATCGTTTCCTACGTCCGCCGACACCACAACCGGCTGATCGGTGAAGCGACCGCCGAACGCATCAAGAAGGATTTCGGCACCGCCCGCGCGCCCGCCGATGGCATTGGCCACACGATCCACATCAAGGGCCGCGACCTTGTGAACGGCGTGCCCAAGGAAATCTCGATCAACCAGGGCCAGATCGCCGAGGCGCTATCCGAACCCATAGGCACGATTGTCGAAGGCGTGCGCATCGCGCTCGAAAATACTGCACCCGAACTGGCTGCGGATATTGTCGATCAGGGTATCGTCCTGACCGGCGGCGGCGCGCTGATGCAGGGTCTCGACGAACATCTGCGTGACGAAACCGGTCTGCCGGTCACCGTGGCCGAAGACCCGTTGACCTGCGTCGCCATCGGCACCGGGCGCGCGATGGAAGACCCTGTCTTCCGCGGCGTTCTCCTGACCGCCTGATAACGAGGCAAGGGGATGGCGCCGCCACGGCATCGGCGCCCGGGTTTCTCCCGAAGAGCGCAATACAGCCTGTTTGTCACCTATGTGCTGGCAATTGCCGGTGCAGTGGTGGCGGGCGTGCTGCTGCTCATCTCCATTGCCGATCCCACCGGATTTGCCGCATTGCGGGCCGGGGCTGCGGAATTGACCGCTCCGGTGGCGCGCGGCTTTCACGCCATCCGGCGAAGCATAGCCGGTGTGGGGGAAAACACCTCGGCCTATCTGGATGCCGCGTCGCAAAATGCCGCGCTGAAACGGCAGGTCGCGGCCAACCGTACCAAGCTGATCGAGGCGGATGCCCTGCGCGCCGAAAATGCCCAGCTCAAAATGCTGCTGAACCTGCAGAAAGAGGCGGGCGATCAGTTGGTCGCGATCGGCAATCTGGTAAGCAGCACGGCATCGAGCAGCCGCCGCATCGCCATTTTGTCGGTCGGCAGTTCCGACGGCGTCGCCATCGGCTATCCGGTACGCGCCGCGCATGGCCTTGTCGGGCGGGTTATCGAAACCAGCCCCAACACGGCAAAAGTGCTGCTGTTGTCCGACGCGGAAAATGTCATCCCGGTGATCCGCGTGCCCGATGGCCTGCCCGCGCTGGCCAATGGCCTGGGCGATGGCACTATCATGATTCGCCCGGTCGACCTTGGCGTGAACAATTTCAAGCGCGGCCAGATTGTCGTGACATCGGGCAGCGGCGGACTCTATCCGCCCAACATCCCTTTCGCTTCGATCGTTCGCAAGACCAGTGACGGGGCCTTGGCCCGTCCGATTGCCAGCCCGGCATCGAGCGAGCATGTGATGGTGCTCAAGCCGTATCAGGAGGCTGCAAAGCAAGTATTGGACACCGCGCTTGAAGCCCTTCCCAAAGGCGAGAACGAAGAATGAACCAGCTGCTCGCGACAGGGCGCAAGCTGCTGGGCCCCGGCCGTGAATATGAAAGCCGGATCGACCGGGAACAGTCCCCGGCCAGAATGCTGCTGGTCCCGATCCTGTCGGTGATGGCCGGATCGATGGCGACGTCTACGCTGCCGCTGGTGGCCGGAACCCCGCTGCTGCCGCCCTTTGGCTTGCTGATCCTGCTCGCCTGGCGGCTGATGCGTCCGGGGATGTGGCCCGCCTGGATCGGCCTGCCGCTCGGCCTGTTCGACGATCTCTACAACGGCCAGCCCTTTGGCAGCTCCGCTTTCATCTGGTCCTTGTGCATGATCGCGGTCGAACTGGTCGACCTGCGCGGCGTCTGGCGTGATTATATGCGGGACTGGCTAATCGCCGCAGTGCTGATTATGTTCGCCCTGCTTGCAGGGCTCGGCATTATCGGACTGGCCTTTCGGGCACCGGAGATAACCATCATCGTGCCGCAGATTATCGTCTCGATCCTGTTCTATCCGCTTGCGGTCAGGCTGTGCGCGCATCTGGACAGCTGGCGGCTTGCTACATGAACGAAAAGCGCGGGCCGACTTCGGGACAACTGGAATTCACCTTTTCGCGGCGCGCGATGTTCATCGGTGGTGTGCAGGCGGTGGTCGGCGCTGTGGTTGCCACGCGGATGAGCTATATCGCGGTTGCCGAGAACGAGAAGTACAAGCTGCTTTCCGAAAGCAACCGCATCAACCTGACGCTGATTCCACCACGCCGCGGATGGTTCATCGACCGGATCGGAAAGCCGATCGCGACCAACCAGGCCGACTTTCGCGTCGACATCATTCCCGACCGGCTGCAGAAGAAGGAACAGACATTGGGCACGCTGACGCAGTTGCTCAATCTGAAGCAGGAAGATGTCGAGCGCATCCGCAAGGAGTTGAAGGAAGCGCAAGGCTTTCAACCGGTGCAGGTGGCCGCAGGGCTCGACTATGAAAGCTTCGCCCGTGTCAGCGTGCGTCTGCCCGATTTGCCCGGCGTCAGCCCGCGGCAGGGCTTTTCGCGTTACTATCCAAGCGGTGCTGCGGTCGGCCATCTGCTCGGCTATGTCGGCACGGTTTCGGCCGAGGAGTACCGGCTCGACAAAAATCCGCTGTTGATCACACCCGGTTTCAAGGTCGGCAAACAAGGTCTTGAAAAAACGATGGAAATGCGCCTGCGCGGGCAACCGGGTGCCAAGCGGACCGAGGTCACCGCGCGCGGCAAGATCGTGCGCGAACTTTCCAGCCGTTCGGACATACCGGGCAAGCCTGTGCAGCTCACCATCGATATCGATCTGCACAATTATGCCGCGCGCCGCCTTGGCGTCGAATCGGGATCGGTGGTCGTGATCGACTGTCTTACCGGCGACATCCTCGCACTGGTTTCGATGCCCTGTTTCGATCCGAACAGTTTCTCCGAAGGCATTGGTCGCCTCGAATGGAAGATGCTCAATTCGGACGACCGCATCCCGATGCTGAACAAGTCGTTGCAGGGGCTCTACCCGCCCGGCTCGACCGTGAAGCCGATGGCCGGGCTCGCCTTTCTGAAGCATGGGATCGATCCGGACGAAACCGTCAGCTGCGGCGGCGGCTTCCGGCTCGGCAACCGTGTTTTCAAATGTCTGGGCCGCCACGGGCCGATGAACATGCGCTCGGCGATCATGAAGAGCTGCAACACCTATTTCTATTCGATGGGCAACCGCATCGGCTATGACGCGATTGCGCCCGTTGCAAAGCAGCTGGGGCTGGGCCAGGAATTCCCCTTGCCCTTCCAGTCGCAACGTTATGGCACCATCCCCGACAGCGCGTGGAAGATGAAGAAATATGACCAGCTGTGGAGCCGGTCGGATACGCTGAATGCGGTCATCGGACAGGGCTATGTCAGCGTCAGCCCCTTCCAGTTGGCGGTCATGGCCTCGCGTATCGCGTCGGGGCGGATGCTCGAACCCGAAATCCTGCTGAAACAGCGCGGCACCGCGCACCATCTTCCCTTCCCGGACGAACATTTGCAGGTCGTGCGCGACGGCATGGATATGGTTGTCAACGGCGCCGGGACGGCCGTGCGCAGCCGCCTCGACATTCCGGGCGTCACCATGGCGGGCAAAACCGGCACGGCGCAGGTGCGCGCCATCAAGGGCGGACAGCGCGGCCAGGGCGGTACACGCAAATATCGCGACCACGGCCTGTTCGTCTGTTTCGCGCCGGTGGCGCAGCCGCGCTATGCCGCGGCGGTGCTGATCGAGCATGGCATGGGCGGCGCACGTGCGGCGGCGCCGGTGGCCAAGGACGTGCTGACCTTCCTGTACGACCGCGACAAGGCCATGGCATCGCTCGAAGCGCTCGAAGCAGGCTGGGGCGGCGGCATCGCCGAACGCATGGCGCGGCAATATGCGGCCTTCCAGGCGGCCCAGGGTGTTCCGGCCGCCGAACGGAGCGAGATGTGAACTCAATCGTTCCGGCGCCTATTGCGGCCCTGCCCTGGCGTGTCATCTTCGTCCTGTTCGGCCTCGCAACATTCGGAACCGCCGTGCTCTATTCGGCGGCGGGCGGCAGTTTCGCGCCATGGGCCGGCAACCATATGCTGCGCTTTTGCGTGCTGATGACGATGGCGGTGGTGATGTCGCGCCTGCCGCTCGATTTCTGGAAGAAAATCACCTTCCCGCTCTACCTCGTGCTGCTGCTGATGCTTGTCGCGGTCGAACTGATCGGCTTTGCCGGCGGCGGAAGCCAGCGCTGGATCAATCTGGGAATCATCACCTTCCAGCCATCGGAACTGATGAAGCCGACGGTCGTGCTGGTCACCGCATGGTTTTTCGATCGCCTGCCGCCGTCGAAAATTTCCGGATGGGATGCCATCTGGCCGGTCGCGATCATGCTCGTCGTGCCCAGCATCCTCGTCATCATCCAGCCCGATTTCGACGCCGCGCTCGCCTATATCTTCTGTGCTGCCGTCGTCGGCTTTCTCGCGGGCTGGCCGCTTGTCTATTTCATCGGTGGCGGAGTCGCGGTCGCCGTGCTCGCGCCCTTGGTCTTCTTCTTCGGCCTGCGCCCCTATCAGCAGGACCGCGTCCTCATCTTCCTCAATCCCGAAAAGGATCCGCTGGGCGCGGGCTATCACATCACCCAATCCAAGATCGCCATCGGTTCGGGCGGGATTTTCGGCAAGGGCTTTGGCAATGGCACGCAAAGCCATCTCGACTATCTGCCCGAAGGCCATACCGATTTCATATTTGCCACCATGGCCGAGGAATGGGGGCTGTTCGGCGGGCTCATCATCATCGGCCTCTATGTGCTGCTGATGCGCTGGGGGCTGAAGGTCGCGATGGAGAGCACCAACCGATATGGCCAGCTTGTCGCAGGCGGGCTGACCTGCACGATATTCTTCTACATCATGGTCAACCTGCTGATGGTTGTCGGGCTGGCCCCGGTTGCCGGACTGCCGCTGCCCTTTGTCAGCCATGGCGGGTCATCGATGCTGACGATGATGATTTGCGTCGGCATCATCATGTCGATCGAACGCCATCCGGAGCGCCGCACTTTCAGCTAGTCGCAGCAAGGCTTGACAAGAGCGGCGAATCCCGCCAAAGGCGCGCCTCCAAACCGGTGCGACGGAATTTGCCCCGCACCTGAAATGGGGACGCTTAGCTCAGTTGGTAGAGCAGCTGACTCTTAATCAGCGGGTCGTGGGTTCGAACCCCTCAGCGTCTACCATTTCTCTCTTCCTGCTGTCCGGCACCATGATTTGGATGATTTCCGCGCGCCGATGAAATAGCAGCCTCGGCTAGGCATTTTCACGATCAGAGATAGCTTCCATCCTGATAGATCAGCGGCGCGACGTCTTCGCTGACGGTCACGTCGAGCACGCGTGCGATGACGATGCTGTGGGTTCCATAGGCCAGCATGACGTCGATGGCGCAGCCCAGATGGGCCTGGGCTTCCGCGAGCAGCGGCAGGCCGTTGGCTCCGGGCTGCCACGATCCGACGCCGAACCGCTCCTGCCAGGGCAGGCCGCCGCCAAAGGCCGCCGAAACCTCGTGCTGGTGGCTGGACAGCAAATTCACCGAAAGCGGCGCGCCGGGCACCAGCAGCGCATGCAGCGCGGTCGCGCGATTGACGCACACGAGCAGCGCAGGCGGATCCATGGTCAGCGAGGTAATCGACGTCGCCGCCATCCCGACCGGCCCCGAATCGCCCCGGGCGACGACAATCGAAACCGAGGCGGCCAGCCTGCGCATCGCCGCGCGAAAAAGTTCGGGGACGTCGTCAGATATTTCGGAACTCGTTATGTGCATGCCTCGCCTCATATCCGCCCGGCCATGCCGGACAGACCCAGCATAGCGCCGCGTTGCGGGCTATTGAAGCCAAATGGCCAGGATTGTCCGCAAAAGGTGACAAAATTGTGCGCCGGAAACAGGATTCGACTCAATTTAATTGCGCGATTAAAAATGTCGCTTATGCTGCGGATTCGCAGTTCACCGGCGAAAATCCGAACCGGTAAATGGATTGGGAGAGAATTGTGAAGATCGATAGCAGCATTTCCGCGGTCGTTTCCGGCGGTGCATCGGGGCTGGGCCGCGCCAGTGCGGAGGCGCTTTCCGCCGCAGGTGCAAAGGTCGCCATTTTCGATATCAACGAAGCCTTGGGAGAGGAGGTCGCGGCCAAGATCGGCGGCCTGTTCTGCAAGGTCGACATCACCAGCGAGGACAGCGTCGTCGCGGGCTTTGCAAAGGCCCGCGCCGCGCATGGGCAGGAACGCATCCTCGTCCATTGCGCGATGACGTCAAAGCGCGGCAAGACGCTGTCGTTCGACAAGGAAAGCGGCAAATATCGGCGCACGTCGACGGCCGATTATGAATTTGGCGTGCAGGGCATCCTTGTCGCTTCCTATCGTCTCGCCTCGCTGTCGGCACTGGGGATGAGCGAACTGGAGCCGATGGAGGATGGCGAGCGCGGCTGCATCACACTGACCGCTTCGGTCGCCGCACAGGACGCGCAGATCGGACAGGTGATCTACGGTTCGGCGAAGGCGGGCGTGAACGGCCTCGTCCTGCCGCTGGCGCGCGACCTGATGGATCTGGGCATCCGTTGCAATGCGATCATGCCCGGCATCTTCGCCACGCCGCTGATGCTCGGCGCACCGCAAAATGTGCTCGACAGTCTGGCGGCATCGGTGCCCTTCCCCAAGCGCCTCGGCAAGCCGGAGGAGTTTGGCAGTCTGGTGCTCGAGCTTAACCGCAACACCTATTTCAACGGCCAGTGCCTGCGTCTCGACGGCGCTATACGTATGGCCCCTCGCTAAATCTCGGGGTGGCCGCATGCCACCCCCCACAGATCAGAAATGAAAGGATAGTCCCATGGCAGAAGCCTATATCATCGACGCCGTCCGCACCCCGCGCGGGATCGGCAAGCCCGGCAAGGGCGCGCTCTCGCATCTGCACCCGCAGCATCTGGCCGCGACCGTGCTCAAGGCAATCAAGGATCGCAACAATCTCGACACCGCGACCGTCGACGACATCATCTGGTCGACCTCCAGCCAGAATGGCAAGCAGGGCGGCGATATGGGCCGCATGGCCGCGCTCGCCGCAGGCTATGACATCTCGGCGTCGGGCACCACGCTGGACCGCTTTTGCGGCGGCGGCATCACCTCGGTCAATCTGGCCGCTGCGACGGTGATGTCGGGCATGGAAGATTGCGTGATCGCGGGCGGCACCGAAATGATGAGCTTTACGTCGGCCTATGGCGCCGAACTTGCCAATGCCGGGGTCAAGCCGCTGGGCATGGGTTCGGGCAACGCCGCACTCGACGCGATCCACCCGCAAAGCCATCAGGGCATTTGCGGCGATGCCATCGCCAGCATGGAAGGCATCACCCGTGAGGAACTGGACGCGCTGGCACTGTCGAGCCAGGAAAAGGCCGCGCGGGCAATCCGCGAAGGCCGGTTCGACCGTTCGGTCGTCACCGTCTATAATGAAGACGGCACCGTCGCCCTCGATCATGAAGAATTTCCGCGCCCCGAAACCACGGCAGAGGGTCTGGCCGCGCTCAAACCCAGCTTTGCCGGCCTCGCGGATTTCGACCTTGGCGGCGGCACCACCTTTCGCAAGCAGATCAACCGGCGCTATCCCGACGTGAAGATCGAGCATTTCCACCATGCCGGAAACAGTTCGGGCGTGGTCGATGGTGCGGCCGCACTGCTCATCACCTCCAAGGACTATGCCGACAAGCATGGGCTGAAACCGCGCGGCCGCATCGTCGCCTATGCCAATATCGGCGATTGCCCCACGCTGATGCTGAACGCGCCGGTGCCGGCGGCGAAGAAGGTGCTCGAAAAGGCAGGCCTCAAAAAGGACGATATCGACGTCTGGGAAATCAACGAGGCCTTTGCCGTGGTCGCCGAAAAATTCATCCGCGACCTCGAACTCGATCGCGACCGGGTGAATATCAACGGCGGCGCCTGCGCGCTGGGCCACCCCATCGGCGCCACCGGATCGATCCTGATCGGCACCGCGCTTGACGAACTCGAGCGTTCGGGCGGTCGCTATGGCCTGATCACCATGTGCGCCGCAGGCGGCATGGCCCCGGCAGTGATTATCGAACGCATCTGATTCTAGAGGCGGTCGGTTTTTCCCGGCCGCCTTTTTTGTCGCTGACGACCGGGCTGGCCCGCCGGTACAACGCAATTTTTTGGGGGAAAGTGGTGCCTCGGGGCGGATTCGAACCACCGACACGCGGATTTTCAATCCGCTGCTCTACCAACTGAGCTACCGAGGCATCTGGCGGTGAATCCAGGGTCCACCGCGATTTGGAGCGCCGCCTATAGGCAGGGCAAAGGGGCCTTGTCCAGCCCCAAATTCAAACCTCTTCGGGGAAATCCGGGTCGGCGGGCGCGCCCTTGAACCGATAGCCCTCGCCCAGCCATTGCAGCAGGTCGCGATCCTTGCAGCCCTTGCTGCAAAAGGGCTTGTGTTCGCTATTCTCGGGCTTGCCACAGATCGGGCATTTCGCAGGCTTAGCTTTGGCTGACATGGACATGCCCATAGCCGCTGGCAGACGAGTCGGGAACCAGCTCAATTTCCGCACCCAGCCGTTTTTGCAGCGCCGCGAGTTCGGCGGGCCATTGCCGCATCAGATCTGTTATCGCGGGGGCAGCGACGATCCTGCGCGGGCCAAAGCCCGTCGACCGGCTCGCCACCCGCAACAGGGCGATCGCCCGGCTTTCCAGCGAAAGACGCCCCGGGGTTATTCCGCACAGCAGTTCCGCGATCGACGGGCCAAAGCGGGGCCGCACCATCTGGACAAATCCAAAGCCGTTCGCCGCCGTCCGTTCATGCGGCCCCAGCATCTCGCCTGCCTCTGCCAGCACGGTATCGAGCCGCTGGCGGGCCTTGCGGTCGGGCATGGCGAGAAAATCTATGCCGATCTGTCCGCCTATGTCGAACAGGCGCAGCAGGCGCGGTATTTCAAGCGCCGCCGCCAGATTGAGCGCCAGAGGATCGCCGCTGCCATCGATATCGATAACCGCCATCGCGCGCGTGCGTTCGATCGAAAGCTGCCCGTTTGCGATCGCGACCTCGCCGGTGATGGCGATTGATTCGAGCTGGTCGAAATCCGTTCCGGAAAATGCCGCCGCATCGATCCGGATCGGCACATCGGCCCCGCCCATCCGCCCGGTCAGTTCGGTCCATGCATTTTGATCGGGAACGATGATGCAGTCTGCCGCCATTGCATAGCGGGCGAAGATGGTGCCGATCGCAGGCAGGTCGCGGGCAGCGGTATCGGCAACCCGGATATCGTCGCGCGCCTTGCAGATGGCCCGCTTCCACCGCCCCGGTTCCGGAATCGGCGGTCGGCAGATTTCAACCGCCAGTCGCGTCCCTTCGGCGAGCATGGGTGCACAATCGAGCAGGGCTTCGCTGCCATCGTCCAGCTCGACCAGCGCCTTGCCCGCCCCCAGCCTGCCGGTGATGCGCGCGCCCCGGATATCGCCTGCACCGGTCGAGGCGAAGCGGCCGACGGTCCGCAGCAGGCGAAATTCGACCAGCTCGCCATTTTCGATAAGCGCCAATCGATGCTCGCCGGGATTGACCTCCCAGAGCAGTTCGCGGGTCATTCGACCGGATAGTCCGACGCGCGAAGCAGCGCCCGTGTTTCGTAAAGCGGCAGGCCGACAACGCCCGAATGGCTGCCTGCCATCCAGTCGATCAGCGCCTCGGCCCTGCCCTGAATGGCATAGCCCCCGGCCTTGCCCAGCCCTTCGCCGCTGGCAATATAGGCGTCGATTTCTGCCGGGCCGAGCCGCTTGAAGCGGACGATGCTGTCGCTGATCCGGCTGCGCGCCCGGCCTTCGAAATCGATCACGCACACTGCGCTCCAGACATGGTGGCGGCGCCCGCTGAGCAGTTCGAGGAAGCCGCGCTGCATCGCGGCATCGGCGGCCTGCGGCAGGATGCGCCGCCCGACCGCCACGGTGGTGTCCCCGGCGACCACGATTTCGGCCGCATCGCGGGCGACGGCATGGGCCTTTTCAACCGCCATGCGCAGCGCATAAACGCGTGCCAGCTCACCCTTGCGCGGGGTTTCATCGATATCGGGGGATGCAATGCGATCCGGCACCACGCCGATGCGCGACAGGAGATCGCGGCGGCGGGGGGAGGAAGAGGCGAGCACGAGCCGCAAGGGCCGTTGCCTTATTTGAAGCGGTAGGTGATCCGGCCCTTGGTCAGATCATAAGGGGTCATTTCGCAAAGCACCTCGTCACCCACAAGCACGCGGATGCGGTTCTTGCGCATCTTGCCTGCGGTGTGGCCAAGGATTTCATGGCCATTTTCCAGTTCGACGCGGAACATCGCGTTGGGCAGCAGTTCGCGCACCGTTCCGCGCATTTCGATCAGTTCTTCTTTTGCCATTCGGCCCCTGTAAATTCCAAAGAGTTCAGCTTGCGAGCGCCCTTAAGCGTTTTGAGTCCAAAAGGGAAGAGTATGTGGTCAAAGGCCGTTCGTCGAAGAATGGCAGCATTTTACCCAATAACTGCGACAAATTATGACATGTTGGGGCTGTTACTGCGACATGCGGTCGTCATAAGGACGATGAAACAAATAAATAATCCGGAACCCGACAATGCCCTCCCCCCGATTTTCCGTTTTTTCCACCAGCCTGATGGCCATATCGGCCTGCATGGCGACACCGTCCTTTGCGGCAGCCGGGGAGGTCATCGATGAATCGGCGGAAACCCAGCCGGTTCCGGTCGAATCCGAAGCGGTCGACGAAGAAAGCGGGACGCCCGAGATCATTGTGACTGCGACCCGGCTGCCCGGCTCCGTCGATACCGACGCCCCGCCGATTGACGAACTGTCCGAAGACGAAATCTCCGCCATCGGCGCTTCGTCGATCAGCGACCTTCTGGCGGCCGTCGCCCCCCAGGCGGGTTCGGGCAGAGGGCGCGGCGGTGGCGGACCACCGGTGATCCTGCTCAACGGCCAGCGCGTATCCAGTTTTCGCGAATTGCGCGACCTGCCGCCCGAAGCAATCAGGCAGGTGCAGATATTCCCGGAAGAAGTCGCGCTGAAATATGGCTTTCGCCCCGACCAGCGGGTGGTCAACTTCATCCTGAAGCCCGACTTTGCCTCGTTCAACGTCGAGCATGATTTCAACATGCCCGAAAAGGGCGGCTTCACGACCAAGGAATTCGAAGCCACCTTCACCCGGATCGGCAAGAGCAACCGGCTCAACATCGACACCGAATTCGAAAGCAGCAGCCGGATCACCGAGGACGAGCGCGCAATTGCACCCAGTGCGGCTTCTGCGCCCTATGCGTTGAACGGCAATATCACCGGCACCGGTGTGGGCGGAGAGATTGATCCGGCGCTGAGCGCGCTCGCGGGCCAGATTGTCACGGTAGCCGCCGTCCCTTCCAGCCCGACGCTCGCCGGATTTGCCGCCAATGCCAATGCTGCGGCCGAAAGCGACATCGGTGCCTACCGAACCTTGCAGCCCAGTTCGCAGCGCTTTTCGACCAACGCCACCTGGAGCACGTTGCTGGGGCCGCAGACAAACCTTTCGATCAATGGCCGGTTCGAGGCGGAGGATCGCCACAGCCTGCTCGGTCTGCCCTATGCCAGCCTGAGCCTGCCGGCCTCCAGCCCGTTCTCGCTCTTTGCGACCGACGTCGTGCTCAACCGCTATTTCGCCGACCCGCGCCCGTTGACGCGCGACGTCAAGACGCAGACGGCGCAGGCTGGTCTGTCGTTCAATACGCTGCTGGCGGGCTGGCGTCTTTCGCTGACCGGCGATTACACGCTGGTCGACACCGAAACCGTGACGCAGACCAACGGCGATTATACGGCCCTTCGTGCCGGAATAGCCGCAGGCAGCATCGATCCCTTTGCTGCCGATCTGGGTAGCGACCTGCTGTTCATTGCCCCTGACACGGCCGACAGCACCACCGGAACGCTATCGCTGCGGAGCACCTTTTCGGGCACGCTGTTCGAACTGCCGTCGGGTGAAGTGCAGATGACGATCCGCAACGGTTACGACCGCCAGACGATCGACAGCACCACCTATCGTCGCGGCGTGACAACGACTGTCGGGCTCAACCGCGACAGCATCAACAGCGCCTTCAATGTCGAAATTCCGCTGGTCGAACGCGGGCTGGGCGCGCTGGGGGCGATCGGCAATCTGTCCGTCAACGGCAATATGGGCTTTTCCGACCTGTCGGATTTCGGCACGCTCGTTGAATATGGCGCCGGGTTGCGGTGGTCACCGGCACAGGGGCTGACGATTTCGGCATCGATCATCGGCGATGAAAACGCCCCCGGCCTTGGCCAGTTGGGCAATCCCACCATCGTCACCCCCAATGTTGCCTATTATGATTTCGTGAACGGCGAAAGCCGGTTCATCGATGTGGTCAGCGGAGGCAACCCGGCTTTGCAGGCCGAAAATCGCAAGGACATCAAGGTCGGCCTGGACTGGGCGCCGAAATTCATCGATGGCTTCAGCCTGCAAGTCGAATATTTCCGGAACAGGAGCGAGAACACCACTTCATCCTTTCCGTTGCTGACTCCCGAAATCGAAGCCGCCTTCCCCGGACGGGTCATCCGCGATGGCAATGGCCAGCTTGTCCGGCTCGACCAGCGCCCGGTCAACTTTGCCGAGGAGCGTTCGGAACGTATCCGCTGGGGCTTCAACATGTCGGGCCCGATCGGCAAGCAGGCCCCGCGTGGGCCGGGCGGTTCAGCAGGCGGCGGCCCCGGCGCCGGTGGACGAGGCGGTGGTCGCGGCCCGATGGGCATGATGCCGGGCGGTGGCCCGCCGAGCCGCTGGCAGATCGCGCTCTACCACACCTATCGCCTGCAGGACGAAATCCTCATCGCCCCCGGCGTGCCTTTGCTCGACCTGCTCGATGGCTCGGCCACCAGCAGTCTCGGCGGTTCGCCGCGGCAGGAATTGTCGCTCAATGGCGGCGTGTTCCTGAAGGGAATCGGCATGCGCTTTGAAGGGACATATCGCGGCGCCACCCGCGCCGATGGCAGCGGCCTGCCCGGCAGCAGCGACCTCCGCTTCAGCGACCAGTTCAGCCTGAACGGCTTTCTTTTCATCAGCCTCGATCAACGGGGCGATCTGACGAAGAAAATCCCCTGGCTGAAGGGCAGCCGCATCGCTTTTCGGGTCGAGAATGTCCTCAACGACTATATCAGGGTGACCGACAATAACGGCAACACGCCGCTCAGCTATCAGCGCGGCTTTATCGACCCGCAGGGGCGCGTGTTCGAACTGAGCTTCCGGAAAAGGTTCTAGGTTTCTGACCCTCGCGGCTCAGCGCAGCAGGCCGAACACCGCAATCAGCATCGGGTCGTTGGTCTTCTGCGGATTGGCGCGGATGCCTTCTTCCTCCAGCCCGATGGCGGCCCAGATCGCATCATCGGCCTTGCGCGTGATATCCTGCCCCAGTGCCGCCATATCAAAGCCCGTAACCGACTGCACTGCCCGGTTGATCACCTGATCGTCGAACAGCCTTAGCCCTTCCGAAATTCCGGGCAGCATCGCATCGAACAGGGCGATTCCCATCTTTCCCCGCAGAAACTGTGTTGCCGCGCGGGGCCCGCCGCGCACAATCTGGTCGGCAGCCTCGATGCTGACCATGCGGATCGTGTCGGCAATCAGCGGCGCGGCGCGTTCGGCGCCCTTTTCGGCGGCTCGGTTCAACTGGCGCTGCAGCCGGTCGCGAAAGGACTGGCTTTGCAGGATCGCCGACAGGATCGTCGTCCCGCGTCCGCCGCCAAAACGATCGGGCAAGGCGATTCTGGCGAGCGAATGGTCGTAGAAACCGCCCGGCTGGAGCAAGAGCGCAAAGGCATTTTGCGAGGCGAGCGTCAAGAGCCTTCGGATCACCTCGGCCAGGCTGTATGTCGGGCCCATCTGGCATCCCGGCAGCGCCAGCGTCGCCCCAGCAGCACCGGCGAGCCACATCTGGCGGCGATCGAACATAATTGTCATCGGGCGACTCCTCCTGAACCCTTACAGCCTTCGAATATCAGAAAAATTCCGTCTCCACCATGAACGACGGGTTGCGGGCGTGACGGCGGCCTATCGCCACCCTATATCCACCGCATGAATCGTCCCCGCCCATCCGGCAAGCGCGTGCGCGTGGTCCTGCTGACGCAGGTGATCGGGCCTCTCGACTATCGCCTGCCCGACTGGATGGATGCCGGAGTCGGCTCGGTCGTGGTCGTGCCGCTCGGCCCGCGCAAAATGATCGGCGTGGTGTGGGACGATGGCGTGTTCGGTGATGAACCGGTCGAGGAGCATCGCTTGCGCAATGTGCTCGAGGTCGTCGACGTGCCCGCGATACGGCCGGGGTTGCGGCGGCTGGTTGACTGGGTCGCCGACTATTATCTTTCCAGCCATGCAGCGGTTCTGCGGATGGTGCTGTCGTCATCGGCGGCGCTGTCTGCGGGGGGGACGGTGACCGAATATCGCCCGTCCGGAATCGAACCTGCCCGGCTGACGCCGCAACGGGCCGCCGCATTGGACGCGCTGGTCGATGCGCAGGGATTGGTGCGCGAACTGGCGGAGCAGGCCGGGGTCAGCGAGGGCGTGATCCGCGGGCTGGTCAAGGCAGGCGCGCTCGAACCGGTGACGGTCAGCATCGATGCGCCCTTTGCCACCCCCGATCCGGAACATGACCATCCGCAATTGTCCGACCTGCAGGAGGCCGCCGCCGCAGTGATGCGCGATGCGGTGGAGGCAGGCGGGTTCGAACCGATCGTGCTCGATGGCGTCACCGGATCGGGCAAGACCGAAACCTATTTCGAAGCGGTGGCAAAGGCTCTGAAAATAGGTAAACAAGTTCTTGTTCTGCTTCCTGAAATTGCCTTGACCCAACCCTTTTTGCAGCGCTTTGAGGCCCGTTTCGGGGTGGAGCCCGCGACCTGGCATTCGGGGATGAAACAGTCGCAGCGGCGGCGGGTCTGGCGCGGCGTGGCCGAGGGACGGGTGCAGGTTGTTGCGGGTGCACGCTCGGCGCTGTTCCTGCCCTTTGCCGACCCCGGGCTGATCGTCGTCGACGAGGCGCATGAGATCAGCTTCAAACAGGAAGATGGCGTGCGGTATCACGCCCGCGACGTCGCCGTGATGCGCGGCAAGTTCGAAGACTTTCCCGTCGTGCTGGCAAGCGCCACCCCGGCGCTCGAAAGTCGGCATATGGTCAGCATCGGGCGCTATAAGGGGCTCGCAATCCCGTCGCGCTTCGGGGCGGCCCGGATGCCGCGCATCGCCGCCATCGATCTGACGCAGGACCAGCCAGAGCGCGGCCACTGGATCGCGCCCACGCTGTTGAAGGCATTGGAGGAGCGGCTCGAACGTGGCGAGCAGAGCCTGCTCTTTCTCAACCGCCGCGGCTATGCCCCGCTCACCCTCTGCCGCAATTGCGGGCACCGCTTCGAATGCCCCAATTGCACCGCCTGGATGGTCGAACACCGGCTGGTGCGCCGCCTCGCCTGCCACCATTGCGGCCATGTGATGCCGCCGCCCGATGCCTGCCCCGAATGCAGCGCCGAGGACAGCCTTGTCCCCTGCGGCCCCGGCGTCGAGCGGATATGCGACGAAGTGCAGCGGATGTTGCCGGGCGCGCGCACCATCGTCGCGACCTCCGACACCTTGTGGTCGCCCGAAAAAGCCGCCGAATTTGTCGCGCTCGTCGAAAATGGTGCGGTCGACATCATCATCGGCACCCAGCTGGTGACCAAGGGCTATCATTTTCCCGAACTGACCCTGGTCGGCGTGATCGACGCCGATCTGGGGCTGGAGGGCGGCGATCTGCGGGCCGCCGAACGGACCTTTCAGCAGATCGCCCAGGCCGCAGGCCGCGCAGGCCGCGCCGAAAAGCCCGGCGAGGTATTCATCCAGACGCGCAACCCGGCACACCCCGTCATCGCCGCGCTGGTCGATGGTGACCGGGACGGCTTTTACGACGCCGAAACCGACCAGCGCCGCCGCGCCGGGGCCCCGCCTTTCGGCCGGTTCGCCGCGATCATCATCAGTTCGGAAGATGAGCAGGAGGCGATCGAGGCCGCGCGCGCCGTGGGCGGGTCGGCACCGCAGGTCGAAGGGATGCATGTCTATGGCCCCGCCCCTGCCCCGCTGGCCATGCTGCGCGGGCGGCACCGGCAAAGGCTGCTGGTGCATGCGCAGCGCTCGGTCGAGCTGCAGCATATCATGCGCGAATGGCTCGGCACCGTTGCATTCCCGCGCGGGGTGCGGGTCGGCGTCGATGTCGATCCATACAGCTTCCTGTAAGCAAAAATTTGCTCTACCCTTGACCGTCCTATTCCTATAATACAGTGCATCAATGCTCTTTCGGCGATCCAACACCCCTCCCCCCACAGATATCGACAGCAGGCTGGCTGCCTTTGACCGCGCCTATGCGGGGATGTTCCCGAACGAGCCGAAGCCGTGGGAGGGGCAGGCCGCGCCGCCGCCCGCCGCCGCGCCGGACCGGCGCTGGCTGCTTGGAAAGACCCGCTGGTGGTGGTTCAGCCGCGCAAGTGCGGGCCTTCTGGCGCTGTTCATCCTGATCATTTTCTGGCTGGCGATAACCGCGCCGCTATCGAAATCGCTGCAACCCATCGCCCCGCCGCGGATCACGCTGCTGGCCTGGGACGGCACCCCGATTGCCCGCAACGGCGCGATTGTCGACAAGCCCGTCGAGGTGAAAAACCTGCCGCCGCATGTCGTGCAGGCCTTTCTGTCGATCGAGGACCGGCGATTCTATTCGCACTGGGGCGTCGATCCGCGCAGCATCGCACGCGCGCTCTGGAGCAACAGCTTTGGCAGCGGCCTGAAACAGGGTGGCAGCACGATTACGCAGCAGCTGGCGAAATTCACCTTCCTGACGCCCGAACGCAGCCTGACGCGGAAGGCGCGCGAAGCCCTGATCGCCTTTTGGCTGGAGGCATGGCTGACCAAGGACGAGATCCTCGAGCGTTATCTGTCCAACGCCTATTTCGGCGATAATATCTACGGCCTGCGCGCGGCATCGATGCATTATTTCTATCGCAAGCCGGAAAATCTGACGCTGTCGCAGGCGGCGATGCTGGCGGGTCTTGTGCAGGCCCCCAACCGCCTGGCCCCGACGCGCAATCCGCAGCGCGCGGCCAAGCGGGCCAAGCTGGTTCTCAATGCGATGGTCGCCACCGGCGCAATCAGCGAGGCCAAGGCGGATGCGACGCCGATCGCGCGGATCGATGTGCGCTATAAGGAGACGCTGCCCACCGGAACCTATTTTGCCGACTGGGCGATGCCGCAGGCGCGGCTTGATGCCGAAACCGGCTATTCGGATCAGGTGATCCGCACCACGCTCGATTCGCGGCTGCAGAACATCGCGCGCAACGTCATCGCCCGTGCGCCGCTGGGCAAGGCACAGGTCGCACTGGTGGCGATGCGACCCAATGGCGAGGTGGTCGCGATGGTCGGCGGCAAAAGCTACAAGGAATCGCCGTTCAACCGTGCGACGCAGGCCAAAAGGCAGCCGGGTTCGACCTTCAAGCTATTTGTCTATACCGCCGCGCTGCGCAGCGGGATGACACCCGACAGCAAGGTTGACGACAGCCCGATCACCGAAGGCGATTATCGGCCGAAAAATTACAGCGACCGCTATCGCGGCGAAATCACGCTCAAACAGGCCTTTGCCCAGTCGAGCAATGTTGTGGCCGTCCGTCTCTACAACCAGCTGGGCTATAGCGCGGTGGCCCGCGCGGCAAAGGATCTGGGAGTCGAAAGCCCGCTGACGCGCGACGCCAGCCTTGCGCTGGGAAGTTCGGGCATGACGCTGATGGAGCTTACATCTGCCTATGCGGGCGTCGCCGGAAACAAATGGCCGGTCGAACCGCGCGCCTTTGTGGCGGAGGATGAAGGCTGGTTCGGCTGGCTGCTGTCCGCGCAACGCAGTTTCAGCAATGCCCAGCACAAGGCCCTGCTCGATCTGCTGGGGGCGACGGTCAATCAGGGAACCGGCCGCGCGGCAAGGCTTTCGATTCCCGCTTATGGCAAGACCGGCACCAGTCAGGATTATCGCGATGCGCTGTTCATCGGCTTTGCCGGCGATCTGGTGGTCGGCATCTGGATCGGAAATGACGATAACACCCCGCTCAGAAACATGACCGGCGGCGGCTTGCCCGCGCGCATCTGGCGCGATTTCATGAGCCAGGCGGTCAAAGGGGCGGGCACCCGGCCCAAACCCAAACCGGCGGTCGAACCCGATCCCGAAGGCCCGATCGAACCGCTCGACCTGCCCGACATCCCCGACCTGCCCGTCAATATCAATGGCACCGAAGTCCGCGTCGATCCGGACAAGGGCGTCACCGTCAGCGGCCAGATTGAGGGCATGCCGCTCGACGTGACGATCGGCCGCGACGGTGTGAATGTGCAGCCGCGTGAGGAACAGACCGGCCGACGGTAAACGCCGGTGGTCCTCTCCACCATCCCCGACCGGGCGACTGGAATCGGGCGTTTTCGCCGTCTCGTTGTTGATAGCGCCCGGCTTTTATGGTCGAAGGCTGGCGGGGCGGTAAGGAGATTCGCGTGCGTTTTGGTTTGTCCGGCCTTTTCATCCTGATCCTTTCGCTGGTCGTTCCTTCGGCCGCCCGCGCCGATCCCGAAGATATTGCCGCCGCCAGCCGCAGCGTCGTGCGCGTGGTGGTCTTTCCGGCCGCAGCAGGGGATACGCCCATCGGCCACGGCTCCGGCATTGTCGTCGCGCCGAACCGGGTGCTGACCAACGCCCATGTCGTTTCGGAAGAGGAATATGAAGGCGCCATTCGCGTCGTGATCGTGCCGTCGGACGGCGGCGAGGCGATTGCCGCCGAGGTTATCGACCGGTCGCCGCGCAACGATCTGGCGCTGATTGCGCTGAATGACGGCCGACGGCTGACCCCCGCCACCTTTTTCAGCGGCCCCGTCGGCGATGGCGCGGACGTTTTTGCCATCGGCTATCCCGGCGGCGTCGATATCGCCCAGGGCCTGAACATGGCAGACGTGTTGCGCCCGCAGGTGCCGGTAAAGACGCGCGGCAATATTTCGTCCGGGCGGTCGGCCAAGGATTTCGAAACGCTGCTCCACACGGCGGCCATCGGCGGCGGCAATAGCGGCGGGCCATTGGTCGACGGATGCGGGCGCGTGCTGGGCGTCAACAGTTTCGGCAGCCTGTCCGACGGCAGCGACGCCGAATTTTTCTTCGCGGTGGCGCAGCGCGAGGCCGCGGCGTTCCTTCGCCGCAACAATGTTGCCTTCCGCAGCGTCGACAGCGAATGCCTGTCGCGCGCCGAAATGAGCCGTGCCGAGGCCGAGCGCGAAGCCACCGAA
>JADLBY010000025.1 GCA_020847445.1 Sphingomonadaceae bacterium | reverse complement strand
GATCGTCGCAAGGCGATGCTGGAAGATATCGCTGTCCTGACCAAGGGCGAAGTGATCTCGGAAGATCTGGGCATCAAGCTGGAAAACGTCACGCTGGCGATGCTCGGCACGGCCAAGCGCGTCACCATCGACAAGGACAACACCATCATCGTCGACGGTGCTGGCGAAGCCGATGCGATCAAGGGCCGTGTCGAAGCGATCCGTGCGCAGATCGAAACCACGACCAGCGATTATGACCGTGAAAAGCTGCAGGAACGTCTGGCGAAGCTCGCTGGCGGCGTTGCCGTGATCAAGGTCGGCGGCGCGACCGAAGTCGAGGTGAAGGAACGCAAGGATCGCGTCGATGATGCGCTTCATGCGACCCGTGCGGCTGTCGAGGAAGGCATCGTTTCGGGCGGCGGCACGGCGCTGCTTTACGCAACCAAGGCACTTGAAGGCCTCAAGGGTGCGAATGACGACCAGACCCGCGGCATCGACATCATCCGCAAGGCGATCATGGCACCGATCCGCCAGATCGCGGAAAATGCCGGCCATGACGGCGCGGTCGTTTCGGGCAATCTGCTGCGCGAAGGCAAGGAAGACCAGGGCTTCAACGCCGCGACCGACTCTTACGAAAACCTCAAGGCCTCGGGCGTTATCGATCCGACCAAGGTTGTTCGCACCGCGCTGCAGGATGCGGCCTCGGTCGCCAGCCTGCTGATCACCACCGAAGCGACCATCGCGGACGCGCCGGAAGACAAGGCACCCGCCATGGGCGGCATGCCAGGTGGCATGGGCGGAATGGGCGGCATGGACTTCTAAAGTCCGCCGTACGGTCCAGGCCGAAATCAAGCGGGCCGGAGGGGAAACTCTCCGGCCCCTTTTTGTTGGAAACCGGCCACGCAGCCCTTACAGCGTCAGCCATGACGAAGCGCATTTCAGTTTTGGCGGCGATCTGTGCAATGATGATCGCGGTGCATATCCTGAACCTTGTTCTGGGCGGCGCGCTTCTGGCATTCGGAATCGATCCGCGCAATGCGGGTAGTGCCTACACGATCTTTACCGCGCCCTGGCTACATGCAGATTTCGGGCATCTGTTTGGCAATCTGGCCGCTTTCATTGTGCTGGCCGCAATATGTCTGCTCAACGGCATCCGTTATTTCCTGAAGGCCAGCCTGTTGATCATTTCGATTACCGGTGCACTGGTCTGGACGTTCGCGCGCGACAACATCCATGTCGGTGCAAGCGGATGGATATTCGGGCTTTGGAGCCTCGTGATAGCGCTCGCCTGGTTCGACCGCAGTTGGCGGAACATCGCGATAAGCTTGGCGGTGGTCTTCTTCTATGGCGGAATGGTCGTCGGTGTCTTGCCCATCGATGGACAGGTCTCTTTTGAATCGCATCTTTTCGGTGCGCTGTCGGGTGTGATTACCGCTGCTATCCTGTCAAGAGAGCCACGGCAGGTTGCGGCACCGCACAGCGGCGGTGAGCTGAAATTCTGGTCCTGACCGCATGTCGCGGCTGATCCTCTTCAACAAACCCTATGGCGTGCTGCCGCAATTTACCGACAGGGGCACGGCCGGATCGCCGCGTCCCACGCTGTCCGGCTTTATCGATGTACCCGGTGTTTACCCGGCAGGCAGGCTGGATATGGACAGCGAAGGGCTGTTGCTGCTCACCGGCGACGGGCGATTGCAGGCGCGGATTGCCGAGCCCAGGCACAAGATGCCCAAAACCTATCTGGTGCAAGTCGAAGGCGATATCGATGATGCCGCTCTCGAAACATTACGCAAGGGCGTGCGATTGAAGGATGGCATGACCTTGCCCGCCGAAGCGGAACGTATCGACGACCCGCAACTCTGGCCGCGCGATCCGCCGGTGCGTTTCCGCAAATCGGTGCCCGATTGCTGGATCAGCCTCACCATCCGCGAAGGCCGCAACCGTCAGGTGCGCCGGATGACGGCGGCGGTCGGTTTTCCGACGCTGCGCCTCGTTCGCTGGGCGGTTGGGGCGTGGAATCTGGACGGACTACTGCCGGGCGAACACCGGGAAATTGACGTCTGAGGGTTCCGCCGCAACCCGCTTGCCAGCCCGGTACCGGGCATGGCGCGCCACTAAAGCTGATCGATTGGCAACATTATCGTGGCGACCGTTCCTTCGCCGCTGCGACTGCTGATGTCGAACCGGCCCCGATGGCGTTCGACAATATGTTTCACAATGGCAAGGCCAAGACCGGTTCCGCCTTCGGCGCGGCTGCGCGCCGTGTCTGTGCGATAAAAGCGTTCGGTCAGACGCGGCAGATGTTCGGGGCTGATGCCCTCCCCAAAGTCGCGGATGGCAAGGGTTACCCAGCCCCGGTCGGTTGCTTCCAGCGACACCGTCACGCCCTTGCCTGATTTTCCATATTTGACCGCATTGTCGACCAGATTGCGAACCGCCTGCGCCAACTGGCCCGCATCGCCCGCAAGTTCCACATTGTCGCGGTTGGTGTCGAAACGCACTTCCTCGTCGCGCGTCCGCTCGCCAATCACTTCCCTTGCAATTGCCGCCAGATCGGCGCGGTCGGTCGGCACCTGATGACGGACGGCTTCGATCCGCGACAGCGACATCAGGTCAGAAACCAGCGCCTGCATCCGCCGCGCTTCGTTGCCAATGATGTCGAGAAAGCGGCCGCGCGTCGCGGGATCATCGCCCGCCTTGGGGTCCTTCAATGTTTCCACATATCCCAGAATAGCGGTCAGCGGCGTGCGGAGTTCGTGACTGGCATTGGCAACAAAATCGGCGTGCGCCCGGGCGACGCTGACCTGCACCGACAGGTCGGTCAGCGTTATCATCCGCCGGTCTTCGCCGATGATGTGGCATTCCATCTCCCAGATGCTGCCGGTCACCGAAAGTCCGGACAATTTCGTCCGGCCGCTTTGCCCCGAGCGGACAAGTTCGACCGCCTTTGGATCGCGCAGCGCAAGGCGGATGTCCTGCTGCCCGATATGCTGGCCAAGCAGCGCCTGCGCCGCCGGATTTGCAAAGTCGACGCGCTCGCCCACCAACCGCAGAATCGGCGTGTCGATCAATGAAAGCAGCTGGTTGGCCAGTTCAGGCATAGGGCAAGCATATTTCCCGGCGCGGATTGCACAACCGAAATGAGTCGCCGGTTGCGGTTTTCAACAAATTTGCACGCCATATTCCAGAAGCCTGTTACGAAAGCATAACAAAATCACTACAGAACCATGACCGTCTGAGAGAGCGATTCGCGCTCCGTTGAAATGTCGGGTCAGGGGGATTTATGTTCGCTTGGTTTCAGAAACTGCTTCCGAAGACGGGCAATTTTTTCGAACAGTTCGAAGCACATGGCAAGACGATCGTGGCCAGTTCGCAGGCATTGGCAAAACTCGTCCGGGGTGGCCCCGACATTGCGGCGCATATCAAGACCATCGAGGATGAAGAGCATAAGGCCGACGACATCATTCGCGACGTGCTGCAGGATGTGCGCCGGATATTTCTGACGCCGTTCGACCGGGGTGCGATTACCGCCCTGATTGGCGTGATGGATGATGCGGTTGACCAGATGCAGCAGACTGCGGGCGCCGTCGAACTCTATGATGTGACCACATTCACGCCTGAAATGGTCGGCATGGCGGATATCATTGTCGAGGCATCGGCGATCATCGATCAGGCTTTGCCGCTGTTGCGCGACGTAACCGGCAATGCAAAGCCGCTGCACGAAATGACCGCACGTCTGGTCAAGCTGGAAGGTGATGCCGACAAGCTGAACTTTGACGGGCTGCGCAAGGCCTATGTCGAACATGGCAAATCCGATCCGACCCAGTTCGTCGTCGTGAACGAAATCTACCGCCATCTCGAAAAGGTCTGCGACAAGTTCGAGGATGTCGCAAACCAGATTGACGGCCTCGTCATCGATCACGCCTGAGCCGGGAGGCCGAACATGGAAATCGCCTTTCCGCTTTTGGTCGGTCTGGTTGTCCTCGCGCTGCTGTTCGATTTTCTGAACGGGCTGCACGACGCGGCAAATTCGATCGCGACGATTGTTTCGACCAAATTGCTCAAGCCGTTTCATGCGGTGATGTTTGCCGCCTTCTTCAACTTTGCCGCTTATTTCCTGACGCTCTATTTCCCCTGGCTGCACAAGGTGGCCGATACGATCGGCAAGGGCCTGATCGACAAGGATCTGGTAACTCCGGCGGTGGTGTTTGGCGCGCTGTGCGGGGCGATGTTCTGGAACATCCTCACCTGGATCAAGGGCATCCCTTCCTCCTCCTCGCATGCGCTGGTAGGGGGGATTATCGGATCGGGCGTTGCTGCGAACGGCTTTGGCGCGGTGCAGTGGGCTGGCCTTAACAAGACGATCATTTTCATCTTCCTCTCGCCCGCACTCGGCATGATATTTGCCATGCTGGTGATGCTGGCGAGTTCATGGGCGCTCAGAAATGCGACCGCCAGCAAGGCCGAGAGCGGGATGAAGGTGATGCACATCATGTCGTCGGCCGCCTATTCGCTCAGCCATGGCCTGAACGACGCGCAGAAGACGATGGGTATCATTGCGGTGCTGCTCTATTCGACCGGATATCTGCATGGAGAGTTCCATATTCCGCACTGGGTAGCGATAAGCTGCTACATCGCGATTGGCCTTGGCACGGCATGTGGCGGCTGGAAGATCATCGAAACGATGGGCACAAAGATCACCAAGCTATCGCAACATCAGGGGTTCAGCGCCTCGCTGGGCGGATCGATCATGCTGTTCAGTGCGTCCGCGCTCGGCATTCCCGTTTCCACGACGCATACCATCACCGGTGCCGTGATCGGCGCGGGAACAGCGCGGCGCGCTTCCGCGGTGCGCTGGGGCATGGCAAGCAATCTGCTGACGGCGTGGGTGCTGACGGTGCCCGCGTCCGCAATTGTCGGTGCGAGCTTCTACATGCTTACCAGGCTGTTCTGAACGCGCTCAGGCGAGGGCAAAGCGTCGCAGGATCGAATCGAGCACCGCTTCGTTCAGGATGTTGCTGAACGCACATCCGACCGCGCGTCCGTTGTTCCAGACCAGTTCGGCCTGAATAGGGGACAATCCGGGCAAGGCGAGCCAGCACCGCGATCCGGGCGGCATGCCCGTCAACGCTTCGCACTGAAAGCCGGCAATGGACAGATCGGTCACCACAACGGTAAATCCCGTATTTCCCGACTGGCGCAGCATTGCGGGAATTCGGATCTTGATGCGCGGTGCGCAGCGATCTTCCAGTGCAGCACTATCGTAGCGCAGCGAGGTTGGGTCGATGGTGTCCGACATGTTCATGCCAAATGATCCTGCTTTCGGATGGTTGACCCTGCACCAACAAGGTTAATCGGCCCCGACAATATATGGTTAAGGACCGGTTAGGCGCACAAGATGCTGAAATCCGGTATATAAAGTTTGCCGGATGGCGGTGCTTGATAATCGCGGGAACTGCTGCCATATGCGCTGCGGGAGTCGGATGGGCGCTGTCGTCGCCAACCCGGTCAGATCCTGACGGAAGCAGCCGTAACGATTTTTCGGCGGGTCATCCGGCTCCTATTTCACTCTTTCAGGCGGCAGGCACCCAATTGCCGTGGAAACCGGGCGGGATGCGGTGCGGGATATGCACGGTCGCGACCGGAATCCCCTCGAAATCCTGCGCGTCCAGGATTACCAGATCGGTCGTTTCGTCGGCGATGTTGACGACATAGCCCATTAGCCAACCGGCATCCTCAGCGGTGCCGTCCTTTCGCGGCACGAAAACAAATTCGCCGGGGATATGACCCGCGCCAAAGTCGTGCACCTGTTTTCCACCGGCCTCCAGATCGTGCTTGAACAGTTTGGACTGGTTAGGTGAGGCGGTGTCGAACCCGTCGGGCAACGCCATCGCATAGGCATAGCGATAGGATTTGCCGATGCGGTCTTCGTTGGGGCGCGGGAATTCCTGCGATTCCGCGTCTACCGTCATGCGATCGACCCGCCTGGCCGCCGGATCGATTGTCCAGCGTTCGAACGGCACCCGGGTTGAATCGGGGCCTGTGGCGTCCGGACGGAACATCTGGTCATGTGCGCAAACGTCAAGAATGACTTTGCCGTCGTCGGTATCGAAGCCGTTGCACGGATGGAAGACATAGCAAGGCTCGACATCGCACCAGACGACATCGGCCCCGCTGCCATTGCGCGGCAGCAGGCCGACGCGCGCCGCGTGCTCGGGGTTCCAGCGATAGGGAAAGGGGTGGCCCGAAATCAGCGCCTTCATCGAGAAGGTGCAGGGCATGTCGAGGATGATCACGTAATTCTTGGTGATCATGCAGTCGTGGATCATCGGGCCGTGCTGCACGGCTACCGCTTCTTCCCTGACAACCTTGCCAGCGGAATCGACAACGACATGCCAGATCGTGTCAGGCACGGTTGCCTTGTAGCAGATGGCGTGCATTTCACCGCTATCCGGATCAAGGTGCGGATGCGCGGAAAAGGCGTAATGCAAAGTTCCACCAAAGGGATCGTGCGCGATCGTGTTGAGTTCTTCATCGATGCGGACGGGAAAACCGCCCGCCTCGACAACCGCCCATGTTTGTCCGGCATGCCCCAGGACGTTGGTGTTGACGGTGTCGGACCGGTCGGCGCGCTCACCGGGTGCGGGCGGCTCGCCCAGCGCCGCGCTTACCGCATTCGAACGGATCCACCGGTTGCGATACCAGAGCGCCTTGCCGCCCTGCAAACGCACGCCGTGGACCATTCCGTCACCCAGGAACCAGTGATAGGCGGCCGGGTTGGCGCTGATCGGATTGGGGCCGATACGGATGTAGCGACCGTCAAGTTCGGTCGGGATATCACCGGTCACGCGCAGCATGTCCAGCGAGAGTTCTGCATCCATCGGCGCGTGGATGCCGGACAGATAGGGATGCATGGCCGGTGCCTTGCGATGTTCGCGGTTGAATTCCGCAACCTTCATCACACCTTTGGTGACGGCTCCGCGAATAAGGGTTTCGACTGCGCTGGCCATATTCCTTCTCCCATGTCTTGCCATCCGACTCGGCGATGTTTACATTGATAACATGGGCGTAAATGATAACAGTGTCAACATAGATATCAACAAGCGTGGCTATCACCATGGTGGCCTGCGATCAGCGTTGGTCGAAGCGGGGCTGGAGCTATTGAAAACGCGCAGTGCCGACGAAGTGAGTTTGCGTGAAATTGCGCGCATGGTGGGCGTAAGCGCAACTGCGGTCTATCGTCATTTCCCCGACAAGGCGGCGCTGTTGGGTGCGCTGTGCGACGAAGGCGGGCGCGAACTTGGGCGATTGCAACTGGCGGCCATGCAGAAATCGGGTGGCGGAAGGGCGGGCTTCGACGCTGTCGGCCGGGCCTATGTCCATTTCGCGCTCGACAACCCGACACTGTTCCGCATGATGATGACAACACGGCAGGCGGCCAACTTTCTCGACTTGCCGCAAGGGCGGGATAATAGCGCGCTGCAATTGCTGCGCGACAATATAGCCAGCCTTGCCCCGGCGGGCGCGTCACCCGGGCAGCGCCACATTGCCGCGCTCAAGGCCTGGTCGATCGTGCACGGGCTTGCAATGTTGATGCTCGACAAGCAGGTTTCGGTCGACGACGCCGTGATTGACGCCGTGATCGACAGCGCTTCGGTTGGTATTGCGACCTGAGAGACGAATAGTGCAATGTGATAATTGCGCTTTGACATTCACATCATGATGTGAAAATAAGCCCGGACCAAGCCCTTCTACGGGCATGATTCTCACGGGAATGTGAAATGTCGACCCAATTGATCGAAAAACTCCGCCATCTGGTGACCGAAGGTGGCCTGTCGCGTTCGGGGCTGGCCCGTGCCGCCGGGCTGCATGCCAATACGCTGCGCGATCTGGATGCGCCGGACTGGAACCCGACTGCAGAAACGCTGCGCAAGCTGGAAACCTATCTGTTCGCCAATGACGATACGCCTGCGCTCGTCCCGATCGAGGAGATCATCGAGGAAGCGCGCAACGGGCGCATGTACATCCTTGTCGATGACGAGGATCGCGAGAATGAGGGCGATCTGATCATCCCGGCGCAGATGGCGACCCCCGATGCGATCAACTTCATGGCGACGCATGGCCGCGGGCTGATCTGCCTGGCGATGACGCGCAGCCGCTGCGACCAGCTCGGTCTGGCACCGATGACGCGCGAGAACCAGGAAAGCATGCAGACCGCCTTCACCGTCTCGATCGAGGCGAAGGAAGGCGTAACGACCGGGATCAGCGCCGCCGACCGGGCGCGCACCATTTCGGTTGCCGTCGATGCTTCCAAGGGGCCGAACGACATTGTCTCCCCCGGCCATGTCTTTCCATTGACCGCGCGCGATGGCGGCGTGCTGGTGCGGGCCGGGCATACCGAGGCGGCGGTCGACATCAGCCGTCTGGCCGGGCTCAATCCCTCCGGCGTGATCTGCGAGATCATGAAGGACGATGGCACGATGGCCCGGATGGACGATCTGGTTGCCTTTGCGCGGATGCACAAGATCAAGATGGGCACGATCCGCGACCTGATCGAATATCGCATGCGCAACGACCATCTGGTCGAAAAAGCGAGCGAGAGCGCCTTCCAGTCCGATTATGGCGGGGACTGGCGTGCGATGACCTATCGCAACAAGATCGACGGCACGACCAATGTCGTGCTGCAAAAGGGCAAGGTCTTGCCAGAAGAACCGACACTGGTTCGGATGCATGCCATCTCGATTTTCGATGACGTGCTCGGTCGTTCCGGCCCGCGCAAGCGCACCTTGCAGCGCTGCATGGCCGAAATCGGCAAGGAAGGTCGAGGCCTTATCGTCGTCCTGATGCCCAGCGGTCCGCAGAGCCTGCAGCACGAGGTAGGCGGGACCAGTGGCGGCGGCAGCGAATTGCGTGTTTATGGCATCGGTGCGCAAATCCTTGCCGATCTGGGTGTGCACGATATGACGCTGCTGACCAATTCACACCGCACCGTTGTCGGTCTTGAAGGCTATGGCATCCATGTTGTCGGCGAACGCGCGATTCCGGAGTAAGAATAATGGCAAAATTCCTGATTGTTGAAGCGCGCTTCTACGACCATCTGAACGACATGCTGGTGGCAGGGGCAAGTGCGGCGCTGAAAGCCGCGGGGCATGAAGTCGAGGTGATTACCGTCCCCGGCGCCCTCGAAATTCCCGGCGCCATCGCGCTCGCCGACCAGAGCGACCTCTATGATGGCTTTGTCGCCATCGGCGTCGTGATCCGCGGCGAAACCTATCATTTCGAAATCGTCGCGGGCGAAAGCGCACGCGGTATCATGGCGCTGACGATGGACGGCGTTGCAATCGGCAATGGCATATTGACGGTCGAGAATGAGACGCAAGCGCTCGTGCGCGCCGATCCGGCGCAGAAGGACAAGGGCGGAGAGGCTGCCAAGGCGGCGATTGCCTTGCTCGAATTGCAAGGCCGGTTCGCATAGCTGCACAGCATGGTCTCGGAGGGTCAGCGAGCCGGCACGGTCCTCGATCGCAATTTCCAACGCCCCACCTGATCGTGCCGGGTTAATCCGACATGGCTGTGGATGAGCACAAAATCCTCGACCAGCCAGCTATACGATTCGATTGCCCGTTCAAAGGGCGCGCCGGGCTGATAGGACAAGGTGATGTGCGGATTGAACCGCACTTTCCTACGCAAAGGCAGCCCCGCAGACATCATCGCGCGTACCAGCTGCTGCTGAAAATGATCAACATGCGGCAGTTTTTCGCTTGCTAGCAGAATGAGCAGATTCTTCGACGCAACTGCGCGATCAAAGATCAGTCGAAATGGCTCTGCCATGATCGAACTGCCAGCATCGTGAAATGCTTCGATCGCGGATTGGGGCATATCGAGAAAATCCGGCGTCAGCGCCAATGTCATGTGAAGGCGATCCGCCCTGTTGGCGCGCCTCGGCCACCCACTGGCCGATGGAAGGGCGGCCATATCGTCCGCAATGGCCCTTGGCGGGCGGATTCCGAAGAAAAGGCGATGGAGAATCGGCATTGGCACAGGCTAGCGCAAAAATCCGCTGCCGGAAACAAATGTTTCTATTTTGTTCTTGATGTCGCACATGCAAACGACAGCGTTGCTGATATGAGACCGGCCGATGGCGAGGCCGGTCTCAAATTTCGTTTCAGGCAGCCAGTTTCCTCAGCACATATTGCAGGATGCCGCCGTTCAGGAAATACTCCAGTTCGTTGGCGGTATCGATGCGGCACAGTGCGTCAAACGTAAAGGTTGAGCCGTCCTTGCGCGTCACCTTCACGCTTACGGTCTGGCGTGGTTTCAGATTGGCAACGCCGGTGATGGTGAAGCTGCAATCGCCGTCGAGGCCAAGGCTGTGGCGGTTTTCGCCTTCCTTGAACTGCAGCGGCAGCACGCCCATGCCGACAAGGTTTGAACGGTGTATGCGCTCGAAGCTTTCGACGATCACGGCGCGCACGCCAAGCAGGCTGGTGCCCTTCGCCGCCCAGTCGCGCGACGATCCGGTGCCATATTCTTTGCCAGCGACGATCACCATCGCGGCGCCATCGGCCTTGTGCTTCATGGCGACGTCATAGATCGGCATGACTTCGTCGCCATAGCGCGACATGCCGCCTTCGATTCCGGGAACCATTTCGTTCCGGATTCTTATGTTGGCCAGGGTCCCGCGAACCATCACGTCATGATGGCCGCGGCGGGCGCCGTAGCTGTTGAAGTCGGCTTTGCTAACCTGATGTTCCATAAGCCATTTTCCGGCCGGGCTGTCGGCCTTGATGCTGCCGGCGGGGCTGATGTGGTCGGTGGTGATCGAGTCGCCGAGGATCGCGAGCGGCTTTGCCTCGACAATGTCTGACACCGGCGCCGGGGTCATGGTCATGCCTTCGAAATAGGGCGGGTTGGCGACATAGGTGCTGCCCGCGCGCCACTGATAGGTTTCCGAACCCTCGACCTGGATCGCCTGCCAGTGCTCGTCGCCCTTATAGACATTCGCATAGCGGGCGAGGAACATTTCGCGGCTGATATTGGCGGTCATCAGGTCGTTAACTTCCTGATTGCTCGGCCAGATGTCTTTCAGGAACACGTCGGCGCCGTCCTGATCCTGCCCGATCGGCGTGGTGGTGAAATCCTCGGTCACCGTGCCCTTCAGCGCATAGGCGACCACCAGCGGCGGCGATGCGAGGAAATTGGCCCGCACATCGGGCGACACGCGACCTTCAAAGTTGCGGTTGCCCGAAAGCACCGAGGCGGCGACGATGTCGTTGCCGTTGATCGCCTTCGAGATCGGCTCGGCGAGCGGGCCGGAGTTGCCGATGCAGGTGGTGCAGCCATAGCCGACCAGGTTGAAGCCGACCGCGTCGAGATGTTCCTGCAAGCCCGCCTTCACCAGATAGTCGGTGACCACCTGCGATCCCGGCGCGAGCGAAGTCTTGACCCAGGGCTTGGGCCGCAGGCCTTTTTCGTTCGCCTTTTTCGCGACCAGACCGGCGGCGACCAGAACCGAAGGGTTGCTGGTGTTGGTGCACGAGGTAATCGCCGCGATCACCACGTCGCCATCGCCGATGTCATGGTCCTTGCCTTCCACGCCGACGCGCTTGAAGCCGTCATGCTTGTAGATATCGGCCAGATCCTTGTTGAACACGTCGTCGACCTGTTGCAGCACAACCTTGTCCTGCGGCCGCTTCGGCCCGGCCCGCGACGGCTGCACGCCCGACCTGTCGAGTTCGAGGGTCGAACTGAACACCGGTTCGATCGACGGGTCGATCCAGAAACCCTGTTCCTTCGCATAGGCCTCGGCGAGCGCGATCGCATCCTCGCTGCGCCCGGTCAGGCGCATATAATCGAGGGTCTTGTCGTCGATGCCGAAAAAGCCGCAGGTCGCGCCATATTCGGGCGCCATATTGGCAAGCGTCGCGCGGTCGGCAAGGGTCAGCGAGGCGAGGCCGGGGCCATAATATTCGACGAAGCGGCCAACCACGCCATGCGCGCGCAGCATCTGGGTGCAGGTGAGGACAAGGTCGGTCGCGGTGATGCCCTCGGGCAGCGATCCGGTCAGCTTGAAACCGACAACTTCGGGGATCAGCATCGAAACCGGCTGGCCCAGCATCGCGGCCTCCGCCTCGATCCCGCCAACGCCCCAGCCGAGCACGCCAAGGCCGTTGATCATCGTCGTATGGCTATCGGTGCCCACGCAGGTATCGGGATAGGCAACGGTCGCGCCATCGGCATCGGTCGAGGTCCAGACGGCCTGTGCGATATGCTCCAGATTGACCTGGTGGCAGATGCCCGTACCCGGCGGCACCGCATAGAAATTGTTGAGCGACTTGCTGCCCCATTTCAGAAAGTCATAGCGTTCCATATTGCGGTGATATTCGATCTCCACATTCTGCTCGAACGCTTTGGGATGGCCGAATTCGTCGACCATCACCGAATGGTCGATGACAAGGTTGACCGGCACCAGCGGGTTGATCTTCGACGTGTCGCCGCCCAGCTTTGCAATCGCATCGCGCATCGCGGCCAGATCGACCACGCAGGGCACGCCGGTGAAATCCTGCAACAGCACGCGCGCGGGGCGATACTGGATTTCATTCTGGCTTTCGGTCGGGTTCTTCTGCCAATCGACCAGCGCCTGGGCATCGGCGGTCGAAACGGTGAAGCCGCCATCTTCAAAACGCAGCAGGTTTTCAAGCAGCACCTTCATCGAAAAGGGCAGCCGCGACACATCGCCCAGTTTCTCCGCCGCCTTTTTCAGCGAATAATAGGCATAGCTTTTTCCGCCCACATTCAGGGTGGAGCGGGTGCCCAGCGAGTCTTGTCCAACGGCGGTCATGGTAATTACCCCTTCTTTGTTCGGTGCCCATGCGCGGGAGTGGGGAAGGACGGTTCCTGCTATGAAACCGCTAGTCCTTGGCCTGTCAAAGGACGGCAGGCTGAACCAGTCGGCGAGGGCCATCAAACCAGCGCACAAGCGGGAGATTCGACTATCGCGCGCGGCCTAGCGGAAGTGCGCTTGCGGTGCAAGCCGGTGGGCGCGATGGGGGGTGGCGTGCGACAAAAATAGGGACAGTCCCTATTTAAATTTGACTCGACCATCCTGCGATGCAATTAAATAGGGACAGTCCCTATTTATGGCCCTATTCATGGAGCGCGCATGCCACGTGCAGCCAGAATCGTGATCCCCGGCGTGCCGCACCACATCACCCAGCGTGGCAACCGGCAGCAGCCGATCTTTTTCAGTGAAGAGGATTACCGCGCCTATATCGAGATACTGGCACTGGCGCTTACCCGCCACGGCACACGCTGCCTCGCCTGGTGCCTGATGCCCAACCATGTCCATCTGATGCTGGTGCCCGCAACCGAAGACGGGCTGCGTGCCACATTGGCCAGCGCCCATACCACTTATGCGCAGCGCATCAACCAGTTACAGGACACGTCTGGCCACCTGTTCCAGGGCCGTTTTGCGAGTTATGCGATGGACGACGCGCACATGATGGTTGCCGCGCGCTATATAGAGACTAATCCGGTCAAGGCGGGCATGGTCAAACGGGCGGAGGATTGGCTCTGGTCCAGTGCCCGCGCGCACATCTCGGGGGATGGTGACTGGCTTACCGACATTTCAGCACTTGGCCAACATCTGCCGAACTGGGCGGCGATGCTGGCGAACGGGCTGGAGGCAGCCGAGCAAGTCGATCTGGCGATCAGGACCGGCAGGCCGCTGGGCACGGCAGATTGGCTGCGCCAGATCGGGCAGGGCGAACCTCCCAAAAGGCGCGGCAGGCCAAGCAGACTCAATAAATAGGGACAGTCCCTATTTAAAGAGAGCGAAAATAGGGACTGTCCCTATTTATTTGGATCTGTCCTACATATAACCAAATAGGTTATCCGTGATTCGTTTCTCTAACCCGGAAAGGAATAT
>JADLBY010000024.1 GCA_020847445.1 Sphingomonadaceae bacterium | reverse complement strand
TCGCGGCCATCGATGATGCGATGGTCATAGCTGAGCGCGAGATACATCATCGGGCGGATGACGATCTGGCCGTCGCGAACGACCGGACGATCCTCGATCCGGTGCAGGCCGAGCACCGCCGACTGCGGCGGATTGATGATCGGGGTCGACATCAGCCCACCGAAAATACCGCCATTCGAAATGGTGAAGGTGCCGCCCGTCATGTCTTCCATGGTCAGGGAACCGTCCTTGGCGCGCTTGCCCAGATCGCCGATAGCCTTTTCAATATCGGCAAAGCCCAGCTGGTCGACATTGCGCACCACCGGAACGACCAGCCCGTTCGGCGCGGAGACCGCCACCGACAGGTCGACATAGTCGTGATAGACGATTTCATCACCCTGGATCTGTGCGTTGACCGCGGGGAAATCCTTGAGCGCGAGGCAGGCGGCCTTGGCGAAAAAGCTCATGAAACCGAGCTTCACGCCATGCTTCTTTTCAAAGCTGTCCTTGTAGCGGTTGCGCGCCTCCATCACCGCCGACATGTCGACATCGTTGAAGGTGGTGAGCAGGGCTGCCGTATTCTGCGCATCCTTCAGCCGCTTGGCGATGGTCTGGCGCAGACGGGTCATCCTGACACGTTCTTCGCGGCGTTCGCCGGTCACGGCCCCCGCCGGTGCAGCTGCTGCTACCGGCGCGGCGGCAGGTGCCGCAGGTGCGCCACCCTTGGCAGCGGCGAGCACATCTTCCTTGGTCAGGCGGCCATCCTTGCCGCTGCCTTTGACCTTGGTCGGATCGATGCCGAGTTCGAGCACGAGGCGGCGGACGGCGGGAGACAGCGTCAGGTCGGCGGCGGTGGCAGGCGCAGCCTCGGCGACGGGCGCCGCAGCTGCGGGTGCAGCAGCAGGCGCCGGTGCGGCAGCAGGTGCCCCCGATCCTGCCTCGATCATCGCGATAACCGCGCCGACATTGACGGTATCGCCCTCATTGACGAGCAGGGCGCCCATCACGCCCGTAGCGGGGGCGGGCACCTCGACCGCAACCTTGTCGGTTTCAAGGCTGGCGATCGGCTCGTCGGCGGAAACCGACTCGCCGGGCTTTTTCAGCCATTGGCCGAGCGTGGCTTCGGTGATCGATTCGCCCAGCGTGGGGACTTTGACTTCGGTGCTCATATCCGATCCTCGTTAAATAGGGACTGTCCCTAATTATTTCTTTTTCGACGTGCGCTGGCGGCGGATTTCGTCGCGGACGCCATGGCCAAGCGCATGGGCAACCAGTGCCGCCTGTTCGGCCTGGTGCCGCTTCATCAGACCGGTGGCAGGCGAGGCACTGGCCTTGCGCCCGGCATAGCGGGCACGCGCCGGATCGGCCTTGGCCTCGGCGAGGCAGGCTTCGATCAACGGCTCGACGAAGAACCAGGCACCATTATTCTGCGGTTCCTCCTGCGCCCAGACGACCTCTTCCAGATTGGTCATGCGCTTCAGGCGGACGATCAACGGCTCCCCGGGGAAGGGATAAAGCTGTTCGAGCCGGACGATGGCGGTGTTCTTGTCACCTGCGGCGTTGCGTGCCTCCATCAGGTCATAGGCGACCTTGCCCGAACAGAGCACGAGCCGCTTCACATCCTTGTCTGCCGGAGCCCATGGGTCCGAAAGGATCCGCATGAAATGGCTTTCGCCTTGGAAATCCTCGGCTTTTGAAACGGCAAGCTTGTGCCGCAAAAGCGACTTCGGCGTCATGACGACAAGCGGCTTGCGGAAGGACCGGTGCATCTGGCGACGCAGCAGATGGAAGAAATTTGCCGGGGTCGTGCAATTGGCGACCTGGATATTATCCTCGGCGCACAATTGCAGGAAGCGTTCGAGGCGCGCCGAGCTATGCTCGGGCCCCTGCCCTTCAAAGCCGTGCGGCAACAGCATCACCAGCCCGTTGGCGCGCAGCCATTTCGATTCGCCGCTGGCGATGAACTGGTCGATGATGGTCTGCGCCCCGTTCACGAAATCGCCGAACTGGCCTTCCCACATCACCAGCGTCTTCGGGTCGGCACCGGCAAAGCCATATTCAAAGCCCAGCACGCCGAATTCGGACAACGGGCTGTCATAAACCTCGAACCGGCCATGCGGCAGGGTCGACAGCGGGACATATTTATTCTCGTTGGTCTGGTCGACCCAGACCGCGTGCCGCTGGCTGAAGGTGCCGCGCCCCGAATCCTGCCCGGACAGGCGGACGCCATAGCCTTCGGACAATAGCGAACCGAATGCCAGCGCCTCGCCGGTCGCCCAGTCGAAATTCTCGCCCGAAGCGAACATGCCGCGCTTGGCCTCCAGCACGCGGCCGAGGGTCGGGTGGATCATGTGGCCGTCGGGCACGGTCGTCAATGTGCGGCCAAGGCCGTCCATCAGCTTTCTGGTGATGCCCGTGGGCACATTGCGCCGTGCGGTTTCGGGGTCGGCGGGTTTGTTCAGCCCGGCCCAGCGACCGCCGAACCAGTCGGCATCATTGGCCTTGTAGGTCTGGCCAGCCTCGAACTCCTGTTCGAGAATCTGGGTGAAGCGCATCGCATGTTCGGAGGCCCAGTTGGCGTCGATCACGCCTTCCTGCACCAGCCGCTGCGCATAGACTTCGCTGACGCCGGGCTTACCCTTGATCACCTTGTACATCAGCGGCTGGGTGAAACCGGGCTCGTCGCCTTCATTATGGCCGAACCGGCGATAGCACCACATGTCGATCACAATGTCGCGGTGGAAACGCTGACGGAATTCGATCGCCATCTTGCAGGCAAAGGTCACCGCTTCGGGATCGTCGCCATTGACGTGGAAGATCGGTGCCTGCACGCCCTTTGCCACATCGCTGGGATAGGGCGAGGAGCGCGCGAATTGCGGGCTGGTGGTGAAGCCGACCTGATTGTTGACGATGAAATGGATGCAGCCGCCGGTATTATAGCCACGGATGCCGGAAAAGCTGAGGCATTCCCACACGATTCCCTGCCCGGCAAAGGCGGCATCGCCGTGCAGCAGCACCGGTAGCACCTGTTCATGCTTGGCCAGATCGTCGCGGATCGTCTGGTTGGCGCGCGTCTTGCCGAGCACGACGGGGTTGACCGCCTCAAGGTGCGAGGGGTTGGGGACGAGCGACATATGCACCCTGATGCCGTCGAATTCGCGGTCGGTCGAGGTGCCGAGATGGTATTTCACGTCGCCTGAACCGCCGACATCCTCGGGATTGGCCGATCCGCCGGAAAATTCGTGGAAGATGATGCGATAGGGCTTGGCCATCACATTGGCGAGCACGTTGAGGCG
>JADLBY010000023.1 GCA_020847445.1 Sphingomonadaceae bacterium | reverse complement strand
GGTCGCCCCCAGCGACTGGATGTAATCGAGCCGCTGCTTGAGCCCCTTGAGATCGCCGCCATGAAAGAAACCCTTGCTTGCAGGGTCGAAACCGGTGGCCAGGCGGTCGCCTTCCACCCCGCCCTTGTCGTTCTTTGGATCGCCATTTTCAAAGCGATCAGGCAGCAGGAAATATACGATTTCATCCTCTGGCGGGCGCTGGCGGAATTCCTCTGCGGTCGCGGGGGCACTACCGGCGAGAGCAAGCGCGATGATCGAGGCGGAAAAACTCATGCTTCGGCTCCTGCAGCACAATATTGCGCGATGAAATCGGCGTGCATCGGCAATTGCCGTGCGGTGGCGTCGACAATCCGGCCAATATCCTCGAAAAATCCCGATAGTTGCTCGTCCGACAGTTTGTCGGCGAGCGGGTGATAGCTGGCAGGTGCGATATTCTGTCCGGTCAGCACCTGGAACCAGCCGATTTCGACAAACAATTCCTCATTCTCGCGGAAAATCCGTCCGGTCGCGCGGAACAGATCGATCTTGTCCTTCAGGCTACCCGGAATCTCCATCTCGCGGCAGCGCGTCCAGAAAGCGGAATCGGTGCGCTGGTTGGCGTGGTAATGGAGGATGATGAAGTCGCGGATACGTTCATAATCGAAGCGCATGCGGCGGTTATACGCCTCGACATTCACCGGATCGAGATCTGCATTGGGAAAGTGCGACAAAAGCTTTGCAATGCCGTCCTGGATCAGGTGGATGCTCGTCGATTCGAGCGGTTCCAGAAAACCCGATGACAGGCCGAGCGCAACGACATTGTGGTTCCATGCGCGCTTGCGCATCCCCGTGCGGAACGGGATGGTGCGCGGATCGGCCAGCGGTTCGCCCTCCAGATTGGCCAGAAGGATGGCGGTTGCTTCATCCTCGCTCAGAAAATCGGAACAGAATACATGGCCGTTGCCCGTGCGGTGCTGCAGCGGGATGCGCCATTGCCAGCCTGCCTGGTGCGCAATCGACTGCGTATAGGGACGCGGCGGCGCGATATTGCGGCTCGGCACGGCAATCGCGCGGTCGCACGGCAGCCAGTGCGTCCAGTCTTCATAGCCCGTTTCGAGCGCCTCTTCGATCAGCAGGCCACGAAAACCAGAGCAGTCGATGAACAATTCTCCCGAGATTTCGGCGCCATTGGCGAGCGCGACCGAAGTGACATTTCCGGTCAACCCGTCGCGGTTGACCTTGACGATGCGGCCTTCGGTCCGCACGACGCCGGCGGCCTCGGAAAGCTTGCGCAGATAGGTGGCATATAGCCCGGCATCGAAATGGAAGGCATGGGCAATACCGTCCAGATTTGTATCGGCGATGCGGTTGATGCGGGCAAAGCGGCCGTGCCGCGCCGTAACTTCGTTGAGCGAATAGTCCCAAAGCGACCCTGCGACGCCCTGCTCGCGGCCACGCAGCCAATATTGCGCGAATTCGAGAAGCCCCAGGCTCTGCCCGAACTGGCCGAAGGCGTGCATATAGCAGTCGCCCGGTTTCCCCCAATTCTGGAACTGGATTCCAAGTTTGAACGTGCCCTGCGTTTCGCGGACGAATTCATCTTCGTCGAGCCCGACCAGCTGGTTGAACAACCGAATGGCAGGGATAGTCGCTTCGCCGACGCCGATCGCACCGATCTCGTCGCTTTCGACCAGATTTATCGAAATTTGCCTGCCCATTGTGCGGGCAAGCGCGGCGGCTGTCATCCAGCCTGCGGTGCCACCGCCTATGATCACGACATTCCGGATGCGGTCACTGGTCATCTGGCTAAATCCTATCGTGGGCTGCAAGCTCTCCGCCCCTTTGGCACGACGATTACCAAAAGGCCTTGTTTCCCGAATCGCTGGTTGAGGCCCGACCACCCATGTGACCGGGCCTCCTTCCTTTGACCATCAGAACTTATAGCTGATACCCAGCATATAGTTGCGACCGTAGTTCTGATAGTCGCGGACCTGACGCGGATCGGCGTTCAGATAGGTGATGAACGGTTCGTTGGTCAGGTTGCTTGCAGTCGCGAGCACCGACACGCCTTCGAGCGTTCCGCCCTGGAATGTGTAACCAAGCTGCGCGTCGACGATCATTTCGGACTTTGCCATCACCTTGTCGCGCGCCAGGCTGAGGCCCGACACTTCGGCAAGGAATGCCGACCGGTAACGAGCGCTGACGCGGGCCTGGAAACCGGCCTTTTCATAATAGGCCGTTCCGTTGACGACCCATTTCGACAGGCCGGGCATGTCGATCGGCGGACCGTTTTCACGCACGCGGCTGTTGGTGAGCGATGCGCTGGCGAGCACACCGAAACCATCGAGCGTTTCGGAGAAAGTGCCGAAGGGCAGCGAGAGCGATGCCTCAGCACCCCAGAGGCGACCCGACCGTCCGTTCACCCATTGCGACACAAGGCCCACATTGGTGCGCGGCGTTACACCGGTCGGGGGTGTGATACCGCTGAAATCGAACAGGTTCGACTGGCGATAGATGTAGTTCTCCAGATGCTTGAAGAAGCCGCCGACCGCGAAATAGCCGCCCTTGCCGAAATATTTTTCGAAGGCGAGATCAACCGTGTCGGCCCTCAGCGGCTTCAGCTTTGCGTTGCCGACCGAGCCAGACCAGGGCGACTGTGCCGGATCGGTCGAGTTCAGCGCATTGTTGGGAATGCTGAAGCTAACGCCACCGCCCGGATTGATCTGGTCCATGCGGGCACGAGCCAGCATGCGCGCAGCACCAAAGCGGATAAACGCCTCGGAACCAACTTCGAGCGAGAGGTTCAGGCTCGGCAGGATTTCGGTGTATTTTGCACCATCCGAGAAAGGCTGGACCGCGCTGAAGCTCGACGAGACGTAGCTGTCGCCCGACTGGTTGGTGTGGACAACCTGAACACCGGCATTGCCGCGCAGCGGAGCGCTGCCCAGCGCGCTGTCGATATTCGCCTGAACAAAGCCGGTCAGCACCTTTTCGTGCACGATATAGCTGTTGGTAAAGCGACCGGGCGTCCAGTTGCTTTCAGGCGTCAGATTGTAGTTGCCATCCTTGTAATAGCGCCAGGAATTGAATGTCACCATTCCCGGAATTCCGATGAAGTCGAGCGCAACCGGATCATACAGATAGGATGAAGGAACCGGTGTGTTTGCCGGATAGTTTTTGTGCGTCAGCACAAAACCTTCGTCGATCAACTGCTTGCGGCGATCGCTGTAATTGGCACCCACGCGGATGCTCGACAGGAAGCCGTCAACTTCCTTCGTGGCCTGCACGCGCAGCGATTTCAACTCGTCCTTGATGCGCGGGCGGTTGATGAAGCCGTCCTGGCAGTTCGGCACGGTGCCGCCGCAGCTGTTCCAGCCCTGCGGGTCGGTGAGCACGAACAGCGCCGGATCCGCATAGTTGATCGTCGGGCTGAAGGTGATGACGCCGCCTTTTGCCGGCAGCGTGAAGCCGAGGCTGTCGGTTGCGCCGACGCCGCCACCACGACCGGTGCCGGAGTAGACTTCGACATTTTCCTCAAGCTTTTTCAGGCGCGAATAGCTGGCATCGAGTTCAAGCGTCAGCGTGTCGCTGGTCTTGTATTCAAGATTGCCGCCCAGAGCGAGAATCTTCGAATTGCGGTGAACAACGTCATTGCGCATCACGGCCTCGACGCCATTGAAGCGACCCGAGGTGATCAGGCCGTCTTCGACCGTGTAACCCGGCTGAAGCTGGGCACCAGACCATTGCAGCGGCAGTTCGATGCCGCGCAGGCGCTGATTGTCCTTGAACGACGACCAGTAGCCATCGAAGGTGAGGTGCAGCTTGTCGTCGGGCTGGAATTCCAGAACGCCGATAACGCCGTCGCGGGTCAGTTCGTTCGATTTCACATATGGCTTGGCACCGCCGATTACATAATCGTTATTGGCTCCGGTGGTGGGATAGCCCCATGCCTGCCAGCGTTCTTCGGCTGTCGGCGAAACCATGCGTGCATAGCCGATTGCCCAGCCGATGGTGCCATCTTCGTTCTGGTCGATATAGGAAATATTGGCGCGATAGCCCTTGTTCGAAATATCGGGGTTCAGCTTGCCGAGATCGTTGACCTCGCCGCGCAGGCCGACAGCAATGGTGCGATCATTGTAAGACAGCGGGCGCGCGGTCTTCATGTCGATCGTTCCGCCGATGGCCTGTCCGATCAGGCTGGCATCGGGCGTCTTGTAGATGACGGCGCCGGTCAGCAGTTCGGACGGATATTGATCGAGTTCGACGCCGCGGTTGTTGCTGGCCGAAACCTGTTCGCGACCATTGAGCAGCGTGGTGGTGAAATCGGGCGCAAGGCCACGGATCGAAACGACGTTGGCGCGACCGTCAAGGCGCTGAGTCGCAAGGCCCGGAAGGCGCGAAAGCGATTCCGCGATCGACTGGTCGGGCAGCTTGCCGATATCTTCAGCCGAAATGACTTCGACAATCGATGTACTTTCCTTTTTCGCTTCAACCGATTGGTTGATCGAAGCGCGAATGCCGGTGACGACAATTGCTTC
>JADLBY010000022.1 GCA_020847445.1 Sphingomonadaceae bacterium | reverse complement strand
CAGGAGGGGCGGCTGTTCGCCCCGCTCGCCTTCACCAAGACCTATGCGATGGCCGCCGCCGCCCTGCTGTCGATTACTTTGGTGCCGGTGCTGATGGGCTGGCTGATCCGGGGAAAAGTCCCCGCCGAAGACACCAACCCGATCAACCGCTTCCTCACCCGCATCTACCGTCCCGCGCTCGATTGGGTGCTGGCCAAGCCCAAGCAAGCCTTGCTCATCGCCGGGCTGGTCTTCGCATCGAGCCTGTGGCCGATCAGCCAGACCGGCGGCGAATTCATGCCGCAGATGAACGAAGGCGATCTGCTCTATATGCCATCGGCGCTGCCGGGGATTTCGACCGCCAAGGCGTCGATGCTGCTCCAGCAAACCGACCGGCTCATCAAGACCGTGCCGGAAGTCGAAAGCGTGTTCGGCAAGGCTGGCCGCGCCGATACCGCGACCGACCCGGCCCCGCTCGAAATGTTCGAGACGACGATCCGGTTCAAACCCAAAGCTGAGTGGCGGGCCGGCATGACGCAGGAAAAGCTGATTGAAGAACTCGACCGCACCGTCAAAGTCCCCGGCCTCGCCAATTTCTGGATACCTCCGATCCGCAACCGGATCGACATGCTGGCGACGGGGATCAAGAGTCCGATCGGGGTGAAAGTCTCGGGCGCGAACCTCGACGAGATCGACCGCGTGGCGCGCGAGATTGAAGGCGTGGCAAAGACCGTGCCGGGGATCAGCTCTGCCCTGGCCGAACGGCTGACCGGCGGGCGCTATATCGACGTCAGCATCAACCGCGCCGCCGCCGCGCGCTACGGCATGAATGTCGATGATGTGCAGGCCGTGGTGTCCGGTGCGATTGGCGGCGAAGTCATCAGCCAGACGGTCGAAGGCTTGGCGCGCTATCCGATCAACGTCCGCTACCCCCGCGAAATCCGCGACAGTCTGGACGAGCTTATCAACCTGCCTGTGCTGACCCCTTCACGCGCGCAAATCACGCTGGGAACGGTCGCCGATGTCCGCATCGCCAATGGCCCGCCCATGCTCCGCAGCGAGAATGGCCGTCCCGCCACCTGGGTCTATGTTGACGGACGTGGTCGCGCGCTCACGGAAATCGTCGGCGATCTGCAACGTGCTATTGCTGAAAAGGTCAAACTGCCGCCCGGCATCAGTGTTGCTTACACCGGTCAGTTCGAGTTTCTCGAACGCGCGACCCAGCGGTTAAAGATCGTCGTTCCAGCAACCCTGCTTATCATCTTCGCGCTGCTCTATGCCACCTTCCGGCGCTGGGACGAGGCCGCGCTCATCATGGCGACACTGCCGTTTGCTCTCACCGGCGGCGTCTGGCTGCTCTATCTGCTCGGCTACAACCAGTCGGTCGCAACTGGCGTCGGGTTCATCGCGCTTGCCGGTGTCGCTGCGGAATTTGGCGTGGTGATGCTGATCTACCTCAAACACGCGCTGGCGGAACACAGTCCCGAAGAAGTCGAGGCTGCCGTCCGCGAAGGCGCGTTGCTGCGTGTGCGCCCCAAAGCCATGACGGTCGCCGTGATCCTCGCTGGCCTGGTCCCTATCCTAATCGGCACCGGCACCGGCTCCGAAGTGATGAGCCGGATAGCCGCCCCCATGATCGGCGGGATGCTCACCGCGCCGTTGCTCTCGATGCTTATCATTCCAGCGGCCTATTTGCTGATGAGACGCCGCACCCAAGTTCTACCAAAGGAGACGTGAAATGAAGAAGATAGTTTTGATGGCCTCGCTGGCTGCCCTGCCGCTTGGCTTGGCAGGCTGTGACAAGAAGACGGAAGCGCCCAAGGCGGAAGCATCCGCTGATGCTATGGGCGACATGGCAATGCCAGCCGAGGTCAAGCATGGCAAAGGCACCGGAACAGTGACGGCGATTGATCCGGCCAAGGGGACGGTCGCACTCGATCACGGCGAAATTGCCGAGCTGCAATGGCCCGCCATGAAGATGGGCTTCGCTGCCAAGCCGGAAGTGTTGAAGGACGTGAAAGTGGGCGACAAGGTCCAATTCGAGATCGACTGGGATGGCAAGGCGGGAACAGTAACTGCCATCGGGATGGAGCCGTAACCGCCCTTTGGCATTGCTGCATCCTCAGATTTACCGTCAAATCCGCGCCGCGCTTTTCCATCATCGGTGGAACGGAAGCTCAGTGTTTTGGTCGCGCCATAAACGCGGCGCGGATGATTTGGGCTCATCTAACCGGGGTGCGGAACGCTACAATTTGGGAAGGCGTCGGAGGACGGTTGACGATTGGATTATGGCCGTATCGGTCGATGCGAACGGCACGAAGCGATCAATCACCGCTTCCAGCATCTGCACATCGCAAACTACAACTTTTGCCAAAAAGCAGTCCTCGCCGGTAACGTGATCTGCTTCAACAACTTCGGGCGCGTCGAATAGCATCTGTGCCACTCGCTTTACTTCACCGGGTCTGGCGTGCATCCGAACATGCGCGGCAATAGCTAGGCCAAAGACTTTGGGATCGACTCGCACCGTATAGCCCTGAATCGCACCCGCGTCTTCCAGCTTGTGTATTCGCTCCGTCACGCTGGGGCTGGACATGCCGATCTTGTCCGCAAGGTCGCGGATGGTCATGCGGCCGTCTTCGGTCAAGCTGAACCAAAAGGAAAGGACAAGTCGATGAAAAATCTGACCAAGGCATTTTGCGCAACATTGCTGTTTGCCGCCCCGCTGCCCGCACTCGCGCAAGGGATCGCGGTGCATGACAGCGCCAATCTGATCCAGCAGATCAATGCGGTCCGGCAGGCAATCCAGGTTGTGGCGCAGGGCAAACAGCAAATCGAAGAAGCGCAGAAGCTCTATCAGGATTTGAACAAGCTCACTGACATTCCGCAACTGGCGCAGCAGCTCAAGTCCGACGCCTTGCGCGAACTCGATATTTCGGGCGGTTCGCTCGATGGCTTCGGCAACGGCAATCTCGATGTCGTCGGCGCGGGCCGCGCCAAGGCCGATGCGGTCTATCGCGATCTGCTCAAGCAGTTGGGGCTTGCCGGTTCGGAACAGACCCGCGCTGCCTATGATCTGAACGCCCGCAATATCGGTATCAATGCCGGTCTCGCCGAAAACATGAGCGCTGCGGTCACCTCACGGAGCGAAGGCCTCGACCAGTTGCGTAGCCGCTTAGCCACCGTAAGCACCGCCAAGGAAGTGGCCGATCTGACCGCACGGCTGCAACTGGAATCCGCTGCGATGCAGAACGACCAGCTCCGTTTGCAGGCCATCGCCTTGCAGCAGCAAGCGCAGGAACGCCAGCGCGCGGCGGCCGGGCAAGCCGCCCTCGCCCAAAAGCTCGATGAAGCAAGCCGCTATTACCGGGGCGAATGAGTTGCGCTCGGCGATCTTCTGCACGGCGTTGCTGCTGGCGGGGTGCGGCAGCGCCACGCCCCAGCCAGACATGCCCGCAAGGGACTGGCGCTATTATATCGCCAACCCCGACCAGATCGAGCCGATGCAGAAGATTTGCCGCGAATGGGCCGGTTCAAATGCCGCGTCGGAGACACAACCCGCTGTGGTCACGAACAACTGCCGCGCAGCAGCGTTCGCCAAATCGCAAATCGCCATCACGCCCAAGGAATGAGGAAGGCGCATGGATTTCAGCGATCATGTTTTCACGACGATGTTCGAGGCGCTCAACTCTGCGCTTGGCGGCATCGTCGGGAAATATGCCGCTGTCATCGGCATTGTCGCTCCGGCGCTGCGCATCGGGATTGTGATCTACATCTCGCTGCTGGGCTACGCGATCATGCGCGGGGCGGTGCAATATCCGTTCCGCGAATATGTCTATCGCGGCTGCCAGCTCGCCTTTTTCTATTTTGCCGTGACCTCGCTCTACGGAAGCCAGATCGGGATGTTTGCGCTGGGCGGCCTTCCCAGCCAGTTCGCCAGCGCGCTGGGCGGCTCGGACGTCGGCGGGCTTGGCGGCTACTACGATAAACTCGCGGGCACGGGCTTCGAGACCGCCAACACGATGCGAAAGATTGCCGCCGATTACCAGGCGACCCAAGGAACCCTCCCCGACATCGGCTATGCGGTATTCTCCGGCTTCCTGGTGGTGATGGTGATCCTCGCTACGCTGCTGTGTGCCGCTATCGGCTTCGTGATCAGCGCATTCGGGCTGTTTGCGCTGGCGCTGCTATCGGTGGTCGGCCCGCTGTTCGTGGCAGGGCTGCTGTTCGAGTCCACCCGCGGCTATTTTTTCGCTTGGCTCGGTGCCTGTATCAACTATCTGATGCTGATTGTGTTCGCCCTGGTGCTGACATTGTTCCTGACGCAGACCGGCGATGCCGTCATCGCCACGATTTCCGAGAGTGACGAGATCGGCATGGCCGCAATCAAGGCACTGGCCTTCTATGCGCTCGGCTTCTTCTTTTTCCTGCAAATTCCGATGCTGGCCGCCTCGCTCGGCGGTGGCGGCCCCGCGCTCGCCAACCAATTTGCATCGGCGATCGCAGCCGCAGGCGGTTTTGTCGCCGGGCGCGGCGCGACCGCCACACAGGCAACCAGCCGCGCCATCGAACGCGGCTTTGCACGCGGGATCGCGCGGATGCGGACGTCAGGCTCAGTCAGCCGTGGGACACAATGAAAGGGAGTAGAACATGGGTAAGCGTATTCTCAGCATGGCAATGGCATTGGCGCTGATTGCGCCGGGCTATGCGGCAAACGCAGCCCCAAAGTCGCCGAAGCTCGCCAAGTGCGATGGCAAGCAGCGTCGCCCGGCCAATCCCTATGGCTCGATACTGCCCAGCGTCGATCCGCTCAACGGAACGTCAACGCCAGCGGAACCGGCACAAGGCCAGGACCAGAGACGCAGAGGTGTCGAGGTTTTCCCGGAGAAAAACTCGGCTGCACCAAAACCCGAAAGGCCGAATGGCAAGCTCGACGGCCAAGTGCCGCCAATAAGCAGCCTGTCTCCGCAAATTTCCAACCAGAGTTGCTGATCGTCATGGCCGGCGGCGTTACCGATCGAAACGATCTCAAAGCCTATTTTGCGGAAGCCGCAAGCTGGGATCACGAGCGGCTGATCGCCGCCAACCGCTCCAAGCGACTGGCTTGGACCGTCGCGGGGGTTTCGAGCGGTTTGGCGATCACCGGGGTTGCAGCGATAGCGATGCTGACCCCGCTCAAGACCGTCGCGCCCTATGTCATCACGGTCGATAAGGCGACCGGCGCGAGCGAGATTACCTCTCCAATGTCGGGCGACCGGCAGATCACCTATAACGAAGCCGTCGCCAAATATTTCCTCGCCGATTATGTCCGCAACCGCGAGGGCTGGATACCGCAGGCACGCCAGGAGTTCTTCGAGGGCGTGCTGGCAATGTCGTCGCGCGATGAACAAGCGCGCTGGACGGCCTTTTACAGCAAAGACAATCCCAAGTCGCCGCAATCGACCTTTACTGATCTCGACACGGTGTTCGTCGCGGTCAAGTCCGTCACCTTCGTTTCCGCAAAGGTTGCACAGATACGCTTCACCAAGACGCTTCAACGCGGAGCAACTGTCACCGACACCCCCGCGATTGCGACCGTGACCTATGACACCACCGATACACCGACCACCGAACAGCAGCGGTTCAAAAACCCTCTCGGACTGGAGGTGCAGACCTACCGCGCCGACTTGGAGGTGACGCAATGAAAAGAATGAGATGCCTGACGGCAATTGCGTTGGTGCTGGTCAGCACGCCTGCAAGCCCAAGCGAAACCCCGCGCCCGACATCGCAGGACAATCGCATCCGCGAAGTGATCTATAGCGACACGCAGGTTTTCCGTATTGTCGGCGTTTTCCGGTCAGCAACGCAGATCGTGTTCTCCTCCGGCGAGCGCGTCGAGCATGTCGCGCTTGGCGATACGGTATCGTGGGAAGTGGCCCCGGCAGAAAACTCGCTATTCATCAAACCGCGTGAGCTGGCAGGGGCTACCAACCTGATTGTCATCACCCGTTCCAGCACGGGCAATCGCACCTATACATTCGAGCTGTCAGCCCGACGCGGTGCCATCGGCGCGCGATCTGCCGACACATTCTTCAAGGTCGTATTCCGCTATCCGCGCGAGGAAGCCGCCGCCGCGCAGGCAGCAGCAACGCAGGCGGCATATTCCCAACCCTCCACCGTCACGATGACGCTGGCAGATTTTGAGGCAGCGGGATTGTTCAAAGACACGCGCGTCGCCGAAAAGCAAGTGTCAGCGCAGGAACTGGACCTGCTCGCGCTGCTAAAGGCGGGCCGCCACGTCGAATTTTTCGACCGCGCGGTGAAGGCCAGACTCAACATTCTGATCTCGGGCGCCACCGGGTCGGGCAAGACCACGCTATCCAAAGGACTGATCCAGCTCATCCCGCCCGAAGAACGCTTGCTGACGATCGAGGACACCCGCGAACTCATCGTTCCGCACAAGAATATCGTCCACATGCTTTATGCCAAGGACGGCCAAGGCACCGCCAATGTCACGGCCAAGCACTTGCTCGAAAGCGCGCTCAGGATGCGGCCTGATCGCATCTTGCTCCAGGAGCTGCGTGACGGGACGGCATTCTTCTATCTGCGGAACGTCAATTCGGGGCATCCCGGCTCGATCACGACCATCCATGCCGATTCCGCCGAACTGGCGTTCGAGCAACTGACCTTGCTGGTCAAGGAAAGCGAAGGCGGTTCCGATCTGGCGCGCGGCGATATTCGCGCGCTGCTCAAAATGCTCGTCGATGTCGTTGTCCAGACCAAGAAAACAGATGGCGAGTTTCGCGTTACGGAGATCTATTATGACCCGGAGGGCAGGCACCTCGCCTGACGGCCGGGTTTCACGATTTTTGATCGCCATACCGCTTGGGAGCCTGATTGCACTCGCCATCGCCAGCATGATTGGGTGGCTAATTCTGGGGCTGCCAATAGCGGCTTATGACCCGCTCAAGATGCCGCAGTTCGTCTGGTATTATCGCGGCGATCCGCGTGTTGTAAAAGCTATGGCAGGCGGTCTGCTGGGTGGCCTCACACTGCTTGCCGGATTGATCTATCCGCTTTGGGCGCGCGGCGCTCCTCTCCACGGGGCGGCGCGGTTCGCCAGCGAACGTGAACTGAAGAGGCACGGCTTCCGCGCGGCAGCAGGCATTGTCGTCGGGCGCAAGGGCGGACGCTTCCTGACTTTTGGCGGGAATGAGCATGTCCTCGTAGAAGCGCCGACCCGTTCGGGTAAAGGAACCGGCATCGTCATCCCCAATTTGCTGACATGGCAAGGCTCGGTGGTGGTTCTCGATGTGAAGCGCGAGAATTTCGACGCAAGCGCGGGGTTTCGCGCGCACTACGGCCAGCAAGTTTTCCTGTTCAACCCAACTGACCGGCAGGGCCGCACCGCACGCTATAATCCGCTCGCCTATATCGACCGCAGCGACCCCGACGATATAATCATCGAGCTGCAAAAGATCGCGACAATGCTGTTCGTCGCGCCCGAACGCGGCGAAGCCTTTTGGGCGAACGGCGCGCGCACCGGCTTTGCCGGTGTGGGGGCATGGCTTGCGGAAACCAGCGACGAACCGCTCACGATGGGTGCAATCTATCGCTATTTGACCGAAGGCGATGCCCGCAGCTTCTTCAAAAAGGAACTGGCCAATCCCAAACTCAACCTGTCCACGGGATGCCGAACGGCGCTGGCCGATTTTGCCGGTGGTTCGGACAACAGTTTTGCTGACATCAAGAAGACCATCACCAACGTCCTTGGACTTTGGCTCAATCCACTGGTCGATGCAGCAACGTCCGCGAGCGATTTTGACCTTCGGAACTTACGAAAGCGCCACATTTCAATCTATCTTGGTGTGTCGCCCGATGAACTCGACCGGATCGCGCCGCTCTACAATCTTCTGTTCCAGCAACTGATTGATCTGAATGTGCGGGAATTGCCGGGTGACACGACGCCGGTTCCGGTGCTTGTTATCCTCGACGAATTTGCTCGGCTTGGCCGCGCATCGGTGATCGCCAACGCCTTTTCTTATGTCGCCGGCTACGGCATCCGCTTGCTCCCCGTGATCCAGTCACGCTCGCAATTGCGCGGTGTTTACGGCGAGCATGTTGCCGACGAAATCGTCGCCAACTGCGGGGTCGAAGTGGCCTTTACGCCCAAGGAACTGCGGGTTGCGAACGAGCTGTCTGATCGTATCGGATATGTCGGACAAGAGAGTGTCACCCGATCGCTCACGATCAACGGCCTGCTTGCGAACCGCTCGAAATCCATTTCCGAACAGCGTCGCGCCCTCTTGCTGCCGCAGGAGCTGATGCAATTTCCAGCCGACAGGCTGATCCTGCTGCGTGGCGGCATCCCACCGATCATCGGCGCCAAGATTTTCTATTTCAAGAGCCGCTTCTTCAAGTAGCGGGCCGTTCCGCCGCCCGCAGTTCCGCCAATCGAGAAGCAAACCGGCACGACGCTTGCTCCCGCACCGTTCCGCGACATGACCACCGAAGAGCTTGAAGGAAACCCGGCGCATCCATTGAGGCCGGACGACATCCGCACCGAAGACTATCCGAGCTTCAATGCCGATCTCCTGACCATAGACCGCAATGGGAATTCAAGTTTGCTCATAGAGGAAGGCGATGAACATGGCTGACACACCGGAAGAGAGCGCGCTTTCGGGGCGCAGCCGGACCGCCAAGCCCAAACCGGTCACGGCGAAAGCTGCCCCGGAAAAGCCCAAACGCAAGTCCGAAACGCCCACCGTCACCGACGATCTTACGGGCAAATTTTTGCGCGTTGGCAATAAGCTCTATCGCAACTCGGATGACAAGACGCCGATCGTGCGGATTGCGGGCGACCGGCTCAAAACCAGCAATATCGACGCGCTGCCCGACATCATACGCATTGCCAAGGCGAATGGCTGGACGTCGATCAAGGTGGGAGGCGGCGACAAGTTCAAAAAAGCGGCCTATCTCGCTGCCGCCGCGCAAGGGCTCGCGGTCGAAAATTACCGTCCGTCCAAGGTTGTCGAAGCTGAAGCCGCTCGGCTTCGGGCCAGAATCGCCGAACGCGAGAAGCGCCGAGACGGGCAGAAAGCCGGAAAATCCGTCCCCCAGACCGAAGATGAGCTGAGCAAGCTCAAAGCCCTCTCCGAGCGATTCCTGAACCAGTCCCACGCCGAGAACGCGCGCGACCCGGACCTGCGCCGCGCGCAAAGTCTGGTGGCCCAGACCATTTCGATTGCCCGTGCGAAATACCCTGACGATCCGGTCAAAGCGTCAAAGGAGATCGAGGCCAGACGTCAGGAGGTTGCCATCCGCATCGCCAAGGGTGAGAAAATCGCCGTCATCCAGGTGCGGAACCAGCAAGCCCAAAGGGTGCGCGACATCACGCAGGAACAGGTTTTGCAGCGCGATGGACGGTCACGTTAGTAGCGATGGCGAGGTAGAACATCAGGGTGCGGCCTTTCGGCGCGGGGCGAGAGTTTCGATGATTTTGCATTCGGCAACCGTGCCGTGACGACACGAGCCGATCACCCGATCGAGTTCGGTGCGGAGCGCCGAGAGATCGCCGATTTTGCGGTCGATTTCGGTCAGGTGGACTCGCGCGATGCCGTCCACCGCTTCGCAGGATTGCGCCTTGTCGTCGGAAAGTGTGAGCAATTCGCGCACGGCTTCGAGCGTGAAGCCCAAATCGCGGGCGCGGCGGATGAAGGACAGCCGGGCGAGATGGTCGCTTCCATAGGCCCGGTAATTGGCCGAAGTGCGCGCTGGCGGCGGCAACAGCCCGATCTTTTCATAGTAGCGCACTGTCTCAACCTTGGTTGCGGTTGCGCTCGCCAGTTCACCGATCTTCATGAATTGGTCCTTCGGTTGAGTTCCGAACTTGGAATGTCGCCATCGGCGAGTGTGCTCAAGATCGGACAACCATCGAATGCGTCCAGATCGCAAGCAGTGATGGCCTCTGTCAGAGCCGCCTCCATGCGCCGCAGATCGTCGAGCCGGGACCGAACGGCAGTCAGATTGGCCGCAGCAATCTCGCGCGCGCTCAGGCATGACTGCTTGGCGGCTGCGGATTCGGATAAGTCGAGTAGCGCGCGTATTTCTTCGATCGCAAAACCCAGGCCGCGCGCGCGTTTGACGAAGCGCAGACGATCGACATCGGCCCCCGAATAGATCCGGTATCGGCCCCGGCGTTCGGCACGCGGTATCAGCCCGATGCGTTCATAATAACGGATCGTCTCGATGTTGCATCCGCAGTGCCGCGAAAGCGCGCCAATCGCAAATCCGGGTTGGGCCATATTTTGCTCCGCCAAAAAACTCTTGAGTCTGTAGCGACTACAGACGGTAAGAGAGAATCACGAATTTCACAAGGAGAAGGCCGTGGCCGATCAAATCGAGGGGGTATCAGACAGGAACCAGCGACGCGGCGCGATGCTGCTGACCGTTGGCGGCATGGCCTCCGCATTTGGTGTGGCCGCTTGCTGCGCCTTGCCCATCCTGCTCGCAACGGCTGGCATCGGGACCGCCTGGCTGACGGGCATAGCGACCTTTTCAGCGCCCTATCGAAGCGCATTGATGATTGTGAGCCTGATTTCGTTGCTTGCTTCGGCGGGGCTGCTGTGGCGCATCCAGCAAAATGCCCGCCAATGTGGGAATGATGCGTTTTGCACACCAGCATGGCTGCGGCTCGGCCTATTGGTCGGCTTGCTGATCGGCGCGGGTCTTTTGGTGGCTGGGTATCTGTATGTCTGAGACGGACATCATTCTCGAATCCACTCTGACCTGCCCCGTTTGCGGCACATCTAAGACCGAGACCATGCCGACCAACGCATGCCAGTTCTTTTACGACTGCACCGGCTGCGGAACTGTGTTGCGCCCCTTGACGGGCGACTGCTGCGTATTCTGCTCATACGGCACGGTGAAATGCCCACCAATCCAGCAAGATGACGACTGCACTTCCTGCTGACCGATAGTGCTTGACCCTATAGTTGCTACAGGGTGTAGTTAGATGTCCGACTCGAAATTTGTCGAGAAGGATATTCGATGGCTGACGATTGCTGCGCGAGCTCCTGCGGAAGCGGAACGACCAAGGCCGATCCGCGCTGGCGGCGGGTGCTGTGGGTGGCGCTGATCGTCAATGCGGCTATGTTTCTGGTCGAGATGGTGGCTGGCGCGGCGGCGGACAGCCGCGCGCTGCAAGCCGATGCACTCGATTTTCTGGGTGATGCCTCCAACTATGCCGTGAGCCTTGCCGTGGTCGGTGCGGCACTTGCTTGGCGCGCGCGGGCCGCTTTGCTCAAATCGCTGTTCATGCTGGGCTTCGCGACCTGGGTGTTTGGCAGCGCGGTCCTTGCCTTCGTCAACGGCACCGCACCCGATCCGGCAACGATGGGTGCGGTCGGCCTGTTGGCGCTCGCCGCCAATGCCGGAGTGGCGCTGTTGCTCTATCGTTATCGGACTGGCGACGCCAATATGCGCTCGGTCTGGATATGCTCGCGCAACGATGCCATTGGCAATGTCGCGGTGATGCTGGCTGCGCTCGGCGTATTCGGCACGGGGAGCGCCTGGCCCGACCTGATCGTCGCTTCGATTATGGCGGGGTTGGCACTGACGGGCGGGTTTCAGGTGTTCCGTCATGCCATCGCAGAATTGAAGACTTTGCCCGCAGTGGTCGAGCAAACATGATGATCGGTCTGCACTCCGTCCCATTTGTGGCGATGATGGCCATTGTCGTCGCCACGCTTGTTCGCGGGATGGCCATCCGGCGCGCGACTGGCGATCGGCCTTGGGCATTTGCTTCGGCAAAGGGCGTGCAGCGGATCGCCGGGAGCAGCTTTGCTTTGAGCGTCACGGCATTGCTTGTTGCGGCCGCGCTTGCCCCAGCCAATAGCACGAACAGGACAGTTTTGGCCGCAATTGTCGCGACT
>JADLBY010000021.1 GCA_020847445.1 Sphingomonadaceae bacterium | reverse complement strand
TGCTCAACCATAGATCGCCTCCTTGAACGGATCCATGCCCACGCGGCGATAGGTATCGACAAAGCGCTCGCCGGGTTCGCGCAGTTCCTTATATTTGTCAGTCGCACGTTCGACCGCGTCGACAATGCCGTCCTCGTCGAAACCGGGGCCGGTGATCTTGCCGATCGACACATCCTCCGCGCCCGAACCGCCCAGTGTCAGCTGGTAATTTTCGATACCTTTGCGGTCAACGCCCAGGATACCGATATGCCCCGCATGGTGATGCCCGCAGGCGTTGATGCAGCCCGAAATCTTGAGCTTCAATTCGCCCAGATCGCGCTGGCGCGCCGGGTCGGCAAAGCGCCTGGCAATTTTCTGCGCGATCGGGATCGAGCGGGCGTTGGCAAGGCTGCAATAATCGAGGCCGGGGCAGGCGATGATGTCGCTGATCAGGTCGAGATTGGCGTTGGCGAGTTCTGCCGAATGCAGCACCTGCCAAATCGGGTACAGATCGCGCTTGGCGACATGCGGCAGCACGATATTCTGGGCGTGGGTGACGCGCAGTTCGTCAAAGCTGTATTTCTCGGCAAGATCGGCCATCACGTCGATCTGCGCGGAACTGGCATCGCCGGGAATGCCGCCGATCGGTTTCAGGCTGATATTGACGATGGCATAGCCGGGCTGTTTGTGCGGCTTTACATTCTGGTCGAGCCAGACGGCGAAATCGGGATCGCTGCGGTCAATATCGTCGGTCGCATCCGCGTCAAATGCCGGGGCGGCAAAATAGGCGGAAATCCGCTCCAGCTCCGCCGCGGGCGGATCGATACCCAGCGTTTTGACATGCGCGAATTCTTCCTCGACCTGACGGGCATATTCGTCCGCACCCAGTTCGTGGACGAGGATCTTGATCCGCGCCTTGTAGATATTGTCGCGACGGCCAAAGCGGTTGTACACGCGCAGGCAGGCCTCGATATAGCTCAGCAGGTCGTCGGCTTTGACAAAAGGATTGATTTCGGGGGCTATCATCGGCGTGCGGCCCATGCCGCCACCGACAAAGACACGCGCGCCGAGCACGCCATCCCGCTTCACCAGTTCCAGGCCGATATCGTGCAGCCGCATCGCCGCGCGGTCCTCCGGCGCAGCAATCACCGCGATCTTGAACTTGCGCGGCAGATAGCTGAATTCGGGGTGGAACGTGCTCCACTGGCGCAGCAATTCGGCCCAGGGGCGCGGGTCGGTGACCTCATCGGCTGCGGCGCCCGCATATTGATCCGACGATATGTTGCGGATGCAATTACCGCTGGTCTGGATGGCATGCATTTCGACGCTGGCCAGATCGGCGAGAATATCGGGCGCATCTTCGAGCCGGATCCAGTTATACTGGATATTCTGGCGCGTGGTGAAATGGCCGTAATCGCGGTCATATTTGCGCGCGATATGGGCGAGAGTCCGCATCTGCCGGCTGTCCAGCGTGCCATAAGGGATGGCAACGCGCAGCATATAGGCGTGGAGTTGCAGATAGAGGCCGTTCATCAGCCGCAGCGGCTTGAACTGGTCTTCGGTGATTTCACCAGCCAGACGGCGCTTCACCTGATCGCGAAATTCCTCGACGCGCGCATCGACGATGGCCTGGTCGTAATTGTCATATTTGTACATGTCAGATCACCCAGTCGCCGGCGGCAGGATCGGCAGGTTTCAATGTCAGGTCGGGACGCACCGTGGGCCCCAGCGCACGGATACGATCCTTGATATGCGCGGGACGCGGCCCTTCCGGGGTCGCTACCGCCTCGATAATATAGGGTGCATTCACGCGGCGCGCGCCTTCCTCGGCATGCAGGATCGCATCGCCGCTCTCGTCGACATCGACGGCATCCTCGACATGGATCGACCAGCCGCTGCCGCTCCACCAGGTCACCGCGCCCGTGGCGAGATCATTTCCAGTCAGTAATTTCACGCAAGATACTCCGCTTCACGGGCGAATGCTGCCAGCCGGTCTTCGGCATTGGACATCAGCACGACATCGCCCACAATGATGATGGCGGGGGAGCGCACGGTTTCGCGCGCGACCATATCGCCAAGGTCGGTCAGGATCGTGCGGAGCGCGCGACCGTCATCGCGGCCCACGCGCTCCAGCACGGCGACGGGCGTGTCGGGGGAAAGCCCGTCTGCAATCAGTTTCTCGGAAATGTCGTCGGCGGTCGCGACCCCCATATAGATGACCAGCGTGCGGCCCTTGCCAGCAAGCCCGGCCCAATTCTGATCGGTCAGCCCCTTGCACTGGCCTGCAACGAAGGTGACCGCGCTGGCCGCGTCACGGTGGGTAAGGGGGAGGAGCGCCTCGGCCCCGCCTGCGACCGCCGCCGAAATGCCGGGGATGACCTCAACCGGAATGCGGGCATCGCGGCAGGCATCGACCTCTTCGCCGCCACGTCCGAAAATGAACGGATCGCCGCCCTTGAGGCGCACGACCTTGTTCCCCGCCCGCGCCTCGCGCACCAGAATCGCGTTGATCCCATCCTGCGGCACCGAATGGCGGCTGCGTTGCTTGGCGACCGAAATCAGCCGCGCGTCGGTGTGGGCCAGCGCGAGCACGGCCTTGTCCACCAGCCCGTCATGCACGACCACATCCGCTGCGGCTATCAGCCGCGCGGCCTTCACCGTCAGCAAATCGGGGTCGCCCGGGCCTGCTCCGACCAGATAGACTGTGCCTTTTTCCATCCTGCCTAGATGCGCGCCGGGCAGGCAAAGGCCAAATCAGAATAGGTTGGCGGGGGGATAGGGCGGCTTTAGGCCGACAACCAGCCAGCCTTCAACACCCCCGTCAACTTCGCGGGAATGACGAAGTAAGTGGCTGCAAAAGCGAGGAATATTACCCCGTCTTCGCCTTTTTCGTACCCTTGTCCTTCTTCGGCTTTCCGGTCTTGGGGGCCGCCGGTGTCACTTCAAAGGCGGGCTGGCCGTCCTTGATGTGCACGGCCACCTCGCCGCCATTGACCAGCTTGCCGAACAACAGTTCGTCGGCCAGCGGCTGCTTGATCTTTTCCTGGATTACCCGGCCCATCGGGCGGGCGCCGTACAGCTTGTCATAGCCGCGCTCGGTCAGCCAGGCGCGCGCCTCGTCGTCCAGCTTGATGTGGACATTCTGGTCCGCAAGCTGGAGTTCGAGCTGCAGGATGAACTTGTCGACGACCATCGCGACAACCTCGGGCGGCAGATAGCCGAAGGGCACGGTCGCATCGAGGCGGTTGCGGAATTCGGGGGCGAACATCGCCTTGACGGCTTCCTCGCCCGCATCTTCCTTGCTGATATTGGTGCCGAACCCGATGCCTTCCTTGGCCATGTCGCTGGCCCCGGCATTGGTCGTCATGATCAGGATCACATTGCGGAAATCGACCGTTTTCCCATGATGGTCGGTCAGGCGGCCATTATCCATCACCTGCAACAGGATGTTGAACAGGTCCGGGTGCGCCTTTTCGATTTCGTCGAGCAGGAGCACGCAATGCGGATTCTGGTCGACCGCATCGGTGAGCAGGCCACCCTGGTCGAAGCCGACATAGCCCGGGGGGGCACCGATCAACCGCGATACACTGTGCCGCTCCATATATTCCGACATGTCGAAGCGCTTCAGCGGGATGCCCATGATGCTCGCCAATTGCCGCGCCACCTCGGTCTTGCCGACGCCGGTGGGGCCGCTGAAGAGATAGTTGCCGATCGGCTTGTCGGGGTCGCGCAGGCCCGCGCGGCTGAGCTTGATTGCCGAGGACAGCACTTCGATGGCCTTGTCCTGCCCGAAGACGACACGTTTCAGGTCGGCCTCCAGATTGCCGAGCGCGGCGCGGTCGTCGGTCGAGACATTTTTGGGCGGGATGCGCGCGATCGTTGCGATCACTGCCTCGATTTCCTTGGGCGTGATCAGCTTGCGGCGCTTTGACGGCGGCACCAGCATCTGCATCGCGCCGACCTCGTCGATCACGTCGATCGCCTTGTCGGGCAGCTTGCGGTCGTTGATGTAGCGCGCCGACAGTTCAACTGCGGCTTTCAGCGCGTCGGGGGTGTATTTGACCTTGTGATGCTCTTCGAACGCGCTGCGCAGACCGGCGAGGATCTTCACCGTGTCGTCGATGGTCGGTTCGTTGACGTCGATCTTCTGGAACCGGCGCAGCAGGGCGCGATCCTTTTCGAAATGGTTGCGGAATTCCTTGTAAGTGGTTGAACCGATGCAGCGAATCGTTCCGCCGGACAATGCCGGTTTCAACAGGTTCGATGCATCCATCGCCCCGCCGCTGGTCGCACCGGCACCGATCACCGTGTGGATTTCGTCGATGAACAGGATCGCATCGGGCAGTTTTTCCAGCTCCGATACCACCGCCTTCAGCCGCTCTTCAAAATCGCCGCGATAGCGCGTGCCCGCAAGCAGCGCACCCATGTCGAGCGAGTAAATGACCGCAGGCAACAGCACTTCGGGCACCTGCTTTTCGACGATGCGACGCGCCAGCCCTTCTGCAATCGCGGTTTTGCCGACCCCGGGTTCACCGACATAAAGCGGGTTGTTCTTCGACCGGCGGCACAGAATCTGGACGGTGCGGTCAACCTCCTCGCTGCGTCCGATCAGCGGATCGATGCGGCCCTGCTTCGCCTTTTCGTTGAGGTTGACGGTAAACTGTTCGAGCGCGGTTTCCTTGCCGCCCTTTTTGTCCTTGGCTTCGGCGCTCGGCTCTTCCTTGCGTTCCTCGGTGCCTTCAACCGGCCGCTGCTCGATCAGCTTGCCGTCCTTGCCGATGCCGTGGCTGATATAGCTGACCGCGTCGAGGCGGCTCATATCCTGTTGCTGCAGGAAATAGACGGCATAGCTTTCGCGTTCGGAAAACAGCGCCACCAGCACATTGGCACCGGTCACAACATCCTTGCCCGACGATTGCACATGCAGGATCGCGCGCTGCACCACCCGTTGAAAGCCGCTGGTGGGTGAGGGGTCGACATTGCCGCTGACCTTCAGGCTTTCCAGCTCATTGTCGAGATACTGGATCACGGTATCGCTGAGTTCGCCCAGATCGACGCCGCACGCCTGCATCACCTTCGCTGCATCGGGATCGTCGATCAGCGCGAGCAGCAGATGCTCAAGCGTTGCATATTCATGCGCACGTTCTGCCGCATTTTTCAGCGCATTGTGCAGCGTGGCTTCGAGCGATTCGGCAAAACTGGGCATTCAGATAAACTCCGTACGGCACCCCCGACCGCCGGTTGCCCCGCTCCTTCAATGTCGCCCTTTTGACGGCGCATTTCAACCGCGCTTGCGGCAAATTGCGAAAATTCCCGAAAATGGTTGCCGAAATGTTGCGGATAAACGCTTAACGGCGTCGATCAGCCCTTGCGGAACAGGGCATCGGCGGCGTTGCGATGGCTGGAGGCCGCGCCGATCCTGGCCTCGCAGCGCGCGATTTCCCCCTTCAGCGTTTCGATCCGTTCGCGCAGTTCGTCGATCGACAGCGGATCCAGATCCTGCCGGATCAATTGTGCCAGCGGCTCTGTACCCCGAAGCGGTAAATTGTCGTCCATATCCATGGCCCGACTGTTGACTGGACCTTTGCCGCTGTCAATATGCCGCCGTTTTTCCGGCGATGCTGGCAAAGGGGGGAATCATCGTGGCACTGCCCGACACAATGACTGCAATCGAAATTTCCGCGCCTGGCGGACCTGAACGCTTATTGCCCTGCACCCGGCCGCTTCCGGTTCCCGGTGAAGGCGAAGTTCTGGTCAGGGTGGCAGCGGCCGGCGTCAACCGGCCCGATGTGGTGCAACGCATGGGGCTCTACCCCGCACCCGCCGGGGCGAGCGACCTGCCCGGCCTTGAAATTTCGGGAACGGTCGTCGCGATCGGGCCAGGTGTCGAAGCGGGACTGATGGGGCAGAAGGTCTGCGCGCTGGTTGCAGGTGGCGGCTATGCCGAATATTGCCTCGCCCGTGCCGACATCTGCTGGCCGGTGCCGCCCAGCCTGTCGATGGAGGAAGCTGCGGCGATCCCCGAGACCCTGATGACCGTATGGCACAATGTCTTTGAGCGCGGCTATGCCAGCGGGGGCGAAACCATGCTCGTCCATGGCGGCACCAGCGGGATCGGCACGATGGCGATCAAGCTGGGCAAGCTGTTCGGGCTGGAGGTGATTGTCACCTGCGGCTCGCCCGAAAAATGCGCGGCGGCGCTTGCCGTCGGTGCCGATCATGCGATTGACTATAAGGCAGAGGATTTCGTCGATGCGGTTGCCCGCATCACCGGCGGCAAGGGCGTGCATCTGGTGCTCGACATGGTTGCGGGCAGCTATGTGCCGCGCAACCTCAAATGCCTGCGCGAGGATGGGCGGCATGTTACCATCGCGGTGCAGGGCGGGCTGGTGGCCGAGATCAACATGGCGCAGGTGATGAGCCGGCGTTTGACACTCACCGGCTCGACGCTGCGCCCCCGTTCCGACGAATTCAAGGCGCTGCTCGCGCAGGAAATCTATCGCAACGTCTGGCCCGATATTGTCGAAGGCCGGTTGCGCCCTGAAATGGCGCGGAGCTTTCCCCTGGCGGAGGCCGCCGACGCGCATCGCCTGATGGAAAGCGGCGATTTTGTGGGGAAGATCGTGCTTCGCGCGTGAGGCAACAAAAAACCCCGGAGTTTCCTCCGGGGTTTGATGTTTCCGCTTTGCTGCAGGCCTAGAATTTGAAGCCCGCCGCGAGGCCGTAGCGACGCGGTTCCAGCGTGAAGATGTTGGTGAACAGGCCCGACGACTGGTCGGTCAGATAGAGCCCGGTGGTCGAGTTGTTGTCCATGATATTCTGGATGAAGCCACGGACAAACCAGCGCCCATCGACACCGTTCAACTGAACCTGGGCATTGGCTTGCGTATAACCCTCTACGCGATTCACCCGGCCATTGAAGATATTGCCGTAGCTTTCGCCGGTATAGATGAGGTCGACGCGCGGAATGAGCGTCATGCCGTTGCTGAAGTTGAACGTCTTTTGCAGACCGGCCGAAAATTTGACGACCGGTGCTTGCGGCAGCGAATTCCCCTTTATGCTGACGCCGATGCCATCGTTGACGCTTACTGTCGAACCGGTGGGGAGCAGCCCCAAGACGCCCGGGTTCGCGGTCTGCGCCGCCAGCACGTTGCACAGGCTGAATGCGCCTGTCGCCGCCCCAAGTCCCGAATCCGACGGGAAAGGCGCGGGCCCACGCAGGCCCAGCCCGGTATTGACGATGGTCACAAAGGTTTGTGCAACCGTAGGATTATTTGCCCGGACAACGCAGTTGAATGCGCCCTGGATGTCCTTGATAATCACGGTGTTCGGATCACCGCCCGAAGGATCGCGCTGGTTGATGAACAGCCCGTTGTCGGTAACCTTTGTCTTCAGATAGCTGGCACCGATATTGATGGCCCAATCCGGATCGGGCCGGATCATGGCTTCGGCTTCAAGGCCCCAGATATCGGCGTCAATATTGTCGTTGATCGAGCTGCGCGCGACGATGCGGCTGAGTTGCAGGCCCTTATATTTGTAATAGAAGCCGGTGAGGTTCAGCGTGAACTTGCCATCGGCAAAGCTGTTCTTCGACCCGATTTCATAGGCTGTGATGATTTCCGGCCTGAACGAATCCGGAATCGTCAGACCGGCCACCTGCACAGGCGGGTTGAACCCGCCGGATTTATAGCCTCTCGAATAAGAGGCATAGATCAGGTTGTCGTCGGTGATCTTGTAGTCAAGAACGCCACGGCCGGTCCATTCCTTGAACGTGCGATCACGGATGGCGAAAGGCTGAATGCCCGGGATCACGGGGTCGGCGTCGTAAGTCGCATAACCCGGTGACGCAAATGCATCGCCGGTGGTTCCGAATGCCACGGGGAAGCTGGCCAATGTCGAACGCGAAACGACATGCTTGTTGTCATGATTGAATCGCAGGCCGAGTGTCAGCTTCAACCGGTCGCTGAAGTCGACATAGGCTTCGCCGAAAATGCCATAGGATTTCAGGCGGAATTGGGCGGTTGCGTTGCGGAAGAACGGTGTTGCCGAAAAGGCCGGGGGCCGACCGCCGCCCAGCGCCGCGACCGTGCCGAGCACGCCCGTGATATAGTCGATGGCGAAGGCGTTGACATAATAGTCGCCGTCGGTGACCTTGCCGTCGACATAGATGCCGCCGAGCAGGAAATTGAACATTCCGTCAAAATCGCTGCTGACAATCCCTTCGACCGACCAGTCCTTGGTGTCCTGTTTCGATCGGTCATAGGCGAGGGGGATGGCGCCGCACCGCTTGAAGCCGCCATAGACGCCCAGACCGCTTTCCTCAGACAGCGACGTGCAGATGTCGCCCGCCGGACCATTGGGGATGAGTGCCGCAGCGATCGGTGCGAAATAGGCGTTGCTGCCCGGCACCCCGGTAATTCCGGCGACGGCCAGCCCGGCAAGCGTGTTCAATGTTGGCTGGATGATGGCCCGGTTGGCAACGCCAAGATTATAGTCTTGCGAGGAATCAACCGAAGTTTCGTGATAGAAACCGGACAGTTGCGTCTTGATCGAACCAAAATCATGTTCAAGACGGCCCTGTATCTGGAGTTCGTCCGTTTCATAGGTGGGCTCGAAACCGGTATAGACTTCGCGCGGGTCGTCGAGGATCGGATTCCCGGCATAGGAATCCAGCCCGTACAGACTGGACAGGCCAAGCGCATTGCCAAGCGCGGGGCCAAAGGCGATGCTCAGGAATTCGCGGCTGCCCAGCGTGCCGGTGAAGGTTGCATTGGTGTTGGTCCGTCCCGGATCACGCCGGTTCGGCAAGCAGCCCAATACGCCCGTCGGGTCCGACTGGCAGAGCTGCTTCTGGATGCGCATGCGGTTGTCTTTTTCCTTGAAATAATACCCCATCAGATCGAAGGTGGTGTCCGCCGAGGGTTCCCAGCGCAAGGAACCGCGCAGCGCATACATATCGCGGTTGTCGAGGTCGGCACCGTTAAACAGGTTTTTGGTATAGCCGTCGCGTTTCAGATAATAGCCGGCCGCACGGATCGCCAGGGTTTCGCCCAGCGGCACGTTGACCATGCCCTTCGCCTTGATAGCATTGAAATTGCCATATTCGAATTCGCCCGATGCGGCGAAGCCGTCCATGCGGGGCTTGGCTGAAATGAAGTTGACCACGCCCGATGTTGCGTTGCGCCCGAACAGCGTTCCTTGCGGGCCGCGCAGCACTTCGACGCGTTCCAGATCGAAATATTCGGTTTCGAAAAGGCGCGTGGCAAGCAGCGGCGTGCCATTGAGGTGGATGGCGGTCGCGGCATCGCACGAGATGCCGACGCAAAGATCGCCAATCCCGCGAATGGTAAAGCTGGAGCCCGTGAAATTCCCTTTCGAGAAGTTGACGTTGGGCAGGGTCAGCTGAAGGTCGCTGGCGTTTTCAATCTGCTGCTTTTCAAGCATTTCGGCGGAAAAGGCCGAAACCGCGATCGGAACTTCCTGCAGGCTTTGCGCCTGCCGCTGGGCCGTAACGACGATTTCGCCACCGACGCCGGTGTCTCCATCGTCGGCTTGCGGTGCCTGCTGTGCATAGGCCGGCTGTTAGTTGACACTTCATATTAGAGTAAGGCGGGACAGTGCGGGATATGGCGGGACACGGTGGGACTGGCTGAAATTCTGGGGTTTTCGTTGGTTTTCATCGAAATTGGGCCTTGCGGCTGTGACTAGAGTAAATTGGCGAATCCGCGCGATCTGCGGCGTTTCGGACGATCCTGGCGCAATTTTGCGGTCCACCTTCTAAACGATCCATAAAAACCCTCTCAATGGCGTATTTGCGGCCTTTAAGAAGCCTCTGCAGGTCGATAATTACGGCTGGGCCGCGCCGATTGGCCGGCGCGTTTGCATGGCGAAGTGGGACCGAGGCAGTCCCAGTTTGAACAAATGGTCCCAGTTTCAAAAATGCACGGAATTGCGTCGTTTTCTCGATTATGGGAGGAAATTAGACAGCTTTGGTGCAGAAAGAAGTGGGACCGTTTTTACCGAGATCAAAAGGTATAGTGTGTCCATGATGCGCAGTTGAAGCGACCGAGCGAGTAACTCGATGCGTCTTCACTGGCTTTGGCTGCCTTCAAATCAATCACCATGCGGACGTCTACATTTGGCTTTATCCCATAAACGAGCGCAATCTGCCTGCAGGCGTCATAGTATCTTTGCATAGGCGGCGTACGAGACACCTCCATATCCCAAACCAGCTTTTCGCTGCCATCTATCCAAAGGTTGACCTCGCCGATCCCCTCTAGTTCGCGAAGCCGCTGATTTATCCCGCTAATAGTTTCCTTGTCGGGGATGATCAAAGTAGTTGACTGCGCTGCAGCAGCAAGAGCTAATGCCAGTAATATCATGTTTCCTCCGGTTGCGGCTTAAACTCCAGAGCGGGCGAATGAAGGGTCGGTCGGGATTTTGGCCGAAACTCGTCGGCTACGAATTCAGTGCCTGCCAGCGAGGCTACAAGCAACAGAACGGCGTGCTTCTCGCGTTCCGAGAGCCGTAAAAAACCGTCGATCAAGCTCGACGTCATAGGATCGAGCGAACCATCAGACCTTTTGCCCGTCAACACATAACAAATGTCGACACCCAGGTCGTCCAAAACGAGCAAAAGGGTAGCATTCATGGCGCGATCGCCATTCTCATAATTACTCAAACTATTCCGGTGGATGCCAACTGTCTCGGCGAAGCTATCCAAACTCGCTTCGAAACGAAGCCGCTCGGCGCGCAGCCTTTCGCCGACTTGCTTTAACTTTTCGCCGGCGCTCACGCCAAGCCCTCAACAAAATATCTGAAGCAATACAATTGCTTACTAAAATGAACAGTTTCGTGTTCAAATATGCCTTTTAGCGCACTCATTTGTGTGCCACACAAAGACTATTGAATACGAACGAGGGCAAACCATGACTACTCATCTGATGCACCCCGAGGACGTCAAAGCGGCGATCCGAAAGAAGCATGGCACGATCATCAATTTCGCCAAAGCGAACAGGCTGTCGCGCAACAGCGTGCAGGATTTCCTGCGCGGGCGGACGAACACGAAGGTTCGTAAGGCTGTCGAGTCGCTGTTCATGGAGCCGGTCGATACCCCGATTCAGCAACCTGCACACGCAATAATTGCCGTCAAGGTTGGTTCAAAATGAGCGCCCTTGCTCTCACAACCGCCGATTTGCGACCTTTTCAGGGCGAGCCGCGCGTGAAGGACATTCGAATTGGCGAAGTTCTTGGCTTTCATACTCCGCGCAACGTCAGGAAACTAATTCGTCGGCATGACAAAGAAATAAGGCGTCATGGAGAGGTTTGTTCCACAATGGCCCAAACCTCCGAAGCAGGAGGGCGGCCAAGCGAGGAATTTCACCTCAACGAAGCCCAAGCACTTGTCGTGTGCATGCACGCACAGACGAAAGAGGCGATAGAGGTCCGGGCACAAATCATCGAAGTCTTTCTGGCCTATCGCCACGGTAGGCTGGCCGCAACGATGCCTGCCAAGGCTCCGGCAAAGCGCGACAGGTCGCAGCCTTGGGAGTTGATGGAAGCCCGTATCCGGCAACTCGAAAAAATGATGGGCATACAGGGTAAGGTCGATACGCCTGCCTACACCCGCGCCATCGCCTATGCGCCGACGATCCTTTATCTCGACAAAGCGGATGGCAGCCGCAAACGCCAATCCCGCCCACGTTGGTGGTACGATCTGGAAGTCCGTTCGGCAGCCATTGAGCACCACAGACAGATGCCCATTGATGTGGCGGTCGCGTTAATTCGAAACTTTTTCGGCAAAGAGCGCACACCGAGCAGATCGAGCCTAGCGCGGTTCTGGCTGCAGCTTGATGAAGTGCGGGCTGCATCATGAACCAGGTGCTTTCGCTAGACCCGTTTACGATCGACCCCGACGAGGCAGGCCGAATTGGCCTGTTTTTTCCCGCAAAAGCCGAAGCCCTCGGGTTTCTGATGCAACGCGACGGCCAGACCGACCCGATCAAGGTTACGAAGGCTCCGTCCGGCAGCAATTACGAGTGGAAGCTTGTCTATGGCCTCCACCGCCTACGTGGTGCGCTGTCGGCTGGCATCGATGTAAAAGCCGTTGCCGTCGAAGGTTCCAAGGCAGAACTAGAAGCCATCCAAGCGAGCGAGAACATCAATCGCCGAGAGCTGGAGCCGCTGGAGCGCGCGCTTTTCGTCCATGCGGTTGCATCCGCGGCGCAATGGCGTGTCATGAATGAGCATGGGGTTAAATCCGCCCAAGCTCTCGGTGGCAAGGCCAAGGCCAACAAGGTCCAATATAGCGAAATCGAGAAAGCGGATGAGATCGCCGAAGCTGCTGGCGACAATTTGTCGCTAGCATACGGATGGGCGAATGAAGCCGCAGAAGCTCTTGGTCTGGGCAAACGCGATCTGCAGCGCTCGATGCGCATTCATCGACTGATTATTCAGCCATTTCCGGAACTGATCGATCCGTTCAAGGATCACCCAGTGGCCAAAGTGGCCGATAGCCTGCTCAAAATTGCTTCGATCAAGGACGCATTGAAGCGCAAGCGCGTCATCGAAATACTAATCGCAGGTCCAAATGACTTGGGCTTTGCGATGCAGTCCGCTGGAGTGACGGATCAAAAGCCTGAGCCCACTCCATACACGAAATTCTCATCGCAAATGCTCGGCGCTTGGAGCCGCCTCGGGACTGCCGACAAGCGCAGATTTATCCCCGATCTCGCAGCCGCAATACCCGCTGGGATGCGGAAGACCATGCGCGAAGAGCTCGATCGCCTCGATAGTGAACAAGGAACCGACGCATGAGCAAGCTGCAGCAAGAGCAGGATCGTATCTGCCCGCCGCATTGGGCCGAGATGGTCGGCATCCTCCTTTTCACCGCGGTCTTCGCGATTGCGGTTGCCCTCAACATGCCGGAGCCCGCCGCTGAAGACGATGTGGCTGCCATGCGCGTCGCGGTTGTTCGATGGCCAGCTGGCGACCGATGACGGCCTCGACACCGCCATCCTGATCTCGCTGTTTACCGATGCCCGTGCCCGCGCCGACGATGCGATCCCCGATGGCGATGATCCGCGCGGTTGGTGGGGCGATGCCTTTACCGCCGCAGGTGACGAAACAGGTTCGCGGCTGTGGCTGCTCGCTCGCGAAAAGCAGACGACATCGGTGCTGGAGCGCGCGCGCAGCTTTGCCCGCGAGGCGCTCGCCTGGCTGATCGAGGATGGCGTGGCGCGCACCGTCGATGTGACGGTCGAGGCCCAGCCGGGGGACCGGCTTGCCATCGGTGTCGAGATCACCCGCCCGACCGGGCCTGCGCGCCTGCGCTTCGACTATATCTGGAACCGCATGGAAGGCCGAGCATATGCCGTTTAACCGCCCGACACTGACCGAACTGGTCGACCGCGTCCGCGACGATTTCGACAGCCGCTTGCCCGGTGCCGACAGCCGCCTGCGCCGATCGGTCCTCGATGTGCTGGGCCGCGTTATCTCCGGTGCCTTGCACGGCGCTTACGGCCTTCTCGAATGGCTATCCCGCCAGATTTTTCCCGACACGGCCGAGGCGGAATCGCTTGCACGCTGGGCCGCGATCTGGGGTGTGACCCGCAAGGCTGCAACACCCGCTACCGGCACAGCAACGGTAACCGGCACCAATGGTGCAATCGTGCCGCTCGGCGCTATTCTCGCCCGCGTCGATGCCGTTGAATATAAGGTGACTGCCGCAACCACCATCGTCGCCGGTACCGCGGCCGTGCCGATCGAGGCGGTGGTCGCTGGCGATGCCGGCAACGCCGATGCAGCAACACAGCTTGTCTTTTCCGCACCTGTGGCGGGCATCAACGCCGTTGCGGCCGCAGCCGCAGCGATCACCGGGGGCAATGAGGAAGAAGGCGACGAAAGCCTGCGCGACCGCCTGCTGACACGGATCCAGCGCCCGCCGCATGGTGGCAATGCCAATGACTATTCGGCATGGGCGCTGGCGGTTCCGGGCGTCACCCGTGCATGGGTCTATCCGCAGGAGCTGGGCCTTGGCACCGTGACCATCCGTTTCGTGATGGACGACCGGATCGATATCATCCCGACCGCGCCCGATGTGGCTGCGGTGCAGGAAGAGATTGACGAGCAGCGCCCCGTCACGGCCACCGCATATGTCGTCGCACCGATACCTGAAGCCGTCGATTTCACCATTCGCGCAGTACCCAACACGCTCGACGTGCAGAATGCGATCACTGAAGAATTGACCGACCTGTTGCGGCGTGAAGCCGAGCCGGGTGGGACGATCTTGATCAGCCATATCCGCGAGGCGGTGAGCCTTGCCGCGGGTGAGACCGACCATGAAGTCATCCTACCTGGTGCCAACGTCGTTGCGAGCGCCGGTGCCCTGCCTGTGATGGGCGTGGTGAGCTTCGTCTGATGTCCGAGCAGCGCGCCATTGCATATCGCGAGCAGTTCGCCTCGCTCTTGCCACGCGGGCTTGCCTGGTTGCGCGCACCGGGATCCATCATGGCAAAGCTGGTCGAGGGTATCGCCGATGAATTCGGTCGCTTTGACGCCCGTGCATTCCGCCTGCTCGACGAGGCTGATCCCGGTACCGCGCTGGAGCTGCTCGGTGATTGGGAGCGCGTTGCCGGCCTTCCCGACAATTGCCTTCCGGTTACCGGGTCGATTTCGGAACGCCAGCGCCGCGTCACACGCAAGATTGCCGGTATAGGTGGCCAGAGCCGGGCCTATTTCATCGAACTGGCGGCCGTGCTGGGCGTCGAGATCGCTATCGAGGAGTTCGCCCCACTACGCGCCGGTTGCAGGGCCGGATCGCGCGCCTATGGGCAGGACTGGCAATTCGCCTGGCGCGTGCGCGTGCTGGCCTTTTCCGAAGCCAGTGGCCTTGTCGTCCGTTCGGAGCGTTTCCGTGCCGGCATCGGACGCGCGGGCGACAGGTTGCGCAGTTTTTCGGTGCAGGAGCTGGAATGCACGATCCGCCGTGCCGCCCCCGCCCACACCAAAGTCCTCTTCGCTTATCCCAACGAAGCCGAAGCGATCATGTGGTTCGATTTCCTCTCGGACTACGGAGAATATTGATGCCGAAAACAGCAGATAAGGAGCATAGCCATGCACAGAATTGACGGCGCAGGCGCGGTAGACGGCCTGTTTACCGAGGGCAGCCCGGCCACCGGACAAGAAGCCACGGTTCTTACGGCCGACTGGTTGAACGAGGTTCAGGAAAATCTTGTCGACCTGATCACCTTTGCGGGAATCGCACTGGTGAAGGGCGATTATACGCAGGTCCGCGATGCGGTTGTTGCGCTCGTGGCGGGGGTGGTTGGTACCGGTGGAGGGTCGGTGCCGACCACCCGTCAGGTCAATGGTGGCGGCCTCGTCACCGGTGGTGGCGCGCTGGCGGCTGATCTGACCTTGTCAGTTGTCGCCGCAACAATCGGCGAGGTTGCGGCACAGGTCGCTACTGATAAGGCCGTGACTCCGGCATCGCTGGCCGGCCTGATCTCGATCTCGGTTGCTGGCTCGTCGATGATTATCACGCTGGGCACCGCGATCATCCAGATCTTCAAAACCACGGTGAGCGCCAATTCCACCCTCAACGCGCCGCTGCCAACGACATTCCCGAACGCCTGCATGGGCGCATGGGTCAATGGCGGCAAGGTCGGCGACTATGGCGTGTCGCACAACGGACCCTTTGCCAGCGGCGAAGGCACCACCATCATCTCGATCCAGAATGCGATCGACGATCCCGTCAGTGTCACCGTCCTCGCGATCGGCCGATAAGGAGTAAAGAGCATGACAACATATTACAGCGCATCACATGACGGTGGCCGGGGCGGTTTCCTTGATGATCGCTTCTTCGGCACCCGCACGATCATGGTTGTCGATGAAGCCCGCCAGTCTGCGGCGCTCGCCCGCGCAAAGCAAAAGGACGATGCCGACTATAACCGGGCTGTGAAGGACGCCAAGGCGGACACACCAACACCGATCCGCAGCCAGTTCCAGAAGCGGCAGCGGCAGGTCGAAGCCGATCCCATCATGGTGGAGGTCGCCAACCCGCATTGCCGCCTGCCGGCCGACGCGATCGAGATTTCGGCCGAAGAGCATGGACGCCTGCTCGATGCCGCCCACCAGAGCGGCAAGATCATTGTTCCCGGTACCGATGGCCGGCCGACGCTGAAGGACGCGACACTCGACGTCGACCAACTGCTCACCGCCGCCCGCGCCCGCCGCGATCGTGCGCTGGCAGCAACCGACTGGACCATGCTGCCCGATGCCCAGCTGAGTGAAGCCAAGCGCAAGCTGTGGGCCGAGCACCGCCAGGCGCTGCGCGATCTGCCGAAAAAGCTGGAGGAGATGATGCAGAAGGCCGAGACCGACAGTGAAGTTGATCTCATGCCGTTGCTTTGGCCACAGCCTCCCCAATAACGGGGGAGGCAACGGGCCTCCAATTGCCGCCTGCGGTGACGTTCTTTGACATTGTGAATCGCAGCGATATGTTGGTCATCTAGCGTCGCCGTGGTGGGGATATTCGATGATCGGTCTTTTTGCAGCGGCAGCCTTTGCCTGCACCCAACCCAAAGCGGTAGATGGCGACACTATTCGGTGTGGTAGGGAGCGTGTGAGGCTTCTAAATATCGATGCGCCGGAGATGGGAGGTCGCTGCCCTAAACGCCGAAAATGCGTCAAGGGAAACCCGGATGCGAGCAAGGCCAACATCGTCCGCCTGATCTCGACAGGCCGCGTATCTTGCAAACCGAAGGGCACCGACCGCTATGGGCGCACCCTTGCGCTCTGCTCGGCCAATGGCGTCGATTTCAGTTGCGCGCAGGTTGCAGGCGGATTTGCTGTCGAACGCTATGGCGACCTCAAGTGCGGCACCAAGGCCACCAAAAAGAAGCAGAAACGCCGCGACCGTTGACTTCGTGCCTGTTTTGGCGCATTTCCGCGACAGGGCTAGTAACCCAAAACGAGCGGTTGGCGTGCCGCGAGACGCTTTTCTCAGATCATGCCACCGATTCCGGCTTATGTCGGGAGTACGCGAATACAATACCCTTCGGGGAAATAAGCGTGCCTGCCTCGTTCAGGTTACTAGCTCCCGGCTCCCGGTGGTCATCACCGGGCCTCTAGTAAGGGAACGAGTATATGAACGCTAATGTAGAAGACCGGCTCGCAGGGTCGGCAGCGGCGCCAATCCGAGGAAGCGTCGCTATCGATACGGACCTTGTGAGCCGCATCGGCAGACTGCAAGTTGCCATCGAGTTCACCTCCCAAGCGGGGCAAGAACTGGTCGGCAATCCAGCAATAACCGTCGACATGATGGGGGCCTTTCTTGGCATCTTGGCCGAAGAAGGCAACCGCATCTGCAACGACCTCGATCTGGCGAAGGGAGGCTGAAATGGCCAATCAAGACATACATTCTGAACAGCCCGACGAACCGTTGTCGGTTCGTGAAAGGCGGAAGGTTCGTGCGCTTTTGGAGAGTGATCTGAAATCTAAGATGATCGAGATCGGCCTCGATCCTGTTGAGCGCTATCGCAACATGGCCGAGGCAGTGGAGATGATCGAACTGCTGGCGAGCCCCGAAGGAATTGTGACAAACAAGGAGATGGCCAATGCTCTAGGCTATCCGCAGCACTTGCAACATGCGCCGTACGGGAAGGCGCGCGAATATATGAAGACCGGCTACACAATGAAAATCACTGTCGGAAACGGCCTTGGCGGCAAGGACAGGATTTTCTCCAAGCAGGGCGCTTGTCTCGCAGCGATGCGGTCTCGAACGCCAAAAGCTGAAGCTGTTCGAGCATGGATGGCGGAGGTCGTGGCGGCTGCTTCAACGCACCCCGACTTCGATTATCTATTTAGAAACCGATAAGGCTTAACCGCTCAGCGAGGGGTGCGGGTTTCTCGCGCCCCTTTTTTGTGCCTTTTAGAGGCCTTTTAAACGCCGCTACCGTGCAATTGAGTGCTCTAGAAATCAGGCAGAGAATCTACATTCCACTTTAAAAGCATGTGACGCGCTACACCGGCATTGCCATTGACATGGCAAGCGCAGTCGCACCAATCAGATGTAGCTTACGCATGGTCCTCTCCCTCCATAAATTGCTACGAGATAGCGATGTGATGAAATCAAATTACGTCTTCGAAGGTCTCCTCAAACCTTTGGCAAAGTGCAGTGTTAAGTGCGCAATTAAAGCAGTCAAGCCTTTCCTGCATAGGAATGCACAGTTTCCCGACGAATGATGCTTGCCGTAGGGGCGGCTTTGGCCTAAGCGGGCGGCATATTCAGGCCGCTCCGGTAAGGGGCGGCCCTATTTATTGGAGAATCAGACATGGCCCAGAACGGACTCGTTCCCCTGATGCCGCACGCGACTGCCGCATGGCTGGTCGACAACACCGCGCTCAGCTTTCACCAGATTGCCGAATTTTGCGGGCTGCACATTCTGGAAGTGCAGGCGATGGCCGATGACATGACCGGCACCAAATATACCGGCCGCGATCCCGTGCGTGCGGGCGAGCTGACGATGGAAGAAATCGAAAAGGGCCAGGCCGACGCCGATTATGCGCTGAAGATCAGCAAGGGGCCCGAACAGGTGCGCCGCACAAAGGGCCCGCGCTACACCCCGGTATCAAAGCGGCAGGACAAGCCCGATGGCATCGCCTGGCTGCTGCGCAACCACCCCGAAATTTCGGACGGTGCGATCTGCAAGCTCATTGGCACCACGCGCAACACGATCCAGGCGATCCGCGAACGCAGCCACTGGAACATCAGCGAGATCCAGCCCAAGGATCCGGTAACGCTCGGCCTGTGCTCACAGCGTGAACTGGACGCTATCGTTGCCCGCGCCGCCAAAAAGGCCGGTCTGGAAGACAAGGCCGCCGACGACAGCCGCTTTGCCGGCGACAAGGAAGCGCTGCTCGAACAGCTGCGCAATGAACGCGACGAAGCCAAGCGCGCCGCCGAGGAAGCGCTGCACGGCGAAGAAGAAGCGCCCGCCGAACTGACTGCAGAGACGCTGTTCAAGAAAACGGGCGAATAGGTTTTCGGGGCCAGTCTGCCCCGAAAATCTGCGGAAATATTGCCCGCAAGGCCCGCCAGGATTCTGAAGAGGGCAGTAATGCGCCGATCGGGCAGGGGCCGACAAGCCGCTGTCCGCCGGGATACACCACGCCGGGGAGACCAAGGCGGGCCATGCACTATGGCTATGAAACGAGCAAACTCATGTCAATAAATGGGTAAATGTGCACCTGTCACCGTAATTCGGGTAAATGTGCACCTGTCACCGTAATTCCTGTCACCGTAATTCCGGTATGTCATTCAGTTTCTGCGAAGTTGCAATTGGAAGCCGCTTGCGTCTGATTTCTCATCAATTGATTGAACGATATTGTGCAGGTTTGGCCTATTCATATAGTAATCCATCAAGCCTAGATGATCAAATGCTATAGCTATGTTTGGAATCTCACCTTTGTTGACAAGGATTGATTTTCTTTCATTCAAGTAAGATATCGCATTTTTAATACGCCTTTTGTCGTCCATACTGCAATGATCAAGCACAATCTCTGACTCCAATGCAGCGATTAACTTACAGACCAAATCTGAGATTTCTTGTCTATCCTTCATCAATGTCCCGTCCCCGGTGAGAACCTCCACCCGTCATTGCGCCTTATGACGAACTGCGTCACTCCCACGTCACCATTTGCAATTCCGCCTGACAGCACTGGTCGCGGTATTGCGGTGAATTACAAATTACGGTGACAGGTGCATATTTACCCAATTAGGAAATTACGGTGACAGGTGCATATTTACCCAATTAGCGGTCTCCTTCCCCCTTTGGGCCGGGATGAGTTGTTTGCCGGTGCGCGCCTCCATGGCCTGCAGCCACTCTGCCGAGCCGCAATATGGCTATGAAACAAGAACGCCCTTGTCAATAAATGGGTGAATGTGCACCTGTCACCGTAATTCCGTAATTCAATGTGAAATTTGAAAGGGTTGCGGCATGATTTCGCGGCGGGGTTTTGGGATTACGGTGACAGTGCACACAATCCCCAAATTCCATCGCCCTGCCTCCGGTTCGCAAGGGCACAGAATAGCGTAGCCCCGGGTTTGCGCAAATATCCTTCACCATCCCTTAACCGCAGGACGGGGACACGCAATAGCATGTCCCCGTTTCATGCCTCAAAAGCCTTGTCACGGGGACAGCATATTCACTGTTTCCCCCCAGGCCCTGGTTTTCCACGCCGCTGACCACCTTCCCTAACGTCACCATTGCGTGCGGCCAGCGCATAGGGCAGGCAGGCGGTCATGACTGCCGAACCGCTTCCTGCTTATGA
>JADLBY010000020.1 GCA_020847445.1 Sphingomonadaceae bacterium | reverse complement strand
GTCGCAATCCAGCGCAGCCCCTGTGCATCGGCCCAGTCGCTGAGCAACCGGTAACGCACCGCGCGCGCCGCCGACTGCAGATTGCCGGTGATCGGCGTGTGGGGTTTCAGAATATCGTGCGGGATGCCGCGTTCGGCGCACAGCCGCGCGACATAGTCGGCCTCGTCGGCCGCTTCGGGGCGCAGACCATGATCTACCGTGGCGACGCTGATGCCCTTGGGGAAGGCCGCATGCGCCAATAGCATCAGCGCAAGGCTGTCCGCCCCGCCCGACACCGCAAGGCCGATCCGGGGCGAATCCAATATTGCCGGATTGCCCCCGGTCAGCCGCCCCATCGCATGGATGAAGCCATGCAAGATTTCGCTGGATGAACCCGCCATCCAACCGGCCATAATCCTGACCATGTGCCTTGGCTATCGGCTTATTTGCACTTCGCCTTCTTGCGCCCTTCCGCCAGCCGTGCTGCCAGCCGACCACCTGCTTCCGAAGGATAGGCGCTGGCCAGTTGGCCATAGGCTTCGCAGGCTTCGGGCGCCTTGCCCAGATCGGTCAGCGCATCGCCGAGGAAATACAGGCTTTCCGGCGCGCGTTCGCCTTTCGGATCATTCTTGTAATTGTCGTAGAAAATCTTCACCGCCGTTGCCGGTTTGCCATCGTCCAGCCAGGCGCGCCCCAGCAGATTGCGGGCAAAGCTGGCGCGTTTGTGCTTCGGATATTTGTTGACTGTATCCTGCAACTGCACCTGGGCTTCGGGATAGAATTTCGCTTCCCACAGGCGATAGCCATAGGAATAGCCGTCTTCAAAGCCATCGCCGGTCGAAGGGCGTTCCACCGCCGCAACTGCTGCCGTTCTGGCTGCGGTGGGCTTGGCCGGGGCTGTCGGTTTCACTGGTGCCGGTGCCGGTTTGCTGGCGGCTGTCGTCTTTGCCGGTGTGACCGTAACCCCGGGATCGGCTTGCGCCACATTCGTTGCAGCCACGGTGTTGCCCGCCTTGACCTGGCTTTCCAGCGCCTTCAGTCGTTCATCGATGGCCTTCATGCCCGCACCCTGCGTTTCGACCTGGCCGGTGAGCGATGCCAATTGCGTTTCCAGTGCATCGACCCGTGCGATCAGGTCGGTCACCGCGCTCGCCGAGGGCGTTCCGCTTGTCGCGGGCTTGGGTCCATCGGGCTGGATTTCCGGTTCGAAGAATTTTCCGGCCCCGTCCGGGAAGACCTTGCGCTGGACGGCTTTCATTTCCTTTTCCAGCTTGACGACGCGACCTTCGACATTGGCGTCCTGGGCTTGCGCTGCGGGAACGGCGGCGATGATCGCAGCCGCTGTCAGGAAATATCGGAACTTCATCTCAGCCCTCCCGGCTAACAAACTGGATTTGCGACCTTTGCGCGTTGCTCCTACTCGGATTAACTATAACTGAGGCTGAATCGCGAATAAAGGCTTTGGCAGGTAAAAGCTCCAAAAGGCATCAAATAACTGTGGATTGCCGTATTGCTTAGCGTGTCGACGGAGTCTGGCTGTTTTGCGGGCTGGTGGTCGGGGCTGTATCTTGCGGTGCCGGTGTCGCCTCTATTTTCCGCGCAAGTAACGCGGTCGCGCTGACGCCGACATCGGCGATCGAACGCTCACCCGTTCCCAGTGATGGCACGGGTTTGCCGCCTATCGTGACGTCCAATACCTGCGGACGGCCGGTGACGATCATCGGATTGTTGGCATCGGCGGGCACTGTGTAGCGATCACCCGGCTTCATCTCATTCTCATAAAGCCGCTTGTTCTCGGCGTCGTAAATCTTGACCCAGGCGGGTTCGCGCGCGGTAATCACGACTTCGCCAGCCGGGTCGATCGCACTGGCTGCCGCCGGCTTCGCCCGATCCTTGATCGGTGCCTCTGCTACCGCCTTTGGCGCCTCTTTTTCGACGACGGGCGACAGGGCGTAGCTGCGCCACAGGAAATAGGCAGCGACCAGCGCCACCGCCAAGGCCGCCGCACTCCAGGCCAATGGGCGTGATGGCACGCGCGCCGGATCGGTGGGTTCGTAGGCAGGGGCCCGAGTTGCGACGCCCTGATATCCGCCTTGCGCCAGTTCGTCGCGCAGTTCCGTAGCGATCTCCGCCTCATCCAGCCCCATCGCCTTGGCATAGGATTTTGAGAAGCCCAGCGTATAGGTGGAGCCGGGGAGCGCGGCATAGTCTGAATTCTCGATCGCCTCGAGATGCCGGATAGGCACACGGGTCCGATTGGCGATCTCGGTCAGCGAAAGACCTTCGGCTTCGCGCGCCGCGCGCAGCCTGGCACCGACGCTTTGAAAGGGCGGTTGTCCCGATTCCAATTGCTGATCGTCCAATATTTCCTGCTCGCGATCGTCCACCAAATCGCTCTCCAATGACCCGAAAATTCCGCCTCTGACGTGCGGCTGAAAGACAATGGCGCAGCTATATCGAAAGTCAATGCGTAATTGGTCAAATGCCCAATCGACCTAATATATTTCAACGCCTTGCGATTGTGCCCATGCGGTAAGCCGTTCCCGGATACTGCCAGTCGGCGAGGCCAATATCATCGCCATTTCATCGGTAATCGCCGCCGCATCGAGCGACCGGACCATCGCCTTTATCGCGCCGACAGCGGCGGGGGTGATCGAAAGCCGTTTCAGGCCGATGCCGATCAGCGCCATTGCCTCCAGCGTTCTGCCGCCCATTTCGCCGCACACGGTCAGGTCGACATCATGTTCGTCACAGGCAAGGACCACACGACGGATGAACCGCAATATGGCGGGGCTCAGCCAGTCGTAACGCTCGGCAAGTCGTGGATCGGCCCGGTCCGCTGCAAAAAGGAACTGGGTCAGGTCGTTGGTGCCAATCGAGAGGAAATCGATCTTGGGCAACAGCAGGTCGAGCATCTCGGCCAGCGCGGGCACTTCGAGCATGGCCCCATAGCGAATGCGCGACGGCAGCTGTTTCTTGCGCGCGGACAGATATTCGAGCTGCGCCTCGAACACCTGCTTTGCGGCGTCAAACTCCCAGGGTTCGGACACCATCGGGAACATGACGTTGAGATTGCGTCCCGCAGCGGCCTCCAGCAAGGCCCGGGCCTGCGCCTTCATCAATCCTTCCTGATCGAGCGCCAGCCGCAACGCCCGCCAGCCCATCGCCGGATTCTCTTCCTCTTCGGTCACATGCTTCAGATAGGGAAGCGCCTTGTCGCCACCGACGTCGATCGTCCGAAACACCACCGGCTTGTCGCCCGCCGCGTCGAGCACTTCACGATAGAAACGCTGTTGCCGTTCGCGCTGCGGCAGGGTCGCGGAGATCAGGAACTGGAACTCGGTGCGAAACAGGCCGATGCCTTCCGCGCCTGAAAGCCCGATCGCAAGGGCATCGTCGCGAAGCCCCGCATTGATGAAAAGCGCGACCTTTTGCCTGTCCTTCGTGACCGAAGGCTCGTCGCGCAGCGCTGCATAGCGCGCCTTCTTCTTCTGCCGGTCGGCCAACTCGCTCGAAAAGGCGTCCTGCACCGCCGACGATGGGCGGACGATGACGGTCTTGTCGTCGACGTTGAGCAACAGCATGTCGCCATCGCGAATTGTCTGGCGCACGCCATTCACACGGCCGAGCACCGGCACGCCCATGGCGCGCGCAACGATGGTGACATGCGCGGTCAGCGAGCCTTCTTCGAGGATGACGCCGCGCAAACGGCGCTTGTCATATTCGAGCAGTTCGGCGGGGCCCAGATTGCGCGCGACCAGCACCGAATCCTGCTTGAGCCCCATCTGCGCCGCCGTGCCCATCTGGCCGGACACAATGCGCAGCAGCCGGTTCGACAGGTCTTCCAGGTCGTGCATGCGATCAGCCAGCAGCGGATCATCGATCTGCCGCATCCGCATGCGGGTGCGCTGCTGGACGCGCTCGATTGCGGCCTCTGCGGTTAGGCCGCTGTCGATCGCCTCGTTGATCCGCCTCGACCAGCCTTCGTCATAAGCGAACATCTTGTAGGTATCGAGTATCTCCTCATGCTCGCCGCCCGCACCAAATTCCGCCATATTGGCCATGCGGTCGATCTGCTCGCGCATCTTGTCGAAGGCCGAATAGACCCGTGCGCGTTCGGCTTCGGTATCTTCGGCGACTGTATGTTCGATACGGACATTGGGCTGATGGAAAATGGCGACGCCGGCCGCCGCGCCGGATACCAGCGGCAGGCCGTTCAGCACCACCGTGCCCGTCTGGCCGCTGCCGATGGTTCCGGCCTCGTCGATCAACCCGGCATTGGCGATCAATTCGGACAGCACCATTGCCGTCGTCTGCAGGGCCTCAATCTCTATCTCGGCATATTTGCGCGGATCGGCATGCTGGACCGCCAGGACACCGACTGCGCGCTCGGATCGGACGATCGGCACCCCAGCAAAGCTGTGGAACCGCTCTTCGCCCGTTTCCGGCATATAGCGGAAGGCGGGATGCGCCGCCGCCTCGTCAAGGTTCAGCGTTTCGACATTGTCGGCAATCGTTCCCACCAGGCCTTCGCCAAAGGCAAGCTTGGTCACATGGACCGCATCCTGATTGAGACCGCGTGTGGCAAATAGTTCGAGCACGCCATCGCGCAGCAGATAGATCGAGCAGACTTCACTCGACAGCGCTTCGCCGATGATATTGACGACCTGGTTGAGTTTGGCTTGCGCATGATTGCCCGAGGCCATTACCTCGTGCAGGCCGGTCAAAATATTGCGTGCTGCGATTGCTGCGCCTTCCATGCCACCCGGTTAGCAGATGGCATGGGCGCTTGCGATACCCTCTTGCGGGTTCAGACCAAAAAATTACTTGTGCAAGCGGGTTTAGGCCGATGCGAGTTCCTGCGCCATCGCGTCCTTGATCTGAAGCTTCTGCTTCTTGATGCGGTGTATCAGTTCATCGTCTGGGAAAGGCCTGGCTTCTTCGGTTTCGAGTTGCGTTTCGAGTTCGGCATGTTTCACTCGCAGGGCCGACAGATGATTTTCGCTCACCGCTATCTCCTTCTTGCTTGCCGCCAGGAGAGCCGATTCATTTCGACTCGCCAGAGCCAAGGTGAAAAGTAAAACATGTTTTCCACAGGCTGTCTTGCGAAAAAACATCCGTCTTGCCGCACATCATTTTCGTTCTGGCGACAATGGTGCGGCGGGGCTATCAGAATTGCAAACAGAACAGCTTATCCTTTGGGGCGCCATGAACGACGACGGAATCCGGCAGCAGATCGAATTGCTGAAGATTGAACACCGCGACCTGGATGATGCCATCGCTGCGCTTCAGGCCAGTCCCGTCGCCGACCAGCTTCAGATTGCCCGAATGAAGCGCAAGAAGCTGGCGATCAAGGACCGGATCAGTATCCTTGAAGATCAGCTCATTCCCGACATTATCGCCTGAGATTCAGCAGCATAGAGCCTAAAGATGGGCCTTGGTTAACGTGCCGTCATGGAACATTTTCCGGAATGCGGTGGAAAAGTGGTAAATCTTGCTGACAGCGCCGGAGTCGCTTTGGCATGTGACGGCCATGCATGCTCCGCAGTATCAGATCACGCCCAAGCTTATCGACGGCCTCTACACCGAAGCTATGGTGCTCGCCGACGAGGCGCGTTCCTATTTCGATAGCGACCGTGCGCGGCAGATTGCGCCCGCCGACGTTGCGGTCGCCTTCTCGTGCGAATCGCTGAAGGTGACGACACGGCTGATGCATGTCATCGCCTGGTTGCTGAACCAGAAGGCGATCCGTGCCGGAGAGATTCATTCGTCGGATGTGATGCGTGAGCTGGACGAGCTTGGCTATGCACCGGCTACCGATGACTGGATGGTCTGCCGCATGCCCGAGGAAGCCCGTGCGCTGATCGTGGCCAGCGAAGATCTCTATTATCGCGTTCAGCGGATGAGCAGCCATATCTATACTGAACAGGAAAATCTGCCCGAGCCGCACCGCATGATCGAGCAACTGCGCCAGTCATTCTGATACCGCAATTCCGGGTTGCGCGCCGATTACTCAAATCGGAAAGTTTTGCAATTTACGGGACGTGACGTTGACCGTGCGAGGCCCTATATGGCGCGCATGGAAAATATGAACTCGACCAAGGCAAAGGCATATGAGGATAACGACCTCATCCGCGAAGCCGCCGCGCTTACCCGCGAATTCAGCGTTGCAAAGCCCGGTATCTACTGGCCCGACTTTCTGGGTTCGGCGCTGATCGGTTATGCAGGCCTGTATTTTGCGATTGCCGGTGCTTCGCTGGCGGTTCAGCTGGCAGGTGCCGCAGTGGCGATCACCTTCCTCTATCGGGCCGCGCTGTTCATCCACGAAATCACCCATATGAAACGCGATCATGTTCCGGGCTTTCGCTGGGTATGGAATTTCCTGATCGGCATACCGATGCTGATTCCGTCCTTCACCTATGAAGACACGCATAACCAGCACCATTCGAAGATGCGTTATGGGACGGATCGTGATCCCGAATATCTGCCGCTTGCGCTGATGAAGCCGCATATGCTGATCTTTTTCATGGCAGTGGCTGTTTTGGGGTCGATCGGGTTTCTGCTCCGCTTCGCCATTCTCTCACCACTGTCCGTGATCAGCCCCTGGATTCGCCGGGAAACGGTGGCGCGGTTTTCGACGCTCGCCATCAATCCGGCCTATCGCCGCGCGTTGCCCGAGGGCGAGTTCCGCCGCGACTGGATCATCATGGAAACCGGGGCCAGCCTGTGGTCGATCGGGATATTGACCGGCGTTGCGACCGGCTGGATCCCGCTGAAGGCATTCCTGATCTATCTCGCCATCGTCGCCGCAGCGCTGGTGCTCAACCAGATCCGCACGCTGGTCGCGCATCTGTGGGAAAATGATGGCGAGGTGCTGAGCGTGACCGAGCAATATCTCGACAGCGTCAACGTGCCGCCGCCGGGGCTGCTGGGCGAATTCTGGGCGCCTGTGGGCTTGCGCTATCACGCATTGCACCATCTGGTGCCAAGCATACCCTATCACGCCCTGCCCGAAGTGCACCGGCGTCTGTCGGCCAAATTTGGCGGTGGCAGCAACTATGACAAGGCGAACTACCCCAATTTGCGCGGCCTGCTGATGCGGCTGGTCGCTTCGTCGGTGCGGGGCGGGACGCCCGGCTAGTCGGCCTTTTCCTTTGACAGCCGGGTCATCAATATGGCTGCGCGCTTGGCCTGGCGCTTGATGCTGTCAAGATCGACCGTCTCGCCCGGGGCATGATCGCCATCGCTCGAGGTGCCGAGCCCGACCAGTCCGTCGACATCGTCGGCAACGAAACTGATATCGCCCGCACCGCGTTTGAGCGGGTCGAGCGCTTCCATTTCGGCCAGCCCCATATCACGGTTGATCCTGTTGAGTCGCGCGAGCAGCGCCTTGTTCCCTTCGGTCGGTGCCATCGCCGGATAGCTGCCCTGATCAAAGATGATACGGGCGCTCGTTCCCGGCGCATGATCGGCGACAATTGCCGTCATCTTCGCCTTCACCCGCTCGGTCTGTTCCTGCGACAGCGTGCGAAAATCGCCGCGGGCTATGGTGATTGCCGGGATGATGTTGGTCTTGCCCTTTGCGGTCGCACGGATGCCGTCGGGGTCGAGCGTCGCCTCCTGCCCACCGGCGACAATGCCGACGTTGAAGGTCAGATTGGGTTCGGGCAGTTCGGTGCGGAAGCGGTGGACGATGCGCACCAGTTCGTAGATCGCGCCATCACCGGCGTCGGTGCTGAAAATGCCTGAACTGTGTCCGGTCTTGCCGCTGGTTTCGAGCCGCCAGCTGTTTGACGAGCGGCGGGCGATCGTTCCCATATCCTTGCCGCCGTCGGTCACCAGCCCTTCAAAATCGAGCGCGACATCGGCGCGCTTGCCCGCCGCAATCAGGGGCGCGCGTGTAATCTCGATCGGATCACCCGAATCCTCTTCATCGCCGGTCATGTGGATTTCGATATTCGCATCTTTGAGCGTGCCAGCCGCCTGCATAGCGCGCAATGCGGCCACGATCACCGTCAGCCCGCCCTTGTCGTCGCCTGCTCCGGGCCCTTCGGCACGTTCGCCTTTGCGCATGAATTTCTGGAAGGGACTGTCAGGTTCGAACACGGTGTCGAGGTGCGCGATGAGCAGCAGGCGCTTGCTGCCTTTGCGCCCGGCCTTGGTCGCAACCAGATGCCCGGCCCGGCCTGCCTTCGCCATGTCGAGCCATTCGACCCTGAAGCCCAGCGGCTCCAGTTCGCCGCGCATCATGTCGCCGACCTTGCGAACGCCATCGAAGTTCATCGAACCCGAATTCTGGTTGACCAGTTTTTCGAGCAGCGCGACCGAACGTTCATACTCGGCATCGACGGTCGCGGCCATTCTGCTTTCGGCTTTGGTGAGTTGGGCCAATGCCGGCGTGCAAAAGGCGAGCGCCAGCCCCGCACCCGTGAGGGCGAGGGGCCGACGCAATTTCTTCGTCAAGGAAAGGTTCATGCGGGCAGACCGCTGATCGCTTTCACTTCCATGAAGTCCTTCAGCCCGAACAGCCCGGCCTCGCGGCCATTGCCCGACTGCTTGTAGCCACCGAAAGGTGCACCGGGTGCAGGGCCCCAATTGTTGATCGCAACCATCCCGGCACGCAGTTTGGGGGCGATTTGGGCTGCCTTGGCCGGATCGCCCGAAACCACCGCCGAAAGGCCATATTCGGTGTCGTTGGCAATGGCGATTGCCTGATCGAGATCATCATAGGCCATGATCGTCGCGACCGGGCCGAACACTTCTTCCTTGGCGATGCGCATGTCGGGGGTAACGCCCGAAAACACCGTCGGCTTGATGTAATAGCCACGGTTGAGATCGGCCGGGCGGTCGGTTCCGCCGGTTTCGAGCGTAGCGCCTTCGTCGATCGCCGACTGGATCAGCCCCTGGATCTTCTCATATTGCGCCTTGTTCACGACCGGGCCGATATGCGCGCCTTCGATCAGCGGATCGCCAACCTGTGTGCCTTCGAACATCGCCTTGACGAAGGTGGCGGCTTCCTGTGCGCGGTCCTTCTGCACCAGGATTCGGGTCGGCGCGATGCAGCTCTGGCCGCTGTTGATGAGGACGCCCTGGACGGTCGGCGGCAGCACTTCGTCAAATTTGGCGTCGGGCAGCACGACATTGGGCGATTTGCCGCCCAGTTCCTGATGCACGCGCTTGACGGTGTCGGCAGCCGCCTTGGCGACAAGGATGCCCGCACGGGTCGATCCGGTGAAGCTGACCATGTCGATATCTGGATGTGCCGAAATGGCGGCGCCCACGGTCGGGCCGTCGCCCTGCACAAGGTTGAACACACCCGGCGGCACGCCAGCGGCATCCATGACCTCGGCAAAGATCGCGGCATTGCCGGGGCATTCTTCCGAAGGTTTCAGCACCATCGTGTTCCCCGCCGCGATGCAGGGGGCAACCTTCAGCGCGATCTGGTTCAATGGCCAGTTCCATGGCGTGATCATGCCGACAACGCCCATCGGTTCATAGACCACGGTGTTCGGTCCATGCTGCTCGGTGAAGGCGAAATTTTCGAGCGCGGGAAGCGTGCCGAGAAAGCCGCCAAGGCCTGCGGGTGCCTGCGCCATGGTCGCAAAGCTGACCGGCGCGCCCATCTCGGCCGCCATCGATTTGGCGAAATCGGGGATGCGCTTCTTATATTCCTCGATGATGCGGTTCATCAGCGCGACCCGTTCTTCGCGGCTCGTCTGGCTGAAGCTTTTGAACGCCTCGCGCGCGGCAGCAACTGCCGCATCGACATCGGCCTGCGTGCCCAGGATTATTTCGGTGCAGGGCTCCTCGGTCGATGGGCTGATCACTTCGTGGCGCTTGCCGCCGATACTGTCGACCCATTTGCCGTTGATATAATGCTTCAGATAGCTGTCCATGTCTCTCTCCTTATGTTCAGCGAGTCGCCAAAACGACGCTTGGGTTTTGATTTGGGACTTTTTCGCAGCAGGTCAACCTTAGGTTCAATCGGGTATTTAAAAAAGGCGTCCGGATCGCTCCGGACGCCCTTTGTTAGCAGGCCGGTAGAATCAGCCCGAATAGTACATGTCGAACTCGACCGGCGACGGTGTGGTTTCCCAGCGGCTCACTTCGTCCCACTTCAGTTCGATATAGGCTTCGATCTGGTCCTTGCTGAAAACATCGCCTTCGAGAAGGAAGTCGTGGTCCGCCGAAAGGCTGTCGAGCGCTTCGCGCAACGAACCGCAGACGGTCGGCACCTGGGCGAGTTCGGCCGGGGGCAGATCGTACAGATTCTTGTCCATCGCTTCGCCCGGATGGATCTTGTTGCGGATGCCGTCGAGGCCCGCCATCAGCAGCGCGGCATAGCACAGATAGGGGTTGGCGAGCGCATCGGGGAAGCGGAATTCGACGCGCTTGGCCTTGTCGCCGGTGCCATAAGGGATACGGCACGATGCCGAGCGGTTGCGGCTTGAATAAGCGAGCAGCACAGGGGCCTCGAAACCCGGAACCAGCCGCTTGTAGCTGTTGGTGGTCGGGTTGGTGAAGGCGTTCAGGGCCTTGGCGTGCTTGATCACGCCGCCGATGAAATAGAGGCACATTTCCGAAAGCCCCGCATAGCCATTGCCGGCGAAAAGCGGCTTGCCCTTGCTCCAGATCGAGATGTGCGTGTGCATGCCCGAACCATTGTCCGCCTTGATCGGCTTGGGCATGAAGGTAGCGGTCTTGCCATAGGCATGGGCAACCTGGTGCACGACATATTTGTAGACCTGCATCCGGTCCGCGGTCTGCACCAGCGTGCCGAAGGTCAGGCCAAGTTCGTGTTGTGCGGCAGCTACCTCGTGGTGGTGCTTGTCGCAGGGCAATCCCATTTCGAGCATGGTCGAAACCATTTCGCCACGGATGTCGACGGCGCTGTCGACGGGGGCGACAGGGAAATAGCCGCCCTTGGCGCGCGGCCGGTGGCCAAGATTGCCGGTTTCATACGAACGACCGGTGTTGGTCGGCAGTTCGATATCGTCGATGCGGAAACCCGAACCGTCATAGCCGTCATAGAAGGTCACGTCGTCGAACATGAAGAATTCGGCTTCGGGGCCGACATAAACGGTGTCACCGATGCCCGTTGCCTTGACATAGGCTTCGGCGCGTTTGGCGGTGGAACGCGGGTCGCGGGCATAAAGCTCGCCGGTCGAGGGCTCGACGATGTCGCAGCAGATGATCATCATCGGGGTCGCGCTGAACGGGTCCATATAGACCGCGTCCAGATCAGGGCGCAGGATCATGTCGGATTCGTTGATTGCTTTCCAGCCTTCGATCGACGAGCCGTCGAACATCAGCCCGTCTTCGAGTTCGTCCTCGCCAAGCACGCCCGCGCACATGGTAAGGTGCTGCCACTTCCCCTTGGGGTCGGTGAAGCGCAGATCGACCCACTCGATATCATTTTCCTTGATCTGTTTCAGTATGTCCTTGGCGCTGGCCATGATGCTTTCCTTTTTCTCTCTTGGTCCCCCTCCCGGAGGCGGGAGGGGCTAGGGGTGGGAATGAACGGTGGAAGTCGGCCTGCCCCTCGGGCCCACCCCCGACCCCTCCCGCCTGCGGGAGGGGAGAATGGATTAAACCGCGTCGCTATCGCGTTCGCCGGTGCGGATGCGCAGCGCGGTTTCAACGGGGATGACGAAAATCTTGCCGTCGCCGATGCGGCCGGTTTGCGCGGCGGCGGCGATGGCCTCGACCACACGGTCGGCCAGGGCATCGTCGACGACGACTTCCAGCTTAACCTTGGGCAGAAAATCGACGACATATTCGGCGCCGCGATACAGTTCGGTATGGCCCTTCTGGCGGCCAAAACCTTTTGCCTCGGTGACGGTGATGCCCGACACGCCGACTTCGTGCAGCGCTTCCTTAACTTCGTCGAGCTTGAACGGTTTGATGATCGCTTCGATCTTTTTCATGACTTTCCCCGTTATGGGCGCAGCGCAAAATCCCGCGCGCGCGGTTGGTATGCCCACAGCTTATCAAGGATCGTGCCAGTTTGCGTTGCGGTGCAGCAGACGCAAAAGCAAAGCCCCGCGCGGCTAGGCACGGGGCTTGGTGCAAATTTGCTGCCTAAATTTTAGGCAGATGCCGGATTCATGGGCATCACTTCCGGCTCACCTTGAACTTGGCGTCGTTCGCCTTGGCAAAATGGGCGCGGCTGGTGAGGTAGGCCCGTATCGTTTCGATCTCCTCGGGCTTCATCACCGGCTTGAAGCTCGCCATGCCATTCTTTGCCAGGATACCGTCATAGACGATCGACTTGAAGGTCGCGGCGTCGGAAATGGTGCCCGACTTGCGCAGATCGGGAAGCACGCCGGAGCCTACCGCGCCGGGGCCGTGGCAGACAAGGCAGTAACGCTGATAATTGGATTGGCCCGCCGCAATGATTTCGGGGCTGCCGAACAGCGCAGGCGGGTTCCACACCCATTCCTCTGCGGGCGGCAACGGCGGCAATTTACCCTTGCCTCCGATCTTGAGCACGATCAGGCGCGGGATATTGGGCACTTCCTGGCTTGCGCCCGAAACATAGCCCGACACCAGCGGAAAGGCGCCGCCCTTGCTGGTCATGAAGGCGACATATTGCTCACCATCGACCAGATAGGTCGATGCGCCGCCGAGCACGCCCGACTGCACGTCCAGGCTGTAGAGTAGCTTGCCGGTATCGGCGGCAAAGGCCTGGAACTGGCCCATGGCGTTGCCCTGAAAGACCAGATTTCCGGCCGTGGTCATGGTGCCGCCATTCCACGGCGTGGGATAGTTGACCGTCCATTGCGCCTTGCCGGTCTTCGGGTTGAAGGCGACGAGCTGGCCGGTCGTGACCGCCTGGATCGCCTTCACCATGTTGAAATCGTCGGGCACGTCCGAAGTGGCAATCGCCCCGCCGGTGTTGAAACCCATGGGGCTGCGGCCCTGTTCGTTGGGCGCGACCGGCGGCAGATAGGCTCCGCCGAGCTGCTGCGCCGGAATATAGACCAGCCCGGTCGCGGGATTGTAGCTCATCGGATGCCAGTTGTGCGCGCCGAGCGCCGAGGGGTTCGCCATATAGAGCTTGCCCGTCTTTTCATAACGCGCCGCCGGATTTTCTATCGGACGGCCAGAGGCAAGGTCATAGCCGGTCGCCCAGGTGATGCCGCTGATGAACGGATTGGCCGACAGCAGCTTTCCGTTTGTCCGGTCGAGGGTGAAGAAGAAGCCGTTTTTCGGGGCGTGATACAGCACCTTCACATCCTTGCCGTCGCGCTTTTCATTGGCGAGGATGATCGGCTGGGTCGCTGTATAGTCCCAACTTTCGGCGGGTGTTTCCTGATAATGCCACAGATATTCGCCGGTTTCGGGTTTCAGCGCGACGATAGACGAAAGGAACAGATTGTCGCCTTCGCTGTTCGATCGGATGCCGTGGTTCCACGGATTGCCATTGCCAACGCCCAGATATAGCTGGTCGAGTTCGGCGTCATAAACGATCGCGTCCCACACGGTGCCGCCGCCGCCCGAATCGCGCCAGTCGTCCTTCTTCGGCGTCTTGCTCCATGTGTCATAGGCCAGTTCCTTCATCACCTTGTCGCTCGCCGCATTGTCGGGCTCACCCTTGGGATTGGGAACGGTGTAAAAACGCCATGCCTGTTTGCCGGTATCGACATCATATGCGGTCACGAAACCGCGCGCGCCGAATTCCGATCCGCCATTGCCGATGATGACAAGGTTCTTCACCACGCGGGGGAAGCCGGTGATCGTGCCGTTCGATTTCGGATCGAGCGTCTGCACCGACCAGATTTCGCTGCCGGTTTTTGCATCGAGCGCGATCAGACGACCATCGATGGTGCCGACGAACAATTTGCCCTTCCAGAAGGCGACACCGCGGTTGACGACGTCGCAACAGGCCTTCACCCCGCGCGCCTTGTCGACACCCGGGTCAAACTGCCACAACGGCTTGCCGGTCCTGGCTTCATAGGCAAACACCTTTGACCAGGGGCCGGTGACATAGAGCGTGCCGTCAACCTCGACCGGGGTCGATTCGTGGCCGCGCGCGTCGGGCATGTCGGCGAACCAGGCGATGCCGAGTTGCGCTACATTCTTGTCGCTAATCTGCGTCAGCGGGCTGTGCCGCGCTTCGCCATAGCTTTGGGCGGGGAAGGCCCAGTCATCGCCATTGCCGCCGGTTTTCAGGAATTCGCCGTCGATCTTGGCAAAATCGGGGTCCTTGGCCCCCGGATTATTGTCCGCCAGCTTGCAACCGCCGACTGCCAGCGCGGCCAAACCGGCGACGACCAGCAACGAATTACGCCCCAAACGCATCGCTTCACCCTCCTTTTAATCCCTCGATTAAATGGCTAGCGCGCGATGCAGAGTCGGTCCAGCGTTAAGTTTGGCGCATCAGGCTTTCGCGGATCGCAGCCGCCATGTCGGCCGCCGCCTTGTCATAGACGCGGGCACGCAGGCCATCGACCAGCGCGCCGGGCGCGCGGGCAGGATGGCCGCCGTCAAAGGGTGGCGCCGGATCATATTCGAGAGCGAGTTGGACGCTGCGGGCAACATCCTCGCCCTGTGCGAGCGCCATCAGTTCGAGTGCGAAATCGATGCCCGATGTCACACCCCCTGCGGTCACCAGATTGCCATCGCGTACGACGCGCGCTTGTTGATGCACCGCGCCGAATAGCGGCAGGAGATGCGTATAGGCCCAATGCGTCGTCGCGCGTTTGCCCGACAACAGCTCTGCCGCGCCCAGAATGAAGGCACCGGTGCACACGCTGGTCACCCATGTTGCGCCCTTTGCCTGTTCGCGCACAAAGCCGACGATTTCCGCATCGCCGACCGCGTGGCGCACGCCATGTCCGCCGGGCACGCAGATGATGTCGGCTGGCGGGCAATCGTCAAAGCTGGTGGTGGGCAGGATCGAAAATCCGCAATCGGTGGTCACCGCCTTGCCGTCTTTTGTAACGACATGCGTCTGCGCACCGGGAAGGCGCGAGAGGAACTGCACCGGCCCCGAAAAATCCAGCTGGGTAACATTGTCGAACAGGATGAAGGCGATGTTCATCCGGGGCGGCGTCAGTCGACCAGTTCGATGGCGATCGCCGTGCCTTCGCCGCCGCCGATGCACAACGACGCGACGCCGCGCTTCAGCCCCTTGTGCTTGAGCGCGCCGATCAGCGTGGTGATGATGCGCGCGCCCGAGGCACCGATGGGGTGGCCGAGCGCGGTCGCACCGCCATGCACGTTGATCTTCTCATGCGGAATGCCAAGGTCGCGCATCGCGAACATCGCGACGCAGGCAAAGGCTTCGTTGACCTCGAACAGGTCGACATCGGCGATGTTCCAGCCCGCCTTGGCGAGGCATTTGTTGATCGCGCCGACCGGGGCTGTGGTAAAGGCCGCGGGCTCCTGCGCGTGCGCGGCGGTGGCGACGATGCGGGCGACCGGCGTCTGCCCCTTGGCCGCAGCGGTCGAGGCGCGCGACAGGACGAGCGCGGCGGCGCCATCGGAAATCGACGAGGAGGTCGCAGCGGTGATCGTGCCATCCTTGGAAAAGGCGGGCTTCAACGACGGGATCTTGTCGGGGCGGCCCTTGCCCGGCTGTTCATCGGTATCGACCACGGTTTCGCCCGCGCGGCTGACCACGGTAACGGGCACGATCTCTTCCTTGAAAGCGCCGGAGGCAATCGCCGCCTGTGCACGGCGCAGCGATTCAATCGAATAATTGTCCTGATCCTCGCGGGTCAGTTGATATTCATTGGCGGTTTCCTGCGCAAAAGTGCCCATCGCGCGGCCGGGTTCATAGGCATCTTCGAGGCCGTCGAGAAACATATGGTCATAGGCAGTGTCATGGCCGATGCGCGCGCCCGAACGATGTTTTTTCAGGATATAGGGCGCGTTGGTCATGCTCTCCATCCCGCCCGCGATCACATAGTCGACCGAGCCAGCGGCGATCGCTTCGGCACCCATGATTACGGTTTGCATGCCGCTGCCGCACACCTTGTTCACGGTGGTCGCCTGCACCGATTTGGGCAGGCCGGCCTTGAGCGCGGCCTGGCGGGCAGGGGCC
>JADLBY010000019.1 GCA_020847445.1 Sphingomonadaceae bacterium | reverse complement strand
GACCTGCTCTACCGGTCCCAGCGTACCGTTCTTCACCCCAAGCCCGCGTTCGTTCTTCAGGAACATTACCCGATCATTCTCGGCAAAGGTCCGGTCGCCGCGCTCGACTTTGAGAGGGACGTCGCCGCCCAATGCGCCATGGACGCGCAGTCGATCACGGGCGGCTTCGTTAAGCGCCTTCACTTCGTCATTGGTATGGGTGAGAATGATGCGGCTGGCATCGGGATTAGACCGCCGTTCACTATCCCAGCGGTCGATCAATGCGCCGCGCGCGGCTTCGCGGGTATCGGCAACATGGACCATCCCACGCTCGCGATAGGCGGTGAGCGCTTCGCCAGTTCTGCTCGTGACCAGATGACGGGTGGCATCGCGCTGCCAGTCATCGCGCTGACGGCGAATGTCAGTAATCTCAATACTGCCGACCTGCTCCGCGATGGATCGGAACGCTGCACCGGCCTCAATCGCCTGCAACTGTTGCGGATCGCCGACCAGCACCACCTTTGCCCCGGCTTCCTGGGCATGGGACAACACGCGCTCCATCTGGCGCGTGCCAACCATGCCTGCTTCATCTATGACCAGCACATCGCTTTTGCTGAGAAGATCACGGCCCCGTGCCCGTCTCTCCCCAGCGCGATCAAATCTGGCAATGTGCGCACGGCGCTCAGCACCTGATCGAACTGCTCTTTGCCATCCGAATGGCGATGCGCGAACATGGCACGATCGCGCGCTGTAAATGTCGCTTGGGTCTGGGTGATCGCGTCAAGCGCGAGCGCCGGGTTTGCAATGATCTTCTCGCCATTATTGCGGGCAATCTCGCGATGAAGCTCGATGCGCTCAGATTGCAAACCATGGTCGCCCATTCGCGACACTGCTGGGCCGATCTTGTCCTGTGCTTTCAGGTCGATGCCCTGCTCCTGCAAGGAACGATGATCGATGCGGGTATCAATGTCGAGTTCCGCGAGGCGCTGATTGACATAATCCGCCCAGCGTTCACGCCATTGCTCGACAAGTTCGGTCTTGTTCCAGTCGCGCACCTTCGCGCCGAACCCGTCTTTGCCGACCTCGCGCATGGTGAGCATGACATGGGCGTGGGGTTTGGGCTGACCGTCTGGACCAATGTCCCAATGGACATTCAAATCCGCGATCATGCCGCGCTCGACGAATTCGGCCTGCGCAAAATCTCGTGCGAGTTCGATGCCCTGTTGCTGAGTAAGCTCGCGCGGAATGGCGAACTCGACCTCGCGGGCAAGCTGCGCGTCCTTGCGCACCTCCGCCGCCTCAACCGCGTTCCACAGCTTTTCGCGGTCGGCAAGATGCTCCGGGGCGTTTTCCGGCAGCATAATTTCCGAATGCACGACGCCCGATTTATTCGTGAAGTCATGGTCGCGATCCAGACGCTCATCGTGCAGCCGTTCACCGCCACGATAGGCCGCCGCCGCGACGGCACTACGCCCGGAAGCGCGGCTGATGACTTTGACCGAAAGGTGGAAGATTGCCATATCGGCAATCCATCTACACGACATCGAGCACGTCGGAACGACGTATAAGCGCGCCCTCACCAGAATAAATCCTGCTCGGGACTATCCGGTATCAGAGCGTCTCGACGACTCTACAGCATTGGGAGAGCAACGATATTATTATGGTCGCATCACCTCTCAATGGAGAACTTCGATGCGTAAACCTCGTGATTTTGATTCGGAACTCAAAGCCCTTGCCGACAAGGCCAAGCAACTGAAGGAACGCCGCGTGCAGCAGCTAGGCGAACTGGTGATCGCCACAGGGGCCGATGCGACCGATGCGGAAACGCTGGCCGGTGCGCTGCTCGTCATTGCTGAAACCAGCGAAACCCAGAGGAAGGAGGCGTGGCGCAAGCGCGGCGCGGCCTTCTTTCAAAGCAAGGCGCGCAAGCGTGGCGACGGAACTCAAGACCAGCCGGATAGCACTCTCCCGCTTGACGGCGGCGCGGCATCGGCTTGAGGCACGAAAGGCGCGAACCGACATGCGCGAATGGCAGGTCAAACGCCGCGAACGCACCCGGCAACTGATCGAGCTCGGCGGCCTGGTTGTGAAGGCCGGGCTAGTTGAACTGGCCGATGATGATCGCGCCACGCTCTACGGCGCGTTCCTTACCGTTGCGGCCAAGCTGCGCGGCGAGGAACGGGAACAGGCGCTGGTGCTGTGGAGGCGCAAGGGCAAGCGGGCGTTTGAGTTGGAAAGCAACTGAGTACGGTTCAGTCCGCGATTTCTCGCAGCAGGTTCCCGCCTGCGCTAGAACGGTCTGAACCGCGTCGTCGGCAATGACAATGTTTCGCGCCGGTCAGGCAGTACCGGAAAACTCTCTGCGCACTTTTCAGACGAGAATTTCTGCATGCTTGAGAATGCCACTCCTCCAGTTGCCTTGTCGAGCAGTCGCTCTGGGTTGGCGCGATTGCCTCCCTGTTGCCGGTTCTGGCAAATCAGGTCACGGCAAAGGGAAACGTGTCGAAAAGCCGATCGTCGAGGTCATTGCGGTCGGCCAGCACAACAAGCGTCAGATTTTCCAGCGCCTGCGATCTCACCGCCAGCCCTGCGAAGAACGCCATCAACAAACTCATGCCCGAACCTTGCGTATGCCAGAGGTGCCGTTCTTGCAGGCGTCATCTGGTTACGTTGCTCCCCCTGCATGCCGAGCCGCCTTCTGTGCAGCATCGAACTAGAGCCAAATTCTAACGCAAAGCGGCAAAGGCCGTGCGGGCGGATGATAGGGCCCGTGTGGCCATCAGATAGTCCAGCACCGGAGTCAATTGCTCACCCTCGTCCACTTTCAGGCCGTTGGCGCGGCCACCCGCCGCGATCATCGCTAGGGCATGATCGCTCGGCTCGCCCTCAGCCGGCAACATCCGAGCACCGAACGGGGCATAGCGTTCCATGGCCACGGCCCACTCTGGGCCTTGGCGAACGGCAATCTGGCTCACTTTGCCCAGACTGATGAGGTATTGCATCGCGGCGTTCTTCTGTGCGTCAGACCAGCGATTGCGCCCGCTGCATTCGGTCAGCACGCGCGTCATGTCTTCAGACGCCTGAGCGCTGCCTTGCGGCGCCTCCCGGGCTTCCTGCGGGTCATCAGTTTGCGCGGCAAACAACGAGGCAATAGCCGCCCGCTGCTGCTGGCCGAGCATGTTGTCAACGCAGCTCAGTTGGTCGGCCGGCGCTGCGGCCACCGACGTGACCTGGGTGACAGTCGGCGCGGCGTTAGCCACCTGACCAAGACCGATCACCCCGAACACTGCTGCCCCCAGCACCATGCCAACAGACAGGACACGCATCCGCATTTCTCCGTTCACCGCGATCAGAACTTGCCGAGCAGGTTAATGAAGTAACCCTTGCTCGTATAGCTCTGGTCACCCAGATCGCTGGAGAAATCGGAGAAGCTGTAGCCCACGCCAATCTTCACGTTCTGGTTGATGTGGCGGTAGATCGCGGCCAGTCCTCCCCAGCGATGGTCGCTGGCGCGGTCGTTCGACAGGTAGTGCCCCTCGATCAGCGCGTCCCATTCCTTCACCACGCGCCAGTCGGCGCGCAGCACGCCAAGCTGGGTGTCGCTGGAGATGTAGGTATCGCTGTTCCGGCCAAGCGAGACGCTGCCCTTGCGGAAGGCATATTTGCCGCCGATGGTCAGCGTCTTGGTCAGATCGTAGTTGGCGTCGATAGAGAAGATCTGGCTCTTCTGCTTCGGGCTGGCGGTTTCGCCACCTTCGGTCACCTGGCCAATCGGCCCCATGTCCTTCAGGTAGGTGTAGCGCGTCAGCAGGTTGAGCCGATCATTGAGCACCGGGCGATAGGCAAAGCCGATGGTCCCTTCGACAAAGTCCGCCGCACGCTCGTTGGGCGTGTTGTTATCGGCAATGGCAAAGTTCAGCCGGCCCAGCGCCCGCCAATCGGGATTGAGATTGACCGAGGCCGAGTTGCGGAACAGCCACACGGTCTGGTCACGCCCGACGCCCTGCTCGAAACGCCCTTCGACGTTGGTGGCAAAGCGGACGGTATCGCTGGTGTAGCCGACGCCAAACGTGGCGGCGGTACGGCGGAAGCGTCCGGTATCCTCGTTATCGACGTGGCCGTTCTCGAACGAGACCGAGACAGACCACTGTTCGGTGGGGTCCCAGTCCAGCCCGAAGCTGCGCATCACGCTGGGCGCCTGCCCGCCATGGCCAATCTTGTTTTCGCCATGAATGCTGAGCGCGGAGGAGAAGCGGTGGCGCGAACCCACCGTCAGAGTGCCCCGGTTGGTCCGGGTTAGCCCGCCGAGCGGTTCCAGCCCCTGATCGGTGCGATCCGTGACCAGCGTATAGCCCAGATAGTTCTCCGAGCCGTTGCCGTAGCGGTGGCTCAGTTCAACATTCGAACCCAGCCCGCCATCGCCGCCCGACACTTCGGCAGAGGCGGAAACGCGGTCGGTGATTTCCACCTTGCCGCCCACGCCGCCACGGTTGTTGCGGCGGCGGGTGGCATCGCGGTCCACCGTGAGCTGACCGAAGGCGTAGGTCGACCAGTTCTTGCCGGTGGGCGCATAGCCCAGTTGCACGGCAGCATCGGTGCGCTTGCCGGTCTCCGTCGAATTGCCCACCAGCCCGATGGCCTGCTCGTCATGGCGCACGCCGGCAGTCAGGGTCAGTTCCTGGCTGAGCTTTTGCGCCACGTCGCCCGAGGCAACCGTGCGGCGGCCGATGGTTTCGGTGTTCAGCCGTTCGAACTTGGCCGAAACGCGCGTTGCATCAGACAGCGGCGCATCAACCGCAAGACCCCAGCGCTCGGTCTGGTTCGGGGTGAGCTGAGAATTGGCGCTGAAGCCGGCATCGAAGTGCTCATAGAAGGCAGATGCCTTGCCATGATCGCCCGTCAGCCCGCGCAGTTCGGCCAGATCGACCGCCACTTCGCCGCGCCATGCCTGCGCCTTCTCACCCACCCGGCCAGTGGCCAGGCGATTGGTGAAGGTGAGGCCGCCATCGACCGAATTTGTCTGGCCGAAGCCAGGCCCTTCGGATTGCGCGACTTCCGCCTTCACATAAGTTCCGGCGTGGGCACGCACGGTCACATCACCACCCAGCAGCGTCTGATCGGCGCTGTCGGTCGTCTCACGCTGGCCGGTCACGCCCAGGCGCACCTTGTCGCCCAGCCAGGCAGAAGCCCGGCCACCAACGGTATAACCGCTGATGTCGCCAACCGCCGGAGTATATTCATAGCGCGCCACCAGCACCGGCACATTGCCGCCGCCAGTATCCTGCCGCACCAGATCGCCGTCAGCCGCCGTCGAGGACAGCGGGCGGAGTAGCGTTACCCGGCCCTGATAATAGTCGATGTCATAGTCTTCCTGCGGCGACAGATCGCGCCGCGACAGGACCAGCCCGGTGTCGCGATCACGCACTTCCACGCTCAGCCTTTCCGACCCGACAGTCAGATCGCGGCGATTGAGGAAGTAGAGCGAGCCGCCGGTGCCGCGAAATTCATCGCGCCCCGGGATCGTGCCAGGATCAGAAGCAAAGGCCGTAACCTGAAGCTTGTGCTCGCCGAAAGAGGTGGTGCCCATGCTCTTGTGATCGACAATCGCGCCAAACACGCCGCGATTGAGCTGGGCCAGCTCGGCCTGCTGGATGTCGGCCACAAAATTGCCGATCAGCAGGCTGGACTGGTCCTTCTGCACCTTCAGATAGAAGCGGCCCTGCGTGGGGGCATCCTCCACCAGCGTCGAATCGTCGCCATAGGTGGTGTAGTACTGGTTTGAGTCCATCCGGCGCAGCAACTGGCGCGGATCCTTGCGATCAATGTTGCTGAACAGATCCTTCAGCAGCGTTTCGCCGGTATCAAGCGAACTGGTGATCCTGATGCCGTTGGACAGGCTGCCCTTGGCATAGAAGGCCGCGCGCGAGGTGAGATAATCGCCATCGGCAAGCTGGTTGCCGCTGACTTCCACCGCCGGCCCTTCCCCCCGGTTCGAAACGAAGGTCAGGTCGCCCTGGCCAACCACGAACCAGTCGCTGCGCGGCGCTTCCACATCGCGCATCGCGGTATAGCGCGCATGCTCGCCCTGCCCGACCGTTACCCAGACCTGCCGCGTCTCGCGCGCCATGATCTGCTGGCTGACAAAGCGGCCATCGGCCTGAAGCGGCACCATCTGGCCCGCCACGCGCACCATCTCGTCGCCTGGCTCGGCGGCGCCGGTAACGGTCACCGTCACGCCGCGATTGAGCGGAATGGTCCGGTGCGCGGCTTCGTCCTTGCTGCCAAACAGCGGACGCACCGCCGGGGTGCCATGATCGAACGGCTTGGCCAGCACAGTCAGTTCCTGCGGCTGGGTCTCATCGAACCGGCCTTCGGCGTCATAGACCCGGTAGGTGTAGAACAGCTCTTCCCCAGCATCGGCATTGGCGCTCCAGCGAGCGACGCCGTCCTTGCCCGCTTCAACCACCACGTCCGGCTGTCCATCGGCAGAGGCACCGGCGCGGAAAATCCGCACTTCGCCCCGCGCGATGTAAGAGGGATAGTTGGTGTAGCTGACAAAGGTGGCGGCCTCACCGGCAACCACGGTGCGCTCGCTTTCGACAAGGCCCACCGCCAGCACCGGATCAACGTGGGTCGAGTCGGTCCGCACCTTGATGCGATAGGGATTGTCGATCACCGGCTGATCCTGCGGATCGATGGTGATCGTCAGCCCGTCCGCCGAACGCGCCGGGCCAGCAGCCTCTGCCGCAGCGAGCGGGATGACGCCCGCGGTCTGATCCGGGGCTGCCTGACGATAGACCGGCACCTGCCAGTCAGCGCGCGGCACCGCGGTTTCGCCGGAGACCCCGCAAGCATCCGTCGTGGTGACAGACAGCGCTGCACACCGCGACGGAACGATCTGGCTGACGGCAAAATTCCCGTCAGCTTCCACCGGCACGATCTGGCCAGAGACGCGCAGCAGGCTATCGCTAGGCGCAAGCCCGGCGATGTCGAGCGAGAGCGCCCCGTGCATGGCAATACCGCGCACCATGGCTGCATCCACCCGGCCAAAATCGGCGCGGACCGGACTGACATGGGGCAGCACATGCGCCGCCGAGAGCACCGTCAGGCGCTGCGGTGCAGTTTCATCATAGCGGCCCTTGGCGTCATAGACGCGGTAGGCATAGTCCATCTCATCAGCGGCATCGGCCCCAGGTGTCCAGCTCGCCACACCATTGCAGTCCGCCCCGATAACCGCCAGCGGCGCGCAACCAGAGGCTCCGCCCGCCGGATAGAGCCGCAGCTCCGCTCGGCTGACGAATGCGGGATAGTTGCTGAACCCCAGGAAGTGCGCCGGCGAACCGCGTTTGACGCTATCATCCGAACCGATCAGGCCTACCGAGAGCACTGGCGCGGGGGGCGACGGCATCGCCGTGACCGAAAGGTCATACACAACCGCCGGGTTTATCGCATTATGCGCCACGCTGGTGGCCTGGTCGCTGGCGCCAAGCGCCAGGACTGAAGCCTGCGCAAACCCGCTAGTTTCTTTGGCCTGGGCCGGAGCGGTCAGGCCAAGGCCTGCCATGGTGGATACGCCGGCCAGCAACAGGGCATGGCGCAACTTACCCGAGGTGTTGCCCGAATGCTTGATTGCGGGCGTGGTGATGGACTTGCTGTTCATCGAATTTACTCCCGGCCCTGGGCGCGCAGAGCGCGCACCATGTTGGCCTCGATCACGGGCGGCGGACCGTCCCATCCTGTGCGGAAGGTCGCTGCAACCTGTTCCCTGATGCTGGCGAGGCGGGCCTCGACCAGGCTGTCGGCTTCGTTGGCATCCGCGCCATAGGTGATCTGGATCACCAGCCGCTGGGCTTCGACGGTCTTGAGACCTTCGATCCGCTGGGCAAAGGCAGGCTGCAACTGGGCCGAACCGTTCAGGAAGGCGCGGGCATCGACGGCGACGCTGACGACACGGGCTTTCTGGACCCCGAAGTTCAGTTCGCTGATCTTGCCGCGCGTCAGGCGGATCGACTGCGGGTTGTCGGACGTTGGCGCATAGCCTTCCGGAATGGTTCGCGTATCGAGCTTGAGCACGAAGTTCGAACCAATCTGGGCATCAGGCACCGCGGCGCAGGTGATGTGATAGCGACCATATTCGTCCGCCGTCACGAGCTGGCCATTGACCGTCGCCACGCGGGCGGCAGGAATGCCAGGTTCGCCGTTATCCTGATAGCCATCGCCATCCTTGTCATCGAACACCTTGCCGATGATCTCCGCGCAATCGAAGATGGCGCTGGGGACGATAGACACGATGGCCTGCGCCCGGTTGG
>JADLBY010000018.1 GCA_020847445.1 Sphingomonadaceae bacterium | reverse complement strand
CGGCTGCGATATCGCCAATGCCTCGATGTATGACGGTTCGACCGCGTGCTGGGAAGCGATCGGCATGGCGGGCCGTGTGACCAAGCGGAAAAAGGCGATCCTGTCGTCCGGCCTGCACCCGCATTATGTAAGCGTCGCCCGGACGATGGCGCGCTTTACCGGCGATACGCTCGATCTGGCTGCGCCGCAGTTCGCGGGCAGCGACACCGAACGGCTGCTCGCCGGCATCGATGGCGAAACGAGCTGCGTCGTCGTGCAATATCCCGACATATTGGGCCGAATTGAGGATTTGACGCCAATTGCCGAGAAAGCACATGCGCATGGCGCGCTGCTGATCGCGGTGGTGACCGAGCCGGTGGCGCTGGGCGCAATCCGCGCGCCGGGCGAAATGGGGGCGGATATCGTGGTCGGCGAAGGGCAGTCGCTGGGCGTCGGGCTGCAATTTGGCGGGCCTTATGTCGGGCTGTTCGCCTGCAAGGAAAAATTCGTCCGCCAGATGCCCGGGCGGCTGTGCGGCGAGACCGTCGATGCCGAAGGCAAGCGCGGCTTCGTGCTGACGCTTTCGACCCGCGAACAGCATATTCGCCGCGAAAAGGCGACGAGCAATATCTGCACCAATTCAGGGCTTTGCGCACTGGCTTTCAGTATTCATATGAGCTTGCTCGGCGAACGCGGGTTGCGTGAACTGGCCATGCTCAACCATGCAAAGGCGGTGCAGGCCGCCGAACGGCTGACGCAGATACCCGGCGTGGCATTGGTCAATGACAGCTTCTTCAATGAATTCACGCTGCAACTCCCCGTCAATGCCCGCGATGTGGTGCACAGGCTGGCGGCGAAAAAGATACTGGGCGGCGTCTCGCTCGGCCGACTCTATCCCGACGAGGCAGCGCTTGCGAACGGGCTGCTGGTCGCGGTGACCGAGGTGGTCAGCGAGGCGGATATCGAAAGCTTTGCGACAATCCTGCGGGAAACGCTAGTTGAAGGAGCCGGGGCATGAGCACGGTAAATGCAAGCGGATGGCGCCCCGAAATGGGCGAATCTGACGTCATGGTGGCACAAACCCATACCGGAAACCGCGCGCTGATGCTGGAAGAAGCGCTGATTTTCGAGATTGGTAATGCGCACACTACCGGGGTCGATTTCGATGCCGCGCCCAAGGTGCAAATGCGCCTCGGCGGGCTGGAACGCCGGAGCGCAATCGGCCTTCCCGGGCTGTCCGAACCCGAAACGGTGCGGCACTATACCCGCCTCAGCCGCCAGAATTACGCGATCGACCTAGGCCTGGTCCCGCTCGGCAGTTGCACGATGAAGCACAATCCGCGGCTCAACGAAAAAGTCGCGCGGATGAAGGGCTTTATCGATGTTCACCCGTTGCAGCCGCAGGAAACGGTGCAGGGTGCGCTGCAGGTGATCAACGAACTGGCATTCTGGCTGATCGACCTTACCGGGATGCACGGCGTTGCGATGTCGCCCAAGGCGGGGGCACATGGCGAATTGTGCGGCATCCTTGCGATCAAGGCTGCGCTTGATGCACGTGGCGAAGACCGCCCGGTCATCCTTGTGCCCGAAAGCGCGCACGGCACCAATCCGGCGACTGCGGCCTTTGCGGGCTTCAGCGTCGAAAATATCCCGGCAACGCCCGAAGGCCGGGTCGATGTCGCGGCGCTCAAGGCGCGTCTTGGCCCTGACGTGGCCGGGGTGATGATCACCAATCCCAACACCTGCGGCCTGTTCGAACGCGACCTGAAGACCATTTCGGACGCGGTGCACGCGGCAGGCGGCTATGTCTATTGCGACGGGGCCAATTTCAACGCGATCGTCGGCCGTGTCCGCCCCGGCGATCTCGGCGTCGATGCGATGCACATCAACCTGCACAAGACCTTTTCCACCCCGCATGGCGGCGGCGGGCCGGGTTCGGGGCCGGTCGTGCTGTCAGAGGCGCTGTCGCCCTATGGGCCGATCCCCTTTGTTGCAAAGATGCCAGGTGGCAGTTTCAAACTGGTAGAGGAGGAATCGGCGGGCGAGATGCATCCCGAAACATTTGGCCGGATGACGGCGTTCCACGGCCAGATGGGCATGTTCACCCGCGCGCTCGCCTATATCATGAGCCACGGCGCCGACGGGCTGAAGCAGGTGGCGGAGGATGCGGTGCTCAACGCCAATTATATCCTGCGCAGCCTGGAAGGCACGCTGGAAGCCCCGTTCGGCGCGTCCGGCCCATGCATGCACGAGGCACTGTTCACCGACAACGGGCTGGCCGAAGGCTTTTCGACGCTCGACATTGCCAAGGGGCTGATCGACGAGGGCTATCATCCGATGACGGTCTATTTCCCGCTCGTTGTCCATGGCGCGATGCTCGTCGAGCCGACCGAAACCGAGAGCAAGGCCGCGCTCGACCAGTTTATCGGCGCGCTTCGCTCGGTTGCCAATCGCGCCAAACAGGGCGATCCTTCGCTCAAATCCGCCCCGCACTTTGCCCCGCGCCGCCGTCTCGACGAGACGCTGGCCGCGCGCAAACCGGTGCTGGTGTGGAAGGAAGCCGAACTGCCGGTCGCCGCCGAGTAAATTCGGACATCAGACAGCGCGATGCAAGGTGGCTTCCCCGACCGACGGTGAAGCCACCTGTGCGTGCCATGCCGAATATGGCAGACCGACGGCACAAGGAAGTGGCCGCCGGATATCAGTCCTCAGCGTGCAGGCCGGGCGGCTTCGGCGGGTGCCGATACGGGCTGGTCGTAATTTTCCGGCGTGATGTCGAGCCGCTCGATGCGTGGTATCGGAGCGCGCTGCCGGATGCGGGTGCCAGTGACTTCATCCATGAATCGTGCCGTATAGCTGTAACGCTCGATCATGTAGAATCCCGGTGCTGTTGCCCCGTCTTTCGTCGAAAGGGGGGCATAGATGCGCGATTTGATCGATTCGGTAACCAGTTTGGCCCAGTCGGTGTTTCCCGATGATCGCAGGATTTCGGTGTCGCTTACCAGACCGCTGGTGTTGATCCAGAAGCCGACGTCGATCCATCGATCCTCAATATTGGTCTGGCCGAGCGAGAGCACATTTCCGCTTTCGAGGCCGCGATTGTCAGGCATTTTTATGGGTTGTGACGACAGCAGGATCGGCCGTTTGGCGCCGCCGCTTTCGGCAAAGCGCTTTACGATACTGGCGGTGCTGTCTTCGTTTCCGGCCTTCCGGTCAAAGCGGGCGAGTGTGACTTCGGCAACCAGTGCGAAGTCTTCGGCGCCGGCAAGCGGATGATTTGCGAGTTGTCGCAATCCGTCGATGGCCTTGGTCTTGCCCGCCTTATAGTCGCTCTCGTCCGCCACGCTGTATTCGAGCAACAGCCGTCGCAAATTGGCGTAGGTTGCAACTCGATTATGACCGGCCTTCAGTGCCTTGTCGGCAATTTCCTCATAAATGCGGTGCGCTTCTTTCGGATAACCCAGCTTGGCACGGCTATCGCCGACTTCAATCTGTGCGACCATGACGCGCGCGTCATCGGCGGGCAGGCCATTGCGAAGCGTGTCGCGCATGTCCAGCACAGCCAGCTTGAACTGATCGGCTTCGCCCAGATGCTCGGAAATGCGACTGGAGGCACGGAACAGGTCGGAAACTTCGATCGGATACTGGTCGCCATGCTTGCGATTCCGCCCTGCGGTCTTGTTCAGCGTGGCCTTTGCATCCCTGTAATCGCCCGTAATGAACTGGTTTTCCGCATGGGCGAGCGCCGCACGAATCTCTTCATCGGGTGGGCAAGCTCTGGCGATGCAATCGGCCAGCGCCTTTTGCGTATCCTTGAGCGATTGCCCGACAACCACGATTTCGCGGTTTTCAGCCTCGGGCGCCGCCATTGCCGCAGTTGTGAGCATGATCGCGCCGAGGCTGGCGGCAAGACGGAACCGGACTGGAAGCTTCATTATGGGAATCCTGCAATGATAGCTGACAACTGATTGATTTTACGCGAGCAAGCAAGCGGAACATCGACAAAGGCACCTGACCGCTCTGCCAACGACAATCTGTTTGCCCGGGGGCGCAGCACGTCGTTGAGCAACTGCCGGTCGTGCAACGGCACAAATTTAATCGCTCAATTAAGCTCGCTGTTGACAGGCGGCACCGGCTGGCCAAATAAGTGATTGTGGCTGTCGCCGTCAGCCAGGCTTCTTGGGAGAGGAAGAAGATGGCCGATGTTTCGGAATTGAACAGTTTTGACGAATTCATTCGCCACTGGCGCGATGAGCGCGGAGATCGCCTTGCCATGCGCGAGGAGGACCGCTTCTACACCTATGCCGAACTGGAGGAGCGCACGGCCCGTGTAGCCACGGCTCTGCTCGCCAGGGGCCTTAAAAAGGGTGACCGGATCGCCTGGATCGGCAAGAACAGCGACATATATTTCACGCTTTTCTACGGCGCAGCGCGCGCGGGAATCGTCATGGTGCCGGTCGGCTGGCGTCTGGCACCACCCGAATGGGCCTATATCATCAACGATACCAAGGCGAAGATCCTGTTTCTGGGGCGAGGGTTCGAATCCGCACCGGCATCGATGGAAGGGCTGCTGCCCCTGGTCGAGGAAGTGATAACCGATCCCGAAGCGCGCGCGCTGGTCGACAATACCGCTCGCGCGCCGTTTGAACCTTCGACCAGCGATGACGCCGTGCTCCAGCTTTAGACCTCGGGCACGACCGGCAACCCCCAGGGCGCGGTGCTGTCGAACCGGAACCTGTTTGCGCTGCGCAAACATTCGGCCGGAACCGACCTTGCCTATACCAAATGGGATGATGACGAAGTCGTTCTAGTCGCCATGCCATGCGCGCATATCGGCGGAACGGGCCTGGGGATCATGTCGGTCGCGGCGGGGCTTCCATCCTATATTCTCGCCGAATTCACACCGGACGGCTTTTTCGATTCGGTGGAAACCGGCGGGGTGACACGGCTATTCATCGTTCCGGCGGCGCTTCATATCCTTTTGCAGCATCCGCGCTGCGCGACCGTCGATTTCAGCCGCCTCAAATATATTCTTTACGGGGCAGCGCCGATCCCGCTCGAACTGCTGCGCCAGTGCATCCAGATGTTCAAATGCGACTTCATCCAGAATTACGGGATGACGGAAACGACCGGCACGATCTGCATGTTGCCGCCCGAAGACCATGATCCCAATGGCAATCCCCGCATGCGCAGCGCCGGAAAGCCGCTGCCCGGCGTCGAGATCAAGGTTGTCGACGCGGCGGGCAAGGACGTTCCGACCGGCGAAGTGGGGGAAATCTGGACCCGTTCGTCAAACAACATGATTGGTTACTGGAACCTGCAGGAAGCGACCGAAAAGACGATGACGGGCGACGGCTGGGTGAAGACCGGTGATGCGGGCTATTTGGACGATGACGGCTATCTCTATATCCACGACCGGGTGAAGGATCTGATCATTTCAGGTGGCGAGAATGTGTATCCCGCCGAGGTCGAAAGCGCGATTTATGGCCATCCCGATGTGCTCGAAGTGGCTGTTGTCGGCATTCCTGACCCCAAATGGGGGGAGGCCGTAAAAGCGGTCTGTGTGCCCAAGCCCGGTGCCAGCATCGATCCGGACAGCGTGATCGCATGGGCTCGCGAACGGATCGCGCCCTATAAGGTGCCCAAGTCTGTGGACATTATCGACGCCTTGCCGCGCAATCCATCGGGCAAGATTTTGCGCAAGGATTTGCGTGCGCCCTATTGGGAAGGCTATGAGCGGCAGGTGAATTGACGATGGACGATATCCAGATCGATCTGGCCGCTTTTCGCACCGAAGTTCGCAACTGGCTTGCAGACAACCTGCCGCCCGAATTGCGCCAGGCACATAAGCGGGCGACCAGCGTGTTCGTCGAAAAGGCGTATAATCTTGCCTGGCAGGCGATCCTGCTGCGCAAGGGCTGGGTTGCCCCAAACTGGCCGGTAGAACATGGCGGGACCGGCTGGAACGAGGCGCAGCGATATATCTTCGCATCCGAATGTGCCCGGGCAGGCGCGCCAAATCTTTCGCCCATGGGCCTCAAAATGGTCGCGCCGGTCATCATGAAATATGGCAGCGAGGCGCAAAAAGCCTATTATCTGCCGAAGCTGCTCGCAGGCGAACATTATTGGTGTCAGGGCTATAGCGAACCGCAGGCGGGCTCGGACCTGGCCGGGCTTCAGCTTCGCGCCGACAGCGATGGCGACGATTATATTCTCAACGGGTCGAAAATCTGGACGACGCACGCGCATGTCGCCAACCATATGTTCTGCCTCGTCCGGACCAGCCGCGATGGCAGGCCGCAAGAGGGGATCACCTTTTTGCTGATGGAAATGGACATTACGGGGATCAGCGTGCAGCCGATCTATTCGATCGCGGGCGACCATGATTTCAATCAGGTGTTTTTCGACAATGTCCGCGTTCCCAAGGTAAACCGGCTGGGCGAAGAGGGCAGGGGCTGGACGGTTGCCAAGACGCTGCTCGAATATGAACGCTCCGCGGCCTATGCCGCCGGGCTGGTAGAGGCGCTTGCCGAGGTGCGTGCCGCGGCGAAGCAGGCGGAGCTGTTGGACGATCCGGCGATCCGCCGCCGTTTTGCCGAACTCGATTCGCAGGTGCGCACAATCCATGCCGTTGAAGACATGGTGTTGGCGGCGATCGGCAAAGGGCGCGACCCCGGCCCGGCATCGTCGATGCTCAAGGTGCAGGGAACAGAGTGCCAGCAAAGAATCCAGGAACTTGGCGTCGATGTGGCGGGCATATATGCCGCACCCTATCAGTTTGAAGCGCGGCAGGCGGGAAGCAATGCGGGTTTTGTCGGCCCCGAAAGCGCGCTGACCGCGACCGCGCGCTATTTCAACGGACGCGCCGCCTCGATCTACGGCGGCTCGAACGAGATTCAGCGCAACATCATGGCCAAGCTGGTACTGGGTCTCTAAAGCGCGGCGAACACGGCGTCCGCAAGCTCTTTGCGGCAGACAAGCAGGTCCGGAAGATAGGGGTCGGCATTGTTGTAGCGCATCGGGGAACCATCGACGCGGCTGACATGCAGGCCCGCTGCCAATGCCACGGCGGCGGGGGCGCAATTATCCCATTCATATTGCCCGCCAGTGTGCAGGTAGATGTCGGCCTCGCCGCGCACCACCGCCATCGCCTTGGCGCCGGCCGAGCCCATGGGTAGCAGCTCGGCGGCCAATGCACCGGCGACCTTGACCGCCTCTGCGGCGGGTCGTGTGCGACTGACCACCATTTTGAGCGGTTGGTTCGACGGGCGTGGCGGCAACGGGTTTTGCGACGACAGGGTGAGGCCTAGGCCGGGCAGCGCGACCGCGCCGATCACCGCCTCGCCGTCAATGGCAAGCGCGACATGGACAGCCCAGTCGCTGCGCCCCTCGCCAAATTCGCGGGTTCCGTCGAGCGGGTCAACTACCCAGACGCGATTCCGGCCAAGGCGGTCGGGATTGTCCTTTTCCTCTTCGCAGAGAATGGCGTCGTCGGGGCGGTGCCTGCGCAGCATGTCCATAAGGAAGTCGTTCGCGCTCCGGTCCCCCTCCTTGCCCAGTTCCTTGCCCGCAAGTCTGCCCGTCTGCTGCAGGGCCAGCAACTGCCGTCCTGCTTCATGGGCGAGTTCATAGGCAAGTTCGGCATCGGTCACAGGTCCGGGCTCCAGATTCCCAATATGCGCTCGACAATCAATTCGGCGGCGGCTTCCGCTGTGGTTTGGGTGGTGTCGATCCAGATATCCGGAGCCTCGGGCGATTCATACGGGCTGTCGATACCGGTAAAATTCTTGAGCGCGCCAGCGCGCGCCTTTTTGTAAAGGCCCTTCACATCGCGGGTTTCGGCAACCTCCAGCGGGGTGTCGACAAAAATTTCGACAAACTCACCCTCAGGCAACATTGCGCGCACCAATTCGCGTTCGGCGCGGAAGGGTGAAATGAATGCCGTCAGGACGATCAGTCCCGCATCGGTCATCAGTTTCGCCACTTCGCCGATGCGGCGGATATTTTCGATGCGGTCGGCATCGGTAAAGCCCAGATCCTTGTTCAGGCCATGCCGGACATTGTCGCCATCCAGCAGGAAGCTGTGCTTGCCTAGCGCGTGCAGCTTTTTCTCGACCAGATTGGCGATGGTTGATTTGCCCGATCCCGAAAGCCCGGTGAACCAGAGCAGTTTCGGTTCCTGCCCCTTCTGGCGCGCGTGGGCTTCGCGGCTGATGTCGATGGCCTGCCAGTGGATATTTTCCGCCCGTCGCAGCGAGAAGTTGAGCATCCCTGCCGCAACGGTTGCGTTCGACATTTTGTCGATGAGGATGAAGCCGCCAAGCGTGCGGTTCTGGGCATAGGATTCAAACACCAGTTGGCGGTCCGCGGTCACCACCGCGACACCGATCGCGTTGAGATCGAGCGTTTTTGCCGCAAGATGCTCCATCGTGGTGATGTTCACCTGATATTTGGGTTGCTGAACCGTCGCGGACACGATCTGCGTGCCCAGTTTCAGCCAATAGGCGCGTCCGGGGATCAGCGGCTCGTCGGCCATCCACACCAAATGCGCTTCGAACTGGTCCGCGGCCTGGGGCGGGCTGTCGGCTGCCGCAATGACATTGCCGCGCGAGCAGTCGATTTCGTCGGACAGACAGAGCGTCACCGACTGGCCGGCGACGGCCTCATCCAGATCGCCGTCAAAGGTCACCAGGCGCGTGACCGTGCTTGTCTTGCCCGAGGGCAGCACCCGAACCATATCACCCGGCTTCACCGATCCGCTGGCGATCTGCCCGGCAAAGCCGCGAAAATCGAGATTGGGGCGGTTCACCCACTGCACCGGCAGGCGGAATGGCCTTGCCTGATCGGTATCATTGTCGATGGCGACGGTTTCGAGATATTCGATCAGTGGTTGGCCCTGATACCAGGGCATGTGGGGCGACGCCGCAGTGATATTGTCGCCTTTATACCCCGAAATCGGAATTGGCGTAAAGGCGTCGATGCCGATGCTGGCGGCAAAAGCCGCATAGTCCTGCACGATGGAATCGAAAATAGTCTGGTCATAGTCGACCAGATCCATCTTGTTCACGGCGAGCAGGATGTTGCGGATGCCCAGCAGATGGCACAGATAGCTGTGGCGGCGCGTCTGCGGCAATACGCCCTTGCGCGCGTCGATCAGGATGACGGCCAGGTCGGCCGTCGACGCACCGGTGACCATATTGCGGGTATATTGTTCATGCCCCGGGCAATCGGCCACGATGAACTTGCGCTTTTCGGTGGCGAAAAAGCGATAGGCGACATCGATGGTGATGCCTTGCTCGCGTTCTGCCGCAAGCCCGTCGACCAGCAGGGCGAAATCGATATCCTGCCCCTGAGTGCCCACCCGCCTGCTGTCATTTTCCAGCGCGGCAAGCTGATCTTCGAATATCATCTTGCTGTCATAAAGCAGCCGGCCGATCAGCGTTGATTTGCCGTCGTCGACGCTGCCGCAGGTGATGAACCGCAGCATCGACTTGTGCTGGTGCTGATCGAGATAGGCCTCGATGTCATCGGCAATCAGGGCATCGGTTTCGTAAACAGGGCGGGTCATCAGAAATAGCCCTCCTGCTTCTTCTTTTCCATCGAAGCGTCGCCGCCATCCTTGTCGATGATTCTGCCCTGGCGTTCGCTGGTGGTGGTCAACAGCATTTCCTGGATAACCTCGGTCAACGTCGCGGCTTCGCTTTCAACCGCGCCGGTCAAGGGATAGCAGCCCAAAGTGCGGAAGCGGATCGAGCGCTCGACCGGCTGCTCGCCGGGCTTCAACGGAAAGCGGTCATCGTCGACCATGATCAGCAGGCCATCGCGCTCCACGGTCGGGCGCGGGGCCGAAAAATAGAGCGGCACGATCGGAATGCTGTTCAGGTGGATATATTGCCAGATATCGAGTTCGGTCCAGTTAGAGATAGGAAAGACGCGGATGCTCTCGCCCTTTTTCTTGCGGGCATTATAGAGATTCCACAGTTCGGGGCGCTGGTTTTTCGGATCCCAGCCATGGCTTGCATTGCGGAACGAGAATATGCGTTCCTTTGCGCGGCTCTTTTCTTCGTCGCGCCGCGCGCCGCCAAAGGCCACGTCGAAACCATAATGGTCGAGCGCCTGTTTCAGCCCTTCGGTTTTCCACATATCGGTATGCAGCGGTCCGTGATCGAAGGGATTGATGCCCTTGTCTACAGCTTCCGGATTCTTCCAGACCAGCAGTTCCATGCCCGCATCGGCGGCGGATTTTTCGCGCAAGGCGTACATGTCGCGAAACTTCCAGGTCGTGTCGACATGCAGCAGCGGGAAGGGTGGGGGGGCGGGATAAAATGCCTTTTTGGCAAGGTGCAGCATCACGGCGCTATCCTTGCCGATGCTGTACAGCATAACCGGCCTGTCGGCCTCGGCAACCACTTCGCGCATGATGTGGATTGCTTCGGCTTCCAGCCGTTCCAGATGGGTCAGGTTGCGGGACATGGCAGGCTCATTTGGCGAATGCGCCGCACATCGCAAGCATTTATGGCTTGGCCAGAGGCAAGCTGCGCTTTTGCATCAGCGGCCAACGCTGTAATAGTCGAAGCCGGCCCGGGCCCCTTCTTCCGGACGATAGATGTTGCGCAGGTCGACCAACACATCGCCCTTCATCACCGCGTTCAACTTGGCAAGGTCAAGTGCGCGATAGGCATCCCATTCGGTGACGATGGCTACGGCATCGGCGCCCTCGGCCGCGGCGTAGGCGCTGTCGGCCATCTTCACTTCGGGCAGGATCTTTGCCGCTTCTTCCATCCCTTCCGGATCATGGGCGTGCACCTCGGCACCCGCGTCGATCAGCGTCTGGACGATGGCGATCGACGGGGCGTCGCGCATATCGTCGGTATTGGGCTTGAACGTCAGTCCGAACAGCGCGACCTTCATGCCGCGGGCATCGCCACCCAGCGCATTGATAATCTTGCGCCCCATTGCGCGCTTCCTGAGGTCGTTGGCCTGCACGACCGCCTCCACGATCCGCACCGGCGTATCATTATCCTGCGCGGTCTTGAGCAGCGCCAATGTGTCCTTGGGAAAGCAGCTGCCGCCATAGCCCGGCCCTGCGTGCAGAAACTTTCCGCCGATGCGATTGTCCAGCCCGATGCCGCGTGAGACATCCTGAACATTGGCGCCCAGTTTTTCGCACAGATCCGCCATTTCGTTGATGAAGGTGATCTTGGTCGCCAGAAAGGCGTTGGCGGCATATTTGATCAGTTCCGACGAGCGGCGGCTGGTGAACAGGATCGGCGATTCGTTCAGGAACAGCGGACGGTAAATCGCGCGCATCGCTTCCCGGGCCCATTCAACATCGGTGCCGACAACAATCCGGTCCGGACGCTTGAAATCACCTATTGCCGCGCCTTCGCGCAGGAACTCCGGATTGGAGACGACTTCAAACTCCAGGTCGGGGCGCGCTTCGCGGATGATGCGTTCGACTTCGTCGCCGGTTCCGACCGGCACCGTCGATTTGGTGACGACGACGGTCTTTGGCGCGATGGCCCGGCCAATTTCATCCGCAGCAGCATAGACATAGCTCAGATCGGCATGGCCATCTCCGCGTCGCGACGGCGTGCCAACGGCGATGAATACCGCATCGCAGCCTGCAACCGCGCCGGGAAGGTCGGTCGAAAAGCTGAGGCGGCCTGCATCGACATTGCTTTTGACCAGCGCGTCAAGGCCCGGTTCGTAGATCGGCATGACGTTGGCGTTCAGCCGGTCGATCTTGTTCTGGTCCTTGTCGACGCAGACCACATCATGCCCGAAATCGGCAAAGCAGGCCCCCGACACAAGGCCGACATAGCCCGAACCGATCATTGCGATTTTCATTTTCTGCTTTCCGGCTATTGATGAACTGGCTGCGTTTAGGCGCTCATGCCGCGAGCGGCAAGCGCCTCAAACGCCTTTGTAAGCGCGATACCATTCGACAAAAGCCGGGATGCCGGTGTCAATGGGCGTGGTCGGCTGATAGCCCAGATCGCGGGCGATCTCGTCAATGTCTGCATAGGTTGCAGGCACGTCGCCTGCCTGCATCGGCAGCATGATTTTTTCGGCCGTTCGCCCGCAGGCCTTTTCCACGACCTCGATGAAGCGGCCAAGTTCTTCGGACTGGTTGTTGCCGATATTGTAAAGGGCATGCGGACCGACGCTGCCCCCCGGCTTGATCTGGCCGTTGTCCGCCGGAGGTCGGTCAAGCGCGGCGATGACGCCACTGACGATATCGTCGATATAGGTGAAATCGCGGCGCATCCGGCCATGGTTGAACACCTTGATCGGATCACCCCGCAGAACCGCCTCGGTAAACAGCCAGGGGGCCATGTCAGGCCGCCCCCAGGGGCCATATACCGTGAAGAACCGGAGGCCGGTCATCGGAATACGGTACAGATGCGCATAGCTCTCGCTGATAAGCTCATCCGACTTGTTCGTTGCCGCCTAAAGCGAAACCGGGTGGTCGACGCGGTCGCCGGTGCTGAACGGGATTTTGCCGTTCTGCCCATAGACCGATGATGACGACGCATAGACCAGATGCCGTGTCTGCGTGTGCCGCGCCAATTCGAGGATGTTGAGATGGCCGACCAGGTTTGACTGCACATAGGCGCGCGGATTTTCGAGGCTGTAGCGGACTCCCGGCTGGGCGCCGAGATGGATGATGCGGTCGAAATCCAGTGCCGCCGCCAATCCTTCCAGCGCGTCGGCATCGGCAAAGTCGGTCCGGCTGAAACGGAAGTCGCCGCCCAGCCGTTCCAGTTCGGCAAGGCGATCCAGTTTGAGCTGCGGGTCGTAATATGCGTTGATGCAATCGATGCCCACGACATGCTCGCCGCGTTCGATGAGCCTGCGCGCGACGTGATAGCCGATGAACCCGGCTGCGCCTGTGACGATTATGGCCGACGGCATGGCCGTCAGCTCGCGAGGCGCAGTTGGCGTGCCTCTCCGGCAGCCGACTTCTGGTCGGGCCAGATACCGCGCGTGTCATATACCAGCTTTGCGCCACGCTCTGCCAGCGGGATCGCTTTGAAGGCATCATGGTCGACAAGCGGAATCAGAATATCGCAGTCGAGCAGCGCGCTGTCGATGTCGGTCAGTTCCGCGCCACTGCCGTCAAATTCCCGTGGCAACGTTGCGGCATAGGGTTCGACCACCTTGATGCGCGCGCCAAATCTATGGGCCAGCGCAGCAGCGACCTTCCGCGCCGGGCTTTCGCGGAAATCGTCGATATTTGCCTTGAAGGCGAGGCCGAGCAGCCCGACACTTGTTCCGGGATTGGCTTCGATCAGCGCCGTGGCTCGGGCAATGACATGATCGACCTTGCCGTCATTCACTTCGCGTGCGGTGCGGATCAGCGGCGTGTGTTCCGGCGCGCCATGGACGATGAACCAGGGATCGACCGCGATGCAATGGCCGCCGACGCCAGGGCCGGGCTGCAGGATGTTGACGCGCGGGTGCCGGTTGGCGAGGCGGATGACCTCCCACACATCGAGCCCCATCTGGTCTGCAACGATCGACAGTTCGTTGGCAAAGGCGATGTTGACGTCGCGAAAGGCATTTTCGACCAGCTTGGTCATCTCCGCCGAGCGGGCATCGGTGGTGACGCATTCGCCGCGTACGAACCGCTTGTAAAAGCTCAGCGCCTTGCGCGCGCAGCGCGGGGTAATCCCGCCGATCGAACGGTCGTTCGAAATCAGCTCTTCCAGGATCTTGCCCGGAAGGACGCGTTCCGGGCAGTAAGCGATTGCGATATCGGGGGTTTCATTCGTGACGCCGGGGACTTTCAGATCGGGCCGCAATTGCGCGATCAGATCCTTCACCCGGTCGGTGGTGCCGACGGGCGAGGTTGATTCGACGATCACCGTATCGCCCGCCTTCAGCGCGGCGGCGATGCTGGTTGCGGCCGAAAGGACATAGCTGATGTCCGGCGCATGATTTTCGTCAAATGGCGTCGGCACGGCGATCACGAAAACATCGGACGGCTCGACCATGGTGGAGGCACGCAGCAATTTTCGTTGCACCACACCCTGCACCAGGCCATCCAGATCGACTTCCTCGATATGGATTTCGCCACGGTTGATCGTGTCGACGACATGCTGGTGCACATCCACACCCAGCACGCGGCATCCCGAACGGGCAATTACGGCAGCGGTCGGCAGGCCGATATAGCCCAGCCCCATGACGCAGACATCGGGTTTCTTATCGACAAGCATCGGCTACCAGTCCTGCTATACGAATGGCCGCTTCACCATCCCCGAAGGGATTATGCGCGCGCGCCATGGTTGAATAGGCTGCTTCATCGTCGAGAAGCGTGAAGATTTCGGAAACTATCCTGTCCCGGTCGGTGCCGACAAGCTTTGCGGTTCCGGCGGTGACGCCTTCGGGGCGCTCGGTGGTGTCGCGCATCACCAGCACCGGCTTGCCGAGTGCGGGCGCTTCTTCCTGCACCCCGCCGCTATCGGTCAGCATGATGTGGCTGATGGCGAGCAAATGGGCAAAATGCGGATAGTCGAGCGGCTCGATCATCGCGATATTGGCATATGATCCCAGTCTGGCGTCCATGACCTTGCGGACATTCGGATTGAGGTGCACCGGAAAGAGGATCGCAACGTCATCGCGCGATGCGATTTCGCCAAGTGCCGAGGCAATATTTTCCATGCCCTCGCCAAAATTCTCGCGGCGGTGGGTGGTGACGCCGATGATCCGCTTGCCGGCGAAACGGGCTTCAAATTGCGCCAGGCCCGACGCCAGCGCGGGATTGCCCTCGATCTTTGCCGTCACCCAGTGCAGCGCATCGATCACCGTATTGCCGGTGATGAAAATGCCCTTGTCGGGCACCGCTTCGGCGCGCAGCGCGGCGGCGGAAACCTCGGTCGGGGCAAAATGCTGGTCGGCGATTGTGCCGATGATCTTGCGGTTCACTTCTTCGGGCCATGGCTGGTAGATGTCATGGCTGCGCAGCCCGGCTTCGACATGGCTGACCGGAATCTTGCGATAATAGGCGGCCAGAGCCCCCGCCATGGCGGTCGCCGTATCGCCCTGAACAATCACCCGTGCAGGCTTTTCCAAGTCGATGACTTCGCCGATTCCGGTCAATAACCTGGCGGTAAGGCCGTCAAGCGTCTGGTCGGGTGCCATGACGTTGAGATCGTGATCGGGGCTGATTTCACCGATTTCCAGCACCTGGTCGAGCATATGCCGATGCTGTCCCGTCACCAGTATCCGGACCTTGACGTCGGCTCGCTCGCGCAGGGCATGCACCACCGGAAACAGCTTGATTGCTTCCGGGCGCGTGCCGAAGATGATCAGGACGGCGGGTTTGTCATTCATTCCCGCACCTTAGCGCCGAAGGCCTTAAATTCATACTAAAGCACGCGTTAAGGGTTGTGAAATGTCCTAATCGGCACTGCGGGCAGAAAATCGGGCTGGAACCGGAAGTCGCCATCGTATAGCAGGCGTTCAAACAGTTGCTGGAATATTGGAATTATGAAGAAAATCGCGCTCCCTCTTGCAATGCTGATGATTCTTGCCGGTTGTGCCGGGCCGAGCGCACTCGGGGGTGATCCCAATATTACCGTCATGCAAGGCAGCGAAATGCCCGCACCCGACCGTACGGACCTGCTATCGGAATCGCGCCCCTATCTGATCGGTGCGTTCGACAAGCTGACCATCGACGTTTTCGGCATTGAAGAATTGAACCAAAAGGAAGTGCAGACCGACGCCAGCGGACGGATTTCCTTCCCGCTGGCTGGCATCATCGAAGCGGCAGGCAAGACGCCTGCCGAAATCGAGGCCGAAATCGAGGCGCGGCTTCGTTCGCGCTATGTGCGCGATCCGCAAGTCACGGTGAACCTGAAGGAAACCGTCAGTCAGGTCATTACCGTTGATGGACAGGTGAAAAAGCCGGGCCTCTATCCCGTCATCGGCAAGATGACGCTGATGCGTGCAGTGGCGACGGCCGAAGGCACGGCTGAATTCGCCAAGCTTAACGACGTTGTGATTTTCCGGACCGTGAAGGGCCAGCAGCTTGCAGCGCTTTACAATCTGAAGGCCATTCGTCGCGGCAACTATGCCGATCCGGAAGTTTTTGCCAACGACGTTGTCGTTGTTGGCGATTCCCAGGCCCGACGCCTGTTCCGCGATGCGCTGCAGGTCGTCCCGCTGTTGACCACGCCGTTGATCATAGCGATGCAAAACAACAATTGACCGCGCGGTCAGGGGCGCCTGATCCCGAACCAAAAGGCTGAGTATTCGATGCGTTCGAGAATGGCAAAGTCCAGACATTCCGGTTCGGGACAGGGGCTGGATGGTCGTCGATTGCTCAGGATGTTTGCGTTGACGATCGCGACATTCGGTCTGGCCTATTTTGCGGCTGTAGATGCAGTGGTCGGGATTGCCCGAGTTCGGAATCCCGACTTGGCCTTGATGCTGGATGCAGGCGAGCCAAGGGCGCTGGCCCAGGTGGCTGCGCGCGGCCTTGCTGCGCCCGAAACCCGCAAAGTTGCGAATGCCAAAGCTTATACTGCGTTGCGGCATCAATTGCTGACCCCAATGGCCTTCGGGGTGTTGGCATCGACGGCCATGTCAGAGAAGAAGTTCGATCAGGCCGAACGATTTCTCGCTGCATCTCGCCAACTGTCACGGCGCGATGAACTGACCAACATGCTGTATATCGAACTATCTGGTGTTCGCGGGGATGTACCCGCGATTCTAAAAAATTATGATATTGCTCTACGCACCAATTCCGATCTGGAACAGCAATTGCTTCCGAGACTGGTCGCAGCGATGGAAATTCCCCAATTCACTCAGGACTTCATTAAGCTGGTAAGAACGAACCCGCCATGGCTGGAAGGGGCGCTGGCCCTCGCAGTGGATACCAGTCGCAGTCCGGAACGCATTGCGCAAATGTTGTCGGCAAGCGGCGTGTTGACGAAAAGTCCCAACTCTCGTTTGATTGCTGCCTCCATGCTGACCCAATTGGCACGGGCAAGCAAATGGGGCGCTGCAAGAAGCTTCTATCTCGGCTTGCACGGTGCCCCGCCCAAGATGTTGCAGTCGATCGACATCACGTCGGCATCGACCGATCCGCTCTGGGCACCGCTTAGTTGGTCATTTGCGAATGACGCTTCGGTCGAGGCGGCAGTCTATCAGTCTGAATCGACTGGTAGACCCGGCATATCGGCAATTGCGTTGAGCGGAGAGCGCGGAGCGGTCGCGCGTAAACTCTTGTTCCTGTCAGGCGGTCAGTATGCGCTGGAAGCGACTACCGCCACTTTTTCTGGTGGAGCTGGGGCATCCAGCGAACTTGCGCTGCACTGTCTTAATGAAACCCGGTGGACGATTATTGGACGAATGCAGCTGACGCGCGGCACACGATCGAAAATACTCGCCGTTCCCGCAAACTGTGAGGCGCAAATGCTGGAGCTTGAAATATCTGGCGGTGACGGCCAGAATGGCGCGGAGCTGCTTGTCGAAAAGCTGGACCTGCGAAAAGTCGCCTAGGTTGAGCGAACGCAGCTCAGTCCGCCATATTCTCCAGGGCATAGCCGGCTGATCGTACGGTCCTGATCAGATCCTGCGTGCCGGGAAGGTTGATCGCCTTGCGCAGCCGCCGGATATGGACATCGACGGTTCGCAGGTCGACATTGCTGTCGAGACCCCAGACCGCATCGAGCAGTTGATCGCGCGAGAGAACCCGGTTCGGACGCCCGAGAAAATGTTTGAGCAAACGGAATTCGGTCGGCCCGAGATGGACCGGCTCACCATTGCGCCTGACCTTATATGATACCGGATCGAGTTCCAGATCCGCGAACAGCATGACATTACCGGTGACCGACGGCCTGCTCCGCCGAAGCACCGCTTCGACACGGGCAAGCAACTCTCGCGGGCTGAAAGGCTTCGTCACATAATCGTCGGCTCCGGTTTTCAGGCCACGTATGCGATCATCTTCTTCGCCGCGCGCCGTGAGCATCACGATCGGAATGGCGGCCGTTTCGCTCTGCTTGCGCAATTGTCGGCAGATTTCGATGCCGGAGATATTCTCGACCATCCAGTCCAATATGATAAGGTCGGGCAACTGTTCCTGCACCATGATCAGTGCCTCTTCACCGTCCCCGGTCTGGCGGACTTCATAGGTGTCGTTGGAAAAGGTCCAGGTGAGCAGTTCGGCGATGGCCGGATCATCCTCGACGATAAGGACTGCAGCTTTCATCCCGCCGACTCTCCCTTTTCGGCCTGTTCGCGTTCCGACAGATACAGACCGGTTGCCGCGAAATAGACCATTTCGGCCACATTGGTCGCATGATCGCCGATCCGTTCCAGATTGCGGGCAACGAACAGCAATTGTGCCGCGCTGCTGATGGTCGACGGGTTCTCCATCATATGCGCGACAAGGTTGCGGAATATGCTGTTGTAGAAATTGTCGACCTTTTCGTCGCGCTCGATCACCTGCACCGCCAGGATCGAATCGCGCGATCCATAGGCATTCAGCACGTCGCGCACCATCGACTGGGCGATCTCGGCCATTGCCGGAATAAGCGTCAGTGGCTCGAACTTCTTGATCCGTTCCATTTCGGATACCCGCTTGGCGATATTCTTTGCATAGTCGCCAATGCGTTCGATGACGCCTGAAATCTTGAGCGCGGCGATGACGTCGCGCAGGTCGTCGGCCATCGGCGCACGCAGCGCGATGATGCGGATCGCGAACCGGTCCACCTCGGCCTCAAGCGCATCCAGCCGGGCATCATTGGCGACGACCAGACGCGCCTTTTCGGTGTCGTGGCGAACAAGCGCGTCGATGGCGTCGGCAATCGCCACTTCGGCCAGGCCGCCCATTTCGGCGATCAACCCGCGAAGCTGGCCGATATCGGTGTCAAAGGCTTTTACTGTATGTTCGGACATTGTCGGCTCCTTAACCGTATCGGCCGGTAATATAGTCCTTGGTTCTCACCTCGCGCGGATTGGTGAATATGGTCGATGTATCGTCATATTCGACAATCTGCCCAAGGTGGAAAAAGGCAGTTTTCTGGGAAACACGGGCTGCCTGCTGCATCGAATGGGTTACGATGACGATCGCATAGCGGCCCTTGAGTTCGTCGATCAGTTCTTCGATGCGCGCCGTTGCGATCGGATCGAGCGCGGAACAGGGTTCGTCCATCAGGATCACTTCCGGGCTTACCGCGATCGCACGGGCAATGCACAATCGCTGTTGCTGGCCGCCGGACAGTGCCGTTCCTGCCTCTGCCAGGCGGTCTTTCACCTCTTCCCAAAGCCCCGCGCGGCGCAGCGATTTTTCCACGATCGCGTCCATATCTGCCCGTGTCGGAGCCAGACCATGTATCCGGGGGCCATAAGCGACATTTTCATATATCGATTTTGGGAATGGATTCGGCTTCTGAAAGACCATGCCGACGCGAGCGCGCAACTGCACGACGTCCATATCGCTTCCGTAGATATCCTGGCCGTCCAGTTCGATCGTCCCCGTTACCCGGCAGGAGGGGATGGTGTCGTTCATCCGGTTCAGCGTGCGCAAAAAGGTTGATTTGCCGCAACCGGAAGGGCCGATGAACGCGGTCACATTTTCCGTGGCAATATCGACGGAAACGTCGGTGATGGCCTGCTTCTCGCCATAAAAGACATTCACGTTTCGTGCGGCAATTTTCAGTGTTTCGGTCATGTTTCTACCAACGGGTTTCAAACTTGTTTCGCAGGTAAATGGCGAGGCCATTCATGGCGAGCAGGAATGCGAGCAGCACCAGAATGGCCGCAGACGTATTCCGGACAAATGCCTGATCGATTTCATCGGACCACAGGAAAATCTGCATGGGCAATACGGTTGTCGGATCGGTCACGCCCTGTGCCGGTGTCGAAACAAAGGCCCGCATTCCGATCATCAGCAGCGGGGCCGTTTCACCCAGGGCGCGTGCCATGCCGATGATCGTTCCGGTCAATATGCCGGGCAGCGCCAGCGGAAGGACATGGCCGAACACCGTCTGCACCCTGCTTGCCCCGATGGCCAGCGCGGCATCGCGGATGGACGGCGGCACCGCCTTGATCGCATTGCGGCCCGAAATGACGAGGACCGGCATTGTCATCAGGGCCAGGGTCATGCCGCCCACAACCGCTGACGATCGGGGCATATGCAATATGTTGATGAAAACGGCGAGGCCCAACAGGCCGAAAATGATCGATGGCACCGCCGCCAGATTGTTGATCGAAACCTCAATCCACTCGACCCAGCGCGATTTGGGTGCGAATTCCTCCAGATAAATTGCCGCCAGCACGCCCATCGGGAAGGACAGGACCAGCGTTACCAGCATGGTCAGCAGCGAACCTTTGAAGGCGCCCCAGATGCCCGCGGTTGCCGCTTCGGTCGAATCCGATCCGGACAGGAAATCGAGGTCGATTCCGGACAGCCCGCTTGCCAGCATAGTGACCAGCAAATAGGCCAGAAAGGCGAGCGACACGGCGATCGCGCCCAGCCCGATCAGCCGGAAGCGCCGTTCGGCGGCGTAACGTCTCGCAAGCCGTTTCGCCATGACAGGGTCTTGCCAGTTACTCATATGCTTCCCTGAAGCGCTTCACGACGCGCAGCGCGATGATGTTGAGAACAAGTGTGACGACAAAAAGCACAAGGCCCAGCGCAAAGGCCGACAGCGTCTTTGCGCTGTCAAATTCCTGGTCGCCGGTAAGCAGTTTGACGATCTGATAGGTTACGGTCGTCATGCTGTCGAAGGGGTTTGCCGACAGATTGGCGGCGGCGCCCGCCGCCATCACGACGATCATGGTTTCCCCGATCGCGCGGCTGATCGCCAGCATGACACCGGCAACGATTCCGGGAAGTGCCGCAGGGATCAACACCTTCTTGATCGTTTCTGAAGGGGTAGCCCCCATGGCCAGCGAGCCATCGCGCATCGATTGCGGAACCGCGGCGATACTGTCGTCTGCCATCGAGGAGACGAAGGGAATGATCATGATTCCCATCACCAGACCGGCTGCAAGCGCGCTTTCGGTCGAGGGGTTTTCCATGCCGATCGCCGCTGCAAAATCGCGCACTTTCGGGGCGACGGTAAGCGCGGCGAAATAGCCGTAAACGACGGTCGGAATGCCTGCCAGGATTTCAAGCAACGGCTTTATCCAGGCGCGCATCTTCTGGCTGGCATATTGGGTCAGGTAGATTGCACTCATCAGACCCAGCGGAATGGCGACAATCATTGCAATCACGGCCCCGATGAACAGCGTCCCCCAGAACAGCGGAATAGCGCCGAAACTCTTTGCAGCATCAGGGCCGGTTGTGGATTGCGGATCCCATGCGAGGCCTGTGAGAAAATCTATCGGGGATATGATGGCAAAGAACCGCCCGGCTTCGAATAGCAGCGAACCGATAATGCCGAAGGTCGTCAGAATTGCGATCAGCGACGAGCCGAGCAGCGCCAGCATCACCGCCTGTTCCAGCCTTGTGCGCGCCGGATAGGCTGCCTTGATCCGCGTGAAGGCAAAGGCGCCACCGGTAAATGCCAGCAGCAAAGCCACGATCGCACCGATCATTTGATATTTGGCGGTAGCCGCGGCGATGATCGGGGCGAAAGGGCGCGCCGCTTCATTGAACACCGGCGTGTCGGGATCGGCGGCAAGCTGATAGGCTTCGCTCAACAGCGTGTCGCGCTCAAGATCCATGGTCGGCAGCGTAGCGGCCTCGGGCGAAGCCATGATCGCTTGATGGATCAGCCCCGGCTGGACAACCGACCATAAGGCGAGCCCTGCCAGCGCGGGGATGGCGATCCACAACGCCATGTGCCAGCCATGATGCGATGGCAGCGAATGGAGCGAACCCCGCCCGCTGTACAACCGGCGCGCCTTGGCCCTTGCTGACGCCCAGCCGGCGACAGAAAGGGCAAGGATAATGGTTATCAGGACAATGCCAAACAAGGTCGCGTGCTCACTTTAGCTGCGAAGCGTCCATCAGCTTCATGGTCCTGACGACTTCGGCATTGGCTGCACGAACATCGTCCGGTGCCACGACCATGCCCTTGCCCTGCAACACGCCGTCCTTGCCCCACATGGGGACAAAGCCTTCGACAAACGCCTTCAGGCCCTTGATCGCCTTCAGATGCGCAGCCTTCACATAGATATATAGCGGGCGGGCGCCCGGATAGGAAAAGTCGGAAACGGTCTGGTAGCTCGGCGCGATCCCGTCCATGGTCAGGCCCTTCAGCTTGTCCATATTCTCTTCGAGGAAGGAGAAACCGAATATGCCGACGGCATTCCTGTTCTCGGCGATCTTCTGAACGATCAGATTGTCATTCTCGCCCTGTTCGACATAGACACCATCGGTGCGGACGGTCGTGCAGATCTTTTTGTGCGCATCCTTGTTGCTGTCTTTCAGCGCCTTCATCGCCGGATCGCTTTCACAGCCCTTGGTCAGGATCAGTTCGGCAAGTGCGTCGCGCGTGCCCGAGGTCGACGGCGGGCCATAAATGCTGATGGGTGTTGCGGGCAGCGCCGGATTCACATCCTTCCAGGTCTTGGCCATATTGGGCTTGCCAAAGGGTGTGGCAGCGAGTGCCTTGTAGACGTCGACCACGGTTAGCGGCACCGAAATGCCGTCTCTGGCGCTGGCAAAGGCGATCCCGTCAAGGCCGATCTGGATCTCGACGATATCCTTCACGCCATTTTTGGCGCATTCTTCATATTCGGACTTCTTGATGCGGCGCGACGCATTTTCGACGTCCGGATGCTTTGCACCGACGCCCGCGCAGAACAGCTTCATGCCCGCGCCAGTGCCGGTCGATTCGACGACGGGCGACTTCACGCCGGCCGATTTCGCAACGCTTTCGGCCACGGTGGTGGCGAACGGATAAACCGTCGACGACCCCACGACGCGCACGAAATCGCGTGCATCGCCCGACGACTGCCCCCCGCATGCGGCGAGCGCGACAGTGGCGGTGGTCAGGACAGCGATTGATTTGAACGAACCCATGATAACCCCTTTCGGTCAGTGTCACCGGGGCGGGTAAGTCATGTTGGTGACGGTTTTGTGACAATGCCCAAAAACATGGGGCCCCCGCTTTTGGCAGGGGCCCCTCGATTGGCTGTATCTGGCGGCCCCGGCAATCGGGGCCGCGTTCGCCGCAAGGCGGCTTAGAACTTCACGCCCAGCTTTACGCCGTAGAAACGCGGCGGTGCGGGATAAACCGCAAAGCTGTTGCCCTGTTCCGGAATCGGGAAGGCGGTGATGTTGTAATAGGTGTTGAAGAGGTTTTCGACATAGCCTTCAACGCTATATTTGCCGTCGGCAAAGTTCACGCCTGCACGCAGGTTGACAATGCCATAGCCATCATTGCCGGTGAAACGGCGGCCCAGCGGATCATTTACCGGATAATGGTCGCTGTTATAGCGCCAGTCGGCGTGGATCAGGCCATTGACGCCGTCGCTCAGCTGCGGCGTCCAGGTGATGCCACCGGTGATGGCATGCTTGGGCTGGTTCGATGCCTGGGCCCCATTGTCGCTTCCTGCTGCCGGGTCAGTGACCTTGGCATCAAGATAGGTATAGCCCATGTTGATGATGAAGTCGGGATGCGGGCGGATGATGCTTTCCAGCTCGATGCCCTGCGAAACCAGCTTGTCATAGTTGAGCACGACGAAATTGTTGCCGAGGAAACGGTTCGACTGGTAGTTCTTGAACTTCGAATAGAAGAGCGAAGCGTTGAACTGGAATTCGCGGGTGAAGTTGGTTTTCACGCCGACTTCGAAGGCGTCGACCGATTCATTGCCGAATTCGAGGTCGGTGAGCTGTGCGCCGTTGCCGCCAAGCAGAACCGAGTCAAAACCGGCGCGGTCGAGATTGTAACCGCCCGATTTGTAACCGCGATCATAGCCACCGAACAGCAACACATCGTCATTCACCTTATAGGCAAGGCGGGCCGTGCCGGTGAATTCGCTCTCGCTGCGCTTGTCCGAACGGGTGCCGTTGAACTCGCTATTGATCGCCGGGTTGCAACCCAGCAGATATGCACCGCCGAACAGGCCGGAGGCCTGCAGCGCCTGACGATAGGGCAGGGTGGCGGGGTTCTGGAAGAATGAACAGGTCGGCGAAGCCGCGTTCAGATCGGTGTCGATCTTCTTCTTTTCATAATTGTAGCGCAGACCCAGCGTCAGCGAAAGATTGTCGCTGATGTTGATGATGTTGTGCGTGAACAGTGCGATTGCATCGGTGTCGACACGATATTTGTCGGCCAGCTGGCCAGCACCGGCGGGGGTGCGCGGCAGCGGGCTGGTGAACAGCGCGAGCAGCGCCGGGTTTCCGGCCGCTGCGGCGGCCAGTGTGGGGTTGGTTGCCAGCGCAACCTGGCCGAACAGCGGGACGCCAGCGCCCAGGGTGCCATAAAGCTGCAGACCGGTCGGCAGTGCCGTCGAGCGGGTCAGACCGTTGATGACAGCATCGGTATACTGGTCTGCCTGTGTGCCAAAGCGGATGGTGTCGGTCAGCGTCAGCTTCTCTTTCATGTAGAAGCCGCCGATCAGCCAGTCGACCTTGTCGTCAAATGCCGAACCCTGCAGGCGCAGTTCCTGCGTGAAATCCTTCATCGTGGTGCGGTAGTCGTCGCGATAGGCGCGATCGAGGCCCGAAAAGTCGATGTCCTGGTCGCGCTTGGCCTTCCAGTCGCGATAGGCAGTGATCGAGGTCAGCGTGGCACCGCCGAAATCCCAGTTCAGTTCACCCGAAAGACCCCATTCGTCGACCTTTTCGGTCAGACCGCGACCGGGGGTCGTGGCCATGACCCGGCCCTTGGCGTCGAACGGACGGACAATGCCGTCACGGCCCGCCGCACCGCCAGCAAGCGGGTTGGCCGACAGCGCTTCGATCGCGTTGCTCGCGATGAAGGCGATAGCCGAGTTGGTCGACGCGTCCATGGTCGGAAAGATCGAAAAGCCGCTGCCGGTGTTCAGCGCGCCGCAGCAATCTTCGTTGGTTTTCGCAACGTCGGCGATCAGACGGAAATTGACATCGTCATTTTCGAAATAGGCCTGTCCGCGGGCGAACCAGCGGTTGACGTTGTTGACGCGGCCGTCCTCGTTGGCGAGTTTGATATAGCCGTCACGCTTGTGATAGCCGCCGTCGAGGCGCAGCGCGACCAGTTCCGAAACCGGGCCGGTTACGCCAGCCTTGACTTCGATTTCGTCCAGATTGCCATAGCTCAATTCGGCATAGCCACCCAGTTCGAACTTCGGCTTGGTCGTGGTGATGTTGAGGGCGCCTGCCGACGTATTGCGGCCGAACAGCGTGCCCTGCGGACCGCGCAGAACTTCGACGCGCTCAATCGGCGGCAGTTCCGCCAGCGCGACGCCTGCACGCGCACGGAATACACCGTCGATGAAGACGCCGACCGCGGGTTCAAAGCCCGGATTGTCGCCTGCGGTGCCGATGCCGCGGATGGTCAGGACCGCGCCGGTTGCAGCCGACTGGCCGGTGGTGGTTTTCAGCGAAGGCGCCAGCTGTTGGATGCCGCGGATGTCGACGACACCGGCATTGGCGAGTTGCTCGCCAGCGACAACGCTGACGGCCAAGGGAATGTCCTGCGCAGCCTGGTCACGGCGCGTCGCGGTAACGATGATTTCGTCGAAAGCGACCTCTTCCTCGGCGGCCGCAGTGTCGGTCGCCTCGACGTTTTCGTCCTGTGCCTGGGCGGCCGATGCCAGCCCGATTGAGGCAATGCTAATCGAAGACAGCAGTGCAACGCGCACTGCGGTTTGTGCGAACTTCATATTCATACTCTCCACTTGATCATCACATTGGTGCCGGGGATCGGCGCATTCCTTGGGAGCGGGGATGGTCAACCATCCTTTTGTTGTTATTTCTGGTGCTTCTGCACAGCCCATAGCTGTAACCGGACAGTGCAAAGGTCGCAATCGGTTAGATGTAACAGCGTAAAATCTTTGCTAACCGCGGCAATATTGCCACAATTTGTAACAAGTTGATGGTGGCAGGCAGTTGTCGTAAGTCCGTCGGGTTGGAGGGGGATGCCATGAAGAAGCGGGTCAAATGGGGAATTGCAGCGATACTGGTTGCGGGCATCACGGTGGCGGGCGTGCGGCACTATCAGGCCGAAATCGGCACCTGGCTTTTCGCCCGCGCGGTGGATGGCAGGATCGGGCGCGATGTAACCGCCACCCTGCCGGATGGCCTGCATGTCGGCATGTGCGGTACCGGATCGCCGCTGCCCAACGCAGATCGGGCAGGGGCCTGCACGCTGATCATTGCTGGCAAACGGATTTTCGTCGTCGATGCGGGTGAGGGGGGTGCGCGCAACATCGCGCTGATGGGAATCCCCAACGGAAAGATCGATGGCCTGTTCCTCACGCATTTCCATTCGGACCATATGGACGGACTGGGGCCAATGATGCTGCTGCGCTGGACGGGTAGCGCCGCCACCTCGCCCCTTCCGGTGCACGGACCCAAGGGGGTCGAGGCTGTCATAGCGGGCTTCAACATGGCCTACGCGCAGGACAACAGTTATCGCACCGCGCACCATGGCGACGCCCTGGCGCCGCCATCGGGGGCCGGGGCTGCCGCTGTTCCGTTCGATCTGAAAGGCGACGAAGCGGTGGTTTTCGAAGCCGATGGTCTGAAAGTGACGGCCTTTCGCGTCGACCATCATCCTGTTTCGCCCGCCGTCGGCTATCGCTTCGACTATAAGGGCCGTTCGGTGGTTGTCAGCGGCGACACTGCGAAATCGGCAACCCTTGAAACCGCAGCCAAAGGCGCTGATCTGTTGCTGCACGAGGCGTTGCAGCCAAAGCTGGTCGGCAAGATTACCAATGCGCTGGATGCGCGGGGGATCAGGAATACCGCCCAGTTGACGCGCGACATTCTCAATTACCATGCCTCCCCCGAAGATGCCGCAGAAAGCGCGAACAAGGCGGGCGTCAGGCAATTGGTGCTTACCCATGTCGTTCCGCCGGTGCCGTCGCGATTCTTTAATCCGGCTTTTCTCGGCGATGCACCAAAGCGCTTTCGGGGCGTGATCGTCGTGGGGGAGGATGGGATGTTCTTCTCGCTTCCTGTTAATAGCAAGGCGATTGAGAGCAAGCAGTTGCTGTAAATGCTGCCGCGCGTGTATGAGGCGGGCAGCAGGGGAGTTTGAATGGCCTTCAGGGTAACCGCATTTGATGTCGCGCAACGGGCAGGGGTGACCCAGCCGACGGTTTCGCGTGCGCTGAACGGCAGCCCCAAGGTCAGCGATGAAACCCGGGCGAGGGTGCTGGAGGCCGCGCAGGAACTGGGCTATGTGATCAACCAGAACGCGACCCGCCTGCGCCGTGGAGAGACGATGACGCTGGCCGTGGTTCTCATCGGCCGGGCAGGCGAAAGCGCGACCGAGACGAACCCCTTCTATTTCTCGCTGCTCGGCAGCGTCGCTGCGGCAGCTGCCGCCCGGGGCTATAATCTGCTGGTTTCCTTTCAGGACAGCCCGACGAATTTTTTCGGCCAATATGATGATGCGCGGCAGGCCGACGGAATGATTGTCATCGGCACGACGCAAAATCCCGAAGCCTGGGCCTATTTCCGTGGTCTGGATCGCCCCGAAAAAGCCTGGGTATGCTGGGGCGCACCCGACGACGATTTGCGCTGGGTGCGCAGCGAGAATGAAGGCGGCGGCAGAATTGCTGCGCGATACCTGCTCGACGCCGGGCGTCGGCATCCGGTGTTCATCGGTGCCCGCGCCTCACAGCAGCGCCAGTTTGGTGAACGCTATGCCGGCTTTGCCGAGGAACTGAACAAGTCGGACATTGTTCCGCCTGCCATCGACGTTGATGAGGGGCTTTCGCGCGAGGAGCAGGGCGTCGAGGCGGTTCGATCGCTGTTGCAGTCGGGCCAGCGCTTCGACGCCATTTTTGCGGCTTGCGACCTGACGGCGCTCGGTGTGCTGCGGGCTCTTTCCGAAAGCGGAATTTCGGTGCCGGAACAGGTTTCGGTGATCGGTTTTGACGGGATCCGCGCGGGCAATTATTCCTCGCCACCGCTGACCACTATCGAACCGGATTTCCAGCAGGCAGGCGACCTGCTCGTCCAGAATGTGCTCAACCGCATCGCCGGGGAACCACTAACCCTGCGTCGCGTGCCGGTGCATCTGGTAAAGCGCGGCAGCTAGGCCCTAAAGGCCGAGCATGTCGGGCATGGTGTAGCGGCTGGGCTTCTGCCCCGTCAGCCAAAGCGCGGCCTTCACTGCACCGCGCGCAAATATCATCCGGCTTTCGGCGCGGTGCGAAAGGGTGATGCTTTCCTCATTTCCCGCCAATATCACGCTGTGATCGCCAGCAACGGTGCCGCCACGCAGGCTGGCAAAGCCGATCGCACCCTGTTTGCGCGCACCGGTGATTCCGTCGCGTCCGCGCTCGCTCGATTGGGCGAGATCGATGTGGCGCCCTGCTGCTGCAGCTTCTCCCAGAAGCAGCGCGGTGCCCGAGGGCGCGTCCACCTTCATCCGGTGGTGCATCTCGACAATCTCGATATCCCAGTCGGGGCCAAGCCGCGATGCGGCCTCGCGCACCAGCGCCGCCAGCATGGTGACGCCCAGCGATGTGTTGCCCGTCTGCAGCACCGCAATGTCCTGCGCGGCATCGTCGATCAGCCAGTGATGGCGCTCTTCAAGCCCGGTGGTGCCGATGACGACCGGTTTGCCCGCCGCAATACAGGCGGCCAGATTGCCTTCAAGTGCATGGGGGGAGGAGAAATCGACAAGCACATCGGCGGCGGCGGCCAGTGCGGCCAGATCATCGCCCTTGTCGACACCGCCCGCGTGCGCCAGCCCCGCTTCGGCGGTCGCGGAAACCAGCGCCTGGCCCATGCGCCCCTTGCTTCCGATGATACCAATTGCAGTCATCAAACAACCCCGTCATGCTGAACCTGTTTCAGCATCCATGTGTCAGCCGAGACTATTGCCCTATGCGGCGAAATGGTGCCTGAAACAAGGTCGGGCTGATGGCCGGTTCGAGGCGGGGAGAAGAATGAAGAATATCGTCATCCTGACCGGCGCGGGGATCAGCGCCGAAAGCGGAATAGACACCTTTCGCGATAGCGGCGGGCTATGGGAGCAGCACCGGGTGGAGGATGTCGCGACGCCCGAGGCATTCGCCCGCGATCCCGATCTGGTGCTGCGCTTTTACGACATGCGCCGCGCGGCGATCCAGACCAAAGAGCCCAATGCCGCGCACCATGCACTCGCCCGGCTTGATCGTGCATGGCATGGGGGCGGACGCGATCTGACAATCGTTACCCAGAATGTCGACGACCTGCACGAACGCGCCGGGGCCGAACGGCTGATCCACATGCACGGAACGCATCTGACCGCCTGGTGCCTCGCCTGCGATGGCAAACCCGCCTGGCGCGGGGCGCTGCTTGACCGGCCAGCCTGCCCCGAATGCGGCGTCAGCGGGCGATTGCGACCCGACATCGTCTGGTTTGGCGAAATGCCCTATGATATGGACAGGATCTATCATGCGCTCAACCGTGCCGACCTGTTTGTCAGCATCGGCACGTCGGGCGCGGTTTACCCCGCTGCGGGCTTTGTGCGCGAGGCGCGGATGAATGGTGTCCGTACGCTCGAACTCAATCTTGAACCGTCGCAGGGCAGCCGCTGGTTCGACGAGGCGCGCCACGGCCCGGCAAGCGAACTGGTGCCCGCCTGGGTCGACGAACTGCTCAATGCAGAGATTTAATTAGGGACAGTCCCTAATTATTGTTGCGGCAACTGCGGCAGTCCGAATCTTTCGGCAGATTGATGGTGCGCATTGCGGGTTTGAGGCCGTCGACGATGTGCAGTTTGCCCTTTGCGTTATCGCCAAAGCCGGTGAGCATGCGGATCGCCTCCATCGCGGCGAAGCTGCCCATCAGCCCGCACATCGCGCCGAGCACGCCCTGCGTCGCGCAATCGTCGCAGTCGTCGGGGTCGTGGGCGTCGCCCACAAAGCAGCGATAGCAGGGCGCGTTCGCCTGCCAGCCGGTGAAGGTGCCGATCTGGCCGTGGAACTGGCCGATAGCCGCGCTGACCAGCGGCACCCGCGCGGCGAGGCACAGGTCGTTGACGGTCAGGCGGGTCGCGAAATTGTCGCTGCCATCGATAACGACGTCGACCTTATCCAATAACGTAGCTGAACTATCGGCGGTAATTCGTTCGTTTATTGCATTAAATATGACATCCGGGTTCAGTCTGGCGACGGCCGCCTTTGCGGCCTCAACCTTGGCTTGTCCGATCTGCGCATCGCCGAACAGTACCTGCCGTTGCAGGTTCGAAAGCGACACGGCATCGTCGTCAACCGCGCTTATCGTGCCCACGCCCGCCGCCGCCAGATATTGCATGGCCGGGCAACCGATGCCACCCGCTCCGATCAGCAGCACATGGCTGTCGAGCAGCCGGGCCTGTCCGGGTCCGCCAATATCGCGAAGGACGATATGGCGGGCATAGCGATCGAGTTGTTCATCGCTGAGCGTCATAGCCCGGTCGAGCCGAACCCGCCCGCACCGCGCGCGGTGTCGTCGAGCGTGTCGACCTCGCGCACCTTTGCCTGCGGTGCCTCGGCAACCACCAGTTGCGCGATCCGGTCACCCCGTTCAAAGCTGACATCCTCCTCACCGAGATTGGCGAGGATCACCTTCACTTCACCGCGATAGTCGCAGTCGATCGTGCCGGGGGTATTGAGGCAGGTTATGCCATGCTTGAGCGCGAGGCCCGATCGCGGGCGCACCTGAATTTCATAGCCGTGCGGGATGGCAAAGGCGAAGCCTGTCGGCACGGCCGCGCGCTTTCCGGGCTTCAGCGTGAACGCCTCTGCCGCACAAATATCCATGCCCGCCGCACCGGCGCTGGCATAGACCGGCAAGGGCAGCCCCGCGCCATTGTTCAGCCGCTTGACCCTGATTTCAACCTTGTCCGACGGCATCTGCCACTTTCTCCATCAATTTGCGGGCAATCACGTCCTTGGGTGCATCGGCAAGGCTTTCGACGCCATCTTTGGTGACGATATGCACGGCATTGTTCGCGCCGCCCATCACGTCACCCGAGACATCATTGGCGACAATCCAGTCGCAGCCTTTTTTCTTCAACTTGGCCTGTGCATGTTCGACGACTTTTTCGGTTTCGGCGGCAAAGCCGATCAGCAGCGCGGGGCGGTTGCTGTGCTTGCCCAGTGTCGCCAATATGTCGGGGTTTTCGGCCAGGGCGAGCGGGGGAACGGATTTGCCGTCCTTCTTGATCTTCTGCCCTTCTACGTCGGCTGCGCGCCAATCGGCGACAGCGGCCACCATGATGGCAATGTCGGCGGGAAGCGCCTTTTCGACTTCGGCGAGCATTTCGCGCGCGCTTTCGACGTCGATGCGGATCACCCCCGGCGGTGTCGCCAGATGCACGGGGCCGGCCACCAGCGTCACTTCGGCACCCAATTCGGCCGCCGCCTGCGCAATCGCAAAGCCCTGCCGCCCCGACGAACGGTTGGCGATATAACGCACCGGATCGATCGGTTCATGCGTCGGCCCCGCCGTGATCAGCACGCGCTTGCCGTAAAGTGGGCGGTGCGCCGGATCGGCAAAGTCGGGCTGTGCGATCATGACGGGTGCCGCCGTCGCCAGCAGGTGGCTGATTTCGGCAAAAATGCGCTCGACCTCGGGCAGGCGGCCCGGGCCATATTCGCCGCATGCCATTTCACCGCTATCGGGATCGAGCACATGAATGCCATCGCCGCGCAGGGCAGTAATGTTGCGCTGGGTGGCCGGATGTTGCCACATGCGCACATTCATCGCGGGCACCGCCAGCACCGGCTTGTCGGTGGCGAGGAGAAGCGTGGTTGCAAGATCGTCGGCAATCCCGGCGTGCATCTTCGCCAGCAGGTCGGCGGTCGCCGGACAGACGACGACCAGATCGGCCTGGCGCGAAAGCTGGATATGCCCCATTTCGGCCTCGTCCTTGAGGTCGAACAGATCGGTATAGACCTTGTCTTCGGACAGCGCGCCGAGCGTCAGCGGCGTCACGAACTGCGCGCCACCCCTGGTCAGCACACAGCGCACCTGATGCCCCGCCTTGCGGATGGTACGCACCAGCTCGCACGCCTTATAGGCCGCAATGCCACCGCCGACGATCAGGAGGATGCGTTTTGGTTCCACGCCTTATCCTAGCGCCCACATGGCTGCCGCGCCAGCCATGGCGGCAATCAGGGCGATGGCCGTATAGCGCCAGCCATTGCCGCCCCGGCGCCGTTCCCAGATCAGCTCGATATCGGGCAGCGGCGGCGAAGGCGGGGCGCCGCCCTTGCGTGGCAGTTGCTCGTCGAGCCGCTTGATGAGGTCGGGGATCAGCGCGAGTGTTTTGCCGCGGGCGCGGATGGCATCGGCGATCGCCGCTTCGGGGCCCAGTTCGCCGCGAATCCATTCGCCGACATAGGGTGCCGCAACATCCCACATGTTGATTGCGGGGTTCAGGCTTGTCGCCACGCCCTCGACCATCACCATCGTCTTTTGCAGCAGCAGCAGGTGCGGCTGGGTCTGCATGTCGAAATCTCGGGTGATCGCGAACAGGCTGTCGAGCATCTGCCCGACCGACAATTCGCTCACCGGCTTTCCGCGTGTCGGTTCCCCCACCGCACGCAGCGCGGTCGCGAATTCGTCGACATTGTGGTAATCGGGCACATAGCGCGCCTCGAAATGGATTTCGGCGACGCGGCGGTAATTGCCGGTGGTCAGGCCGTAAAGGATTTCGGCAAGCCACAGCCGTGCCTGCCTGTCGATCCGGCCCATGATGCCGAAATCGATCGCGACTATGCTGCCGTCGGGGCGCACGAACAAATTGCCCTGATGCATGTCGGCATGGAAAAAGCCTTCCGAAATCGCCTGGCGCAGAAAGGTGAGCACCAGCCGTTCGGCAATCTTTCCGGTGTCATGCCCGGCGGCCTTCAGCGCCTCGACATCCGAAATCTTGATGCCATCGACCCATTCGAGCGTGAGCACGCGGCCCGAGCTGCGGTCCCAGTCGATTGCGGGGATGTGATAGCCGTCGACTGCTGCCATTGCCTCCTTGAGTTCGGAGGCAGACGCCGCCTCGCGCCGCAGGTCGAGTTCGCGCAGCGTCCAGCGCTTGAGATTGGCGATAACGAGTTGCGGACGCAGGCGGGCCGCTTCGCCGCCCAGCGCCTCCAGATGCGCCGCCGCCCATTCATAGGTTTCGATATCGCGGGCGAATTGTTCGCGGATTCCGGGGCGCAGCACCTTGACCGCAACTTCGGCGCCTTCGCTGGTGCGGGCGCGGTGGACCTGCGCGATCGACGCCGCCCCGACCGGCTCGGGATCGACATATTCGAACAGTTCGGCCGCAGGCTTGTTCAGGCTGTGATCGATTTCCTCATAAATCCGCTCGAACCGTTCGGGCGGCAGCGAATCCTGCAGGGTCAGCAAATTGTGCGCCGCTTCCTCGCCAACCAGATCGGGGCGGGTGGCGAGCGTCTGCCCCAGCTTGATCGCGGCCGGGCCGATTTCGCGAAAGGCACCGGCATAATCGGGGATCTTCGGCTGCATCGTCCCCAGCCGTGCAATCCGGCATAGCCGCTTCACCTGTGGCGGGGTGTTGCGATCCTTCTCGATCCCGCGCAACGCGCCGTGACGCGCCAATATGCGGCCCCATCTGAGCAGGCGGAGAATATGGGTTGCGGGACGGGTCATAGGCTGTTGGACGTTTCACTATGGATGCGCGTCATGCCCGCGCAGGCGCGAATCCATCGCCTGCCGATGATCATTACAGCATCGGTCATGGCCCACCGCCCTCGCGGGGGTGACGAGATGGAGTAGGAACGGAACAATATGGGTCACGCCTTCCAGCCGCTGTGGATCGCGACCAGCCCGCCCAGGATCGGCTCGACCTTGGTCTGCACGAACCCGGCCTCTCCGATCATCCGTTTGAAGGTCGGCATGTCGGGGAATTTGCGGATCGATTCGGCAAGGTAGCGATAGCTTTCCTCGTCGCCCGCAATCACCTTACCCATTTTCGGCAATAGATGGTGCGAATAGACGTCATAGGCCTTGGACAGCCCTGGCCATTCGACGGTTGAAAATTCGAGGCAGTAGAAACGCCCGCCATATCGCAGCACCCGATATGCCTCGCGCAGCGCGGCCGGGATGTCGGTGACGTTCCGGATGCCGAAAGCGATGGTGTAGGCATCGAAATGGCGGTCTGGGAAGCTCAGCGTCTCGGCATTCTGCTCGCTCCATACCAGCGTGTCTATGCCGCGTTCGACCGCGCGTTCCATGCCGACGGCGAGCATGTCGGGATTGATGTCGCTCACCGTGACATTGGCGCCTGCCTGTTCGAGGCGAAATGCGATGTCGCCGGTGCCGCCGGCCATGTCGAGAATGTCCTCGCCCGCGCGGGGTTTCACGCGGCGGACGAACTGATCCTTCCATAGCCGGTGCATCCCGCCCGACATGGCATCGTTCATGATGTCATATTTGCTGGCAACGCTGGAAAAGACGCCGCGCACGCGCCGGGTCTTTTCTTCGGGGCTAACCTGTTCATAGCCAAAGGAGACGGTTTCGGTCATGGAAAGCGCCCTAGCCGATAGTTGCATGGGGAGCAAAGGTTGAAAGGTGCAAAATGCGTCGCCCGGGGTGCACCGCCGCCGATGCCGCCAGCGCAGGTTGATGCTTGCCTTTCTGATTGAAATGGCAGACGTTTCGGCGTGGGAGAGACGCCTATGAAATTTGCCTGCATCCTGGCCGCCACATTGCTGGCAACCGCCACCATTCCGTCCTACGCCCAGAATGCCAAATCGGCCCAACTGGGTGAGGTGATCGTCACCGGCAATCGCATCAATGCCGGTTATGCGCAGGAAAACCGGCCCGTTATCGGCCTGCGCCGCGAAGCCGATTCAGCGGTCATGATGCTATCCTTTTCGTCTGACTCGCGTGACGAGGCCACCCGAAAGAAGGAAATTCACGCGATGCTGCTGGCGGCGATCGACCGTGCGGCCGGGGCCGGTGTCGAACTGGTCACCGGCAGTTTTGAACTGGTTCCCGTGACCGGAGCGAACTATCAGGAACTGCCTTTCGCATGGGCCGGCCGTGTCGATACCAGCAAGGTCGACGTTATGGCGAAGGTCAGGCTGGCCGGATCGACCGTTTCCGCGATGCAGAGAATTGACGCCTTCGTCAAAGCGCTGCCGCGCAACGGGCGCGGTGCGATCGACAAGAGCGGCGGGCTTACGCTGACGATCATCAACCCCGACCAGTATCGCGACGCCATCGTCAAGCTGGTGGCAGAGGATGCGCGCAGCCGGGCGACGATATTCGGCCCGGAATATGCGGTGCAGGTGACCGGAATCGACGGCCAGATATTCTGGTCGCAGGTAAGCGGCACCGACGTCTTTCTGTATATTCCCTATCGCTACACCATCGTGCCGAAGTGAGGGCCGCCATGAAAAATTCAGCCTATGCCGTTGCCAGCATTGTCGCCCTTTTCGCCGCGCCGCTGCTCGCGCAGGATGGCGATGGCGGAATGGGGGAAGTGGTTGTTACCGCCCAACGCATCTCCAACAATATGGCGAATGTGCCGGTCGGCATATTCCAGCCGCCGTCGCCGCCCGTCATCGGATTGAAGCGGCAGGCCGACTCGGCCGTGCGCAATATCGAGATCGTGTCGGATTCGCGCGAGGAGGCGATGCGCAAGCGCGAGGTGCAGGCGATGCTGCTCGATGCCATCGATCGGGCCAAGCAGGGCGGGTTCAGTCTGGTTACCGGTCGGCTTGAACTGGTCGAGGTTACGCGTGCCAACTGGCAGGACCAGTTTCCCGAACTTGCCGGTAAAGCCCGCGACGACGAAGACGAAGATTCTGACGACGATGACGATGGCGGCAGCGCCGCCTATGAAGATGATGGCGGAACCACCGCCATCCGCCTGCGGGTCAAAACAAGGCTCGACGGATCCATCAGTAATGCCCAGCAGAAAATATCGGGCTTCGTCAAAAGCGTGCCTGCAACCGGGCGCTCGCTGATCGAACAAAAGGGCGGGCTGGCGCTGACGATCATCAACCCCGACCAGTATCGCGACGAAATCTACCGTCGCATTGCGGCGGGTGCCAAACATGCGGTCAGCTTTTACGGCCCTGATTATGGCGTGGAAGTCAACGGCCTGGATGCCGATATTGCCTGGCAACAGGTGAGCAACACCGAGGTGTTCCTCTAGATTCCCTACAGCTTCAGGATTGGGAAATAGACAGACCCATCCATTGTCCGCTAGCGCAGCGCGATGCCCGAGCTTCCCGAAGTCGAAACCACTGTTGCCGGCCTGCGCGCCGTGCTCGACGGTGAGGTGATCGTCCGTGCCGAACCGCGCCGCGCCGATCTGCGCTGGCCGTTGCCCGTGGACTTGCGACAAAGACTGACGGGGGCCCGCGTGACGGGGCTGGGGCGTCGGGCCAAATATGGGCTGATCCATACCGACCGCGACGATGTGCTGATCTTTCACCTCGGCATGTCGGGGCACTGGCGGATCGACCCGGCGGAAATCGGAAAGCACGACCATTTCATCCTCGAAACCGGGGCGGGCAGGGTGGTCGCGCTCAACGACCATCGCCGGTTCGGCTCGCTCGATATTGTGCGCAGCGACGAGCTGGCGCACTTCCGGCATTTCGTCGCGATGGGGCCGGAGCCGCTGGCCGACGACTTTGACGCGAAAGTGCTGCACCTGGCGCTCAAGGGGCGAAAGGCACCGATCAAGGCGTTGCTGCTCAACCAGTCGGTCGTGGCAGGACTGGGCAATATCTATGTGTGCGAGGCGCTGCATATGGCCGGGATTTCCCCGGTCACACCCGCATCCGCGATCAGCAAGCCGCGCATCGAAAGACTTGTGCAAGCGATCAAGGAAGTGCTGGCCGCCGCCATCAGGGCGGGCGGTTCCACCTTGCGTGATTTTGTCGCACCCGATGGCGAGCTGGGCTATTTCGCCAAGGATTGGCTCGTCTATGGCCGTGAAGGCCTCGTCTGCCGCTGCGGTGCGATCGTCCAGAGGCGCGTCGATTCGGGCAGATCAACCTTTTACTGCCCGAAATGCCAGCGTTAGCGCGGCATTTGGCGGTTGACGAATCTGCAAAGGCTGGCTAAGGGCGGCGCTTCATCGGGTCCGGTCGGTAATTTTCTCCGGTTCTGGATGCCCGTAACTATCTGATTTTTTGAGGACTGAAATGGCCAATACGCCGCAAGCAAAAAAGCGTATCCGTCGCAACGCGCGTCGCAACGAGATTAACGGCAACCGCGTGAGCCGTATCCGCACCTGTGTGAAAAAGGTCGAAGCTGCACTGGAAGCTGGCGACAAGGCTGCTGCTGCTGCTGCGCTGACGGCTGCCCAGCCCGAACTGGCGCGCGGTGTTGCCAAGGGCGTGCTGCACAAGAATATGGCGTCGCGCAAGTTCAGCCGCCTTACCAAGCGTGTCGCCGCGCTGGCCTGATTCGGCTTTTCGAAGGGCTTTCGCAGCCCTTCGGCACGTAAACAAAGTTAACGGCCTGCCCGTCACCGGGTGGGCCTTTTCTTTGCCCGAAATGGTGCGCTGCAGCGAATCCAGCTTTTCCCGCGATTCGGCCAATGCCGCCGGGGCAAGCGGCAGGAAAATGCATTGAAATCAGTGCGTTAAAAAAATTCTGACGCAAATACAGCGCTTGGGCGGAGTCAATGCGAATTATTTCACTTTTTTTGCAACCGGCCCCTTGAACGACTCAATCCGGCATGGCTAAGAAGCACCTTCCAGCAGCGTGCGATTAACCTCGTGCCTGTCTCAATCGAGAATGACGCAATAAGGGCTTCTGTGCAACGACGCAGGAGAGCGGTGGGCCTGTGTCAGCCGACGGGATAGGCATGTGCGAAACAAACAAGGCCGTTTCTGGTGGGGTGAAAGGGGTGGCTAAGTGACGCTGAAAGTCGTGCGGTCGGAGCAAGATGCTATGGGGGGCTCCGCTTTTGAATCAGATTGGCAGAATGTAGCGTCGCGTTTGCGCCGCGATCTCGGTGCGCAGATTTACGGACAATGGATTCGCTCTATCGCCCTGGGCGATTTCTGCGAGCTGACCGGAACGCTCGAGCTGCTGACGCCATCCGACTTTTCGGCAAGCTGGGTTTCGGACCATTATGCCGATCGCATCCGTCTGGCATGGTCGAGCATCAATCCTGCCGTGCGCCAGCTGAAAATCCGGACGAAGCCGGGCGCCGCCCGTGTCGAGATGCTGCAGGGCAATGGCCTGGCCGAGCGCCCCGCCGCAATCCATAGCGCAGAGGCTCTGCCCGTCCGCAGCCAGCTCGACCCGCGCATGACCTTTTCGAATTTCGTCAAGGGACAGACAAATGCGCTGGCTTTGAGCGCTGCCGAGCGTGTTGCCGCGGCGGAGCGCCCGCTGTTCAACCCGCTTTATCTGCAGGCGGCGACGGGGCAGGGCAAGACCCACCTGATGCACGCGATCGGCCATGCCTATGCCGAAGTGAATCCGTCCGCGCAGATCCTTTATATGTCGGCGGAAAAATTCATGATGGAGTTTGTCTCCGCCATGCGCCGGAAGGAAGTGATGGAGTTCAAGGCCCGCCTGCGCGCGGTAGATGTCCTCCTCATCGACGATATCCAGTTCATCATCGGCAAGGTTTCGACGCAGGAGGAATTCCTCCACACGGTCGATGCCATCATCGGCGCGGGCAAGCGCCTCGTGGTCGCAGCCGATCGCGCGCCGCAGGCGCTGGATGGCGTCGACCAGCGCATCCTTTCGCGGCTGTCGATGGGGCTGGTGGCGGATATTCAGCCCGCCGATCTCGAACTGCGCCGCTCGATCCTCAACCAGCGACTGGCCAACATGCCCGACACACAGGTAGGTGAGGATGTGGTCGAATTTCTCGCGCGCACGATCAGCCGCAATGTCCGCGAACTCGAAGGCGGGCTGAACAAGCTGATTGCCTATTCGCAACTGACCGGGAAGCCGATCACGCGCACACTGGCGGAAGAGCAACTGAAGGACATCCTCAGCGCGTGCCGCCGCCGTATCACCATTGACGAAATCCAGCGAGCCGTGTGTGAATATTATCGCATCGATCGCAGCGAAATGTCGTCGAAGCGTCGTGCCCGCGCGGTCGTTCGCCCGCGTCAGGTGGCGATGTATCTGGCCAAGGTGATGACCCCGCGCAGCTATCCTGAAATCGGGCGCAAATTTGGCGGTCGCGATCACTCGACGGTGATCCACGCCGTTCGTCTGGTCGAAGACCTGCGCCGGATGGACAACGACATGGACAATGACGTCCGCGCGTTGCTGCGCCAGCTGGAGGCATAACCCGCCGACCTGCCTGCTTTCCTTGGGACGGCTGAACGGCTATCCCGATGGAAAGACAGGGAATCGGGAGGCCAGCGCATGTCCAAATTCTGCATCCAGTGCGGAGCGACGCTGAACGAAGGCGCGCGCTATTGCGGGGAGTGCGGTGCAGCCGTGCAGCCCGGCCGACCGGTTGCCGTGCCGGATGCGCAGTCGGCTGCGGCCTATGCGCCGCCACCGTCGTCGTCACCGACAGAGGCTCAACCCGCGACCTTTGACGACGGAGCGGGACCATCCGGGGCGAGGAAACCCAACTGGCTGCTGCTGGGGGGCGGTGCAGCCCTATTGTTGTTCCTTTTGGCCTATTATCTGATTTTCCTGCGCGACGACAGCGCGTCGGGGTTGGAGGATCGGGTCGGCGGCAAAACCGAACAGCAGGTCGAAACGATAGCCGACAAATCCTATTATGCGGTCGCCCAGGCCAATATTCGCGACCGGGCCACAACGCAGGGTAGCACCATAATCGGCAAGCTCGCACGGGGGGAGGGCGTTTCAGGCAAGGCGATACTTGGCGAAGACGGAACCAGCGACTGGCTGGAACTGGCCGAGGGAAAGGGTTTTGTCGCAATGACCAACCTGTCCGAATCCCAGCCCCCCGAAATCGTCAAGCCGCTTGGCGACAAGAAATGGACCGCGACCGAGGCGGTCGAAATCTGGGCGCAACCCGACTCCGCCTCGACGCTGATTGACCGGGTAGCGGCGGGCACGACGCTGACCCTGTTTGGCCTGACCGCCAATGATTTTGTCGAGGTGAAACTGGCGAAGGGCGGGGTTGGCTATGTCGCGGAAGGCGCGCGCATTGCCGCGCTTGCCAATGGCAAGCCCATTGCCCTGGCCTTCAACCCCAACAGCTGCAGCTTTGGCCCGGAAATCGACTCGCTGTTCAATGCCATGGGGGAGCGCCTTCGCGCGAACTACAAGGCACTGGAAAACAAGGAATATCCGAGCGAGGAAGCACGGGCAAAGGCGCTGGTCGCGGTCGAAGGGCGGAGCAGCTATGAAAAGCTGCAGCGCAGCTATGAAGGGCTGACGGTCACCGCCATCGGCCAGCATTATGAATCGCAATCGGTCTATTTTGCCGAACCGGCAGCCCGGGTGATCGAGGTTCTGCGCGCCAAGGGATACCGGGTTGGCAAGGATGGCAGCATCCCGAGCGCCGATCTGTATGCCGGTGTCGGCGCGGCGACGGCCGAAGGGGCGCGCTATGGCAAGTCGGATCTGACTTGCGGTGTCTGATAAACAGAACCCCGCCTGTTGATGGGCGGGGCCTGTTGGATCGCAAGGCAGCTTTGCCTATTTCTTCCTGCCGCTTTCTTCAGGGGCAACAGAGATGCGAACCGTCTCACCACTATTGCCAGGGAAGCCGGTGAACATCGCGGTGACAAGGTTGGGCACCAGATAGGGTAGCCGGTTGGAGCGCGATTTGGCTTCTGCTTTGCCCTCGAACAGACGCTCACCTGTCGCGCCATTTTCGATCATCATGTCGATGCCGCTGGTATAGACCGTGTAGCTGCGCACGTCATAACCACCGCCCCATCCGGGTCCGAACAGGAACGGATCGTGCCAGCCATAGACATAGCGCGCGCCGCGCGGCGTGCGCACGATATAGGGGCGGTAATAGCTCCGCCCGAAACCGTAACGGCCATAGCCCCAGAAGGGATCGTAAAAGGGGTCATCATAGACGACCGTGCGTTCCTTGCCTTCATCGACGCCATAGTCGAGCTTGACCACCAGATCGGCTGCCCCGCCCGCAGGTGCCGGGATATAGCCAGCCTTGGACATTTCGGCCGAAACCATCGCCGCATATTGGCCGAATTCGATGCCGCCGGCATTATCAGGGTCGGCAGCCTTCACCGTGAATGTCTGCCCCTGGGGTGCAGGCATCTGCTGAAAACGTGAGACATCGGCCTTGAAAGGCGTCGCACAGGCCGCCAGCGTCAGCAACAGCGCAGGAGCCAGAATGGAAACCGCTTTACGCATCGTTCGAACAACCTCCGTTGCCGCCAATATAGGCGGCCATGCGGCGATATCTATCTGAAATGCGCTGAACTGTTGTTGAACGAACCGGCGTTCAGTTGCGGGACATGTAAACTGGCATCAACGCAGCAGCCCCATTGCCGCATAGGTGCGGTCAAGCGTCGGCGCGGCCAGTGCGCCCGCCTTTGTCGCACCTTTGCGCAGCGCGGCGTCGATTGCCGCCACATCCTGCCGCAACGCGTTGAACCGCTCGGCAATCGGCGCCAGGCTGGAAACCATCAATTCACCCAGAGCAGGCTTAAAGGTGCCAAATCCCTGGCCGCCAAATTGCGCCAGCACCTTATCGACGTTGCTGCCTTCCAGCGCGGCATAGATGCCTACCAGATTTTCGGCCTCGGGGCGCCCGGCCAGCCCGTCCTTTTCGCTCGGCAGCGGTTCGGGGTCGGTCTTGGCCTTGCGAATCTTCTGCATGATGGTGTCGGCATCGTCGGTCAGGTTGATCCGGCTCATGTCCGACGGGTCGGACTTGCTCATCTTGGCGGTGCCGTCGCGCAGTGACATGATACGCGCCGCTTCGGGCGGGATGATCGGCTCGGGCAAGGTGAAGATCGCCTCGCCATTGCCGAAATCATTGTTGAACTTCTGCGCAATGTCGCGCGCCAGTTCCAGATGCTGTTTCTGGTCTTCGCCCACCGGAACATGCGTCGCCTGATAGAGCAGCACGTCGGCCGCCTGCAGCACCGGATAGGTGAACAGCGCAACCGATGCACCCTCGCGGTTCTTGCCCGCCTTGTCCTTCCACTGCGTCATGCGGTTGAGCCAGCCCATGCGGGCGGTGCCGTTCAAAAGCCATTGCATCTGGCTGTGTGCGGGCACCTGGGTCTGGTTGAACAGCACCGACTTGTCGGTATCGATGCCGCAGGCGATCAGCGCGGCCGCCATCTCGCGGGTGTTCGCGGTCAGCTCGGCGGGCACATGCGGCTGCGAAATGGCGTGCAGATCGGCAAGGAAGAACAGGCATTCGCCCTGATCCTGCATCTTCACCCAATTCCGGATAGCCCCCAGATAATTGCCGAGGTGCAGGTTGCCGGTGGGCTGGATGCCGGAGACGACACGCATGTTTTGGGTGCTTTCCTTGTTGTCAATTCGCCGCAGCGCGGTTGCGCCGCAACAGCCGGTTGATCCGCTCGCGATCCAGCGCGCCGACCATATAACCGACTGCGAAATAGACCGCCATTCCGCCGCCGACAAGTATGGCAAGTGCGGCGATGCGGGTCAGAATATCGTCGGAGAAATAGGGCATCATCCAGCCCAGCATCCACCATAGCAAGGCCGACATTGCGGCTGTCGCAAGCAATTGCCGGGCAACACGATTGCCCAGCGCGCCGGTGAAATGGAACCATCCGCGTCTGTGCAGCACAAAATAGAGCAGCAGGCAGTTGAGCGTGGCGGAGGCCGCGGTCGCCCCGGCCAGCCCGACTATGCCCCAGGGGCGAACGACGAAGACGTTGAGGATGATGTTGAAGATCAGCGAGATCAGAGCGGTGTAGACCGGCGTTTTTGTGTCAGATCGGGCGAAAAATCCCGGATTGAGAATTTTGACGATCACATAGGCCGGAAGCCCTGCCACCAGCGCAGCGGTGATATTTGCCATGATCGCTCCGTCGGCCAGGGTGAACTTGCCACCGACGAAGAAGGCGTTGGTGAATGCCGGTGCGCATATGGCAAGCGCCGCTGCCGCAGGCAGGGTGAGCAGGGTCGCCATTTCGAACGCGTCCGCCTGCAAATCCTGTGCGCGCTGCAAATCGTTGCTCTGGATGTGCCGCGACAGCATCGGCAGGATGGCCGTGCCCAGCGCGATACCGACGATACCCAGCGGCATCTGGTTCAACCGGTCGGCCATTTTGAGCAAGGTCAGCGACCCTTGCGGCAACTGCGTTGCAAAAAATGTGTCGACGAACTGGCTGATCTGGTAAATTCCGGCGCCAAATGTCGCTGGCAGGATCACCATGCCCAGTTGCTTCACCTCGGGCGTGAATTTGGGCATCTGGAGGTGGAATTTCAGTCCGGCCCGATGCACTTCCCACCAGAGATAGACGAGCTGGACAAGCCCCGACAGCGACACCGCGATGCTGAGCGCATAGACGACCCAGCGATCGTCGCCGCTGTGGCCGCGCCAGACATAGCCCGCACCGATTCCGCCGATCAGCACGATGTTGAACAGGATGGGGGCAATCGCACCCGGCGCAAATCTGGAACGGGCGTTGAGTAGCCCGGTGAGCATCGCCACGATGCTGATGAAAAACAGATAGGGAAAAGTCACGCGGCTAAGGAATACCGCGAGATCGAACTTGCCCGGGACCGACTGGAATTCGCCCGCCAGCAACCAGACGATGCCCGGCATGATCAGCATGGCGAAGGCTGAAAAGGCCAGCAATATCCAGACAAAGACCGACAGCACATCGTCGGCAAATCTGGCGGCAGCCTCCTCGCCATTTTCGCCCGCCAGCCTGCGCGAATACATGGGCACGAAAGCGACCGAAAAGGCCCCCTCTGCAAAGAGCCTGCGAAAGGTGTTGGGCAGGGTGAAAGCCAACTGATAGGCATCGCCTGCCAGTCCGGCACCCAGCACGCGGGCGAGCAGAATATCCCGGACGAAGCCGAATATGCGGCTGATGATTGTGAATCCGGCAATGGTGGAGGTGTGCCGAAGCAGGCTCATCGCCGGATTACCTTGTCTGGATGATCAGGCTTCGCCGGCCGGCTGTGCTTCAGCCGTCGCCTGTGCCTGCGCCAGTTGCTGCACGTAAAGGCCGTTGAAGTCGATCGGATCGAGCACCAGCGGCGGATAACCTGCGTCGCGGATCGCATCGGCCACAATGCGGCGGGCACAGGGGAAAATCAGGCGCGGTGCTTCGCCAAACAGGAACTGGTGCGCATAGCCTTCGTCGACGTTGCGCAGGCCGAACAGCGTCGCATATTCAAGCTCGACGTTGAAATGTACGCCCTGTTCGCCCTCAGCCTTGACGCCAAGCTTGAGGCAGACCTCGTTGACTTCTTCGTTGACCGGATTGACCTCGATATTGACCTGCACGTCGATCTGCGGCTGGCCTTCCCACCCGTAGCTGTGCGGGGCATTGGGGTTTTCGACCGACAGATCCTTGATATACTGGCTGAGCATGCCGACTGCGGGCGCGGTGTCTTCGCCATTTGCCATCAATGTGTCGGAAACGATATTGCCTTCTTCGGCCATTGAGATGTGCTTTCCTACGGGTTTTCGGCCATCCCTCATGGCCGCAATTCGGCTGCGCGCCTAGCAGGGGGCAGGGCAAAGGGCAATGCTTAAGGCTATTGCAAGGTTTGTCTTTGGGCACTGCAATAAAAGAATTGCGCCAAGCCATTTGAAACCGGCAGGGGAAATGCCTATGTTGACGTCAGGGTAGCCGGGTTACATGCCGTTCAAGTGGGGTTAACCCGGATTTTGGATTTTCGGGCTAATCTGTCGGTGTCCGATATGGTAAGGCGTGCGTTATGGTAACTGTCGAAATAGTCCTGTTGGCAATGGTCGCAGCCTTTCTGGGTTTGCGCCTGTACTCGGTTCTCGGCAAACGCACCGGCCATGAGCAGGAGCCTGTGGCCCGCCCGGCGATCGAAGAACGTCAGCCCGCGACGGTGCACCAGCCGGTCGGGCAGCGCGAGGCTTCGGGATCGGTGCCGGTCATTGACAGCCCGCTGGCCGATAGCGCCGCGCAAAGCGGCCTGCGTGCAATTGGCAATGCCGATCGCACCTTCGATCCCGCACTGTTCCTTGAAGGCGCGAAGTCAGCCTATGGCATGATCCTCGACGCATTCTGGAAAGGCGACAAGGAACGGTTGCGTTTTCTGTGCGACGATGATGTCTATGACAGCTTTTCCGATGCCGTCGACCAGCGCGCCGAACGCGGCGAAGTGCTGGAAAACCGCCTTGTCCGCATCGAGGAAGCGCGCATCATCGACGCCAGCTACGATCATCCGATGGCGCGCATCGTGGTGCGTTTCGATGCCGATATCGCGGCGCTGACCAAGGATGCCAATGGCAATATCATTGGCGGTTCGCTGACCGACGCGGTCGATACCCACGATATCTGGACCTTCTTCCGCGATGTGAAGTCGGGCGACCGCAACTGGAAACTTGACGAAACCGACGCGGTCTGATTCACCTCGGGGCATGAAAAGCCCCGTATCAGCGCTCATACTCGCAACCCTGCTGCTTTCTGCCTGTTCGGGCGGAATCATTCCCAAGGGCGCGGCATCGTCGCCCTCGACCGTTCCCGTTCCCGATGTCGCCGCAAAGCCCGTGCCCTCGACGCCGGTGCCGCCGCTGGCCGCTGCGGTTGCCACGGGAGAGATTGTGACTGCGGCCAGCGCCGGCGTCGTCCGGGGGGCTGCGATTGGCAGCCTCAGCGTCGATTCGCGCAAGACCAGCCTCGCGCTCGCCGCGTTCCGCACCTCTTGCCCGGGACTGCTCAAGCGCACCGACAGTTCGGGGCTGACACAGGGCAGCGACTGGCAGGCGGCATGTGATGCGGTGAAGACCTGGACCGGCGATGCCATTTCCTTTTTTGCGACCTATATGGATGCCGTGCAGGTGGGTGAGGGCAAGGCGTTCGTCACCGGCTATTTTGAACCCGAAATTGCCGGATCGCGCACGCGACAGCCGGGATATGAAGTTGCAATCTACAAACGCCCGGCCGATCTGATCGATGTCGATCTGGGGCAGTTTTCGGATGATCTGAAAGGCAAGTCCATCCGCGGCAAGGTGCAGGGAACGAAATTCATTCCCTATGACGAGCGCGCCGCCATCGTGGATGGATCGCTCGCCGGGCGTGGGCTGGAGATTGCCTGGGCGGCGGATCCGGTCGAGTTTTTCTTTTTGCAGATCCAGGGCTCGGGCCGTCTGCGGCTGCCCGATGGCGGGGTGATGCGCATAGGGTATGAAAGCCAGAACGGCCGCGGCTATACCGGGATCGGCAAGCTGATGAAGGATCGCGGGCTGATAACCGACGGATCGATGCAGGGGATCGTCAAATATCTTCGTGAAAACCCCGAAGAGGGGAAAAAGATCATGAATGAAAACAAGAGCTTTGTTTTCTTCCGCGAGCTGACAGGTGCCGGGCCGCTCGGCGCGATGGGGTATCCGGTTGTCGGCGAAGCAAGCGTTGCGGTCGATCCCAAATATGTCCCGCTGGGTGCGCCCGTCTGGCTGTCGCTCGATCGGGCCGAACCCAATGGCGTCTGGGTGGCGCAGGATACCGGCGGGGCAATCCGGGGGGCGAACCGTTTCGACAGTTTCTGGGGTGCGGGCGACCGTGCCCGCGCGATTGCAGGCGGAATGTCTGCGCGGGGCAGTGCGCTGCTGTTCCTGCCCAAGGCGGCCGTTGCGCGCCTGATTCCGACTGAATAATGGCCCGCCGCCTCCATCCGGAGGAGCGGTCGCTGTGGAACCGTGTCGTCGAGACAGTGAAGCCATTGCATCCGGTGAAGGTGATACTGCACGCGCATCCGGTGGAACCGCCACCTGCCATGGCGCCGGAACACCGCAAGGCGGTGACGGCAAAGCCCGCGTCCGCGTCGCTGCGGAAACAGGAAGCGGCTCCCAAGCCGCTCGACAGCAACCTTGATTCGCACTGGGATCGCCGCTTTCACAAGGGCACGGTGGTTCCCGATATCAGCATCGACCTGCACGGGCACGGCCTTGCCGGGGCGCATGCGCGGCTCGACCATATGCTCGAACAGGCAATCCGGCAGAAATTTCGCGTCGTGCTGCTGGTCACCGGCAAGGCGCGGGCGCACGACAGGACGAGCGGATCGGGCAGAGGTGCCATCGCCGCCGTGGTGCGGGACTGGTTGGGCGCGTCGCGCCATGCGGCGCATATTGCCGCCGTCCGACAGGCGCACCCGCGCCACGGCGGCGACGGTGCCTTGTATATTGTGTTGAAACGCTAGGCCGTCAGTAGTCGAAGCGTCACCCGCCGGTAAATTTCCGCCAGTGCATCAAGGTCGTCTATCGCGACCGCTTCGTCCAGCTTGTGCATCGTCGCATTGCACAGCCCGAATTCAACGACCGGGCAGAGCCTGGAAAGGAAGCGCGCATCGGATGTGCCGCCCGTGGTCGATGCTTCGGGGGTGATGCCGGTTACCTCTTCGACCACCGACGCCATAGCTTCGCTCAATTCGCCCGGCGGTGTCAGAAAGGCCTCGCCCGAGATCATCGCCTTCAGCGTGCCGCCGCCCTGATCGACAATGCCGTCGATCAGTTCGACCAGGCTTTCGCCGCTATGCAGATCGTTGAAGCGGATCGAAAGCCGCGCCATCGCCCGCGCCGGTATCACATTGGTTGCCGGGTTGCCGGTGTGCAATTCGGTGATTTCGATATTGCTCGGCTGGAAAAATGCGGTGCCTTTGTCGAGCACCACCGCCTTGATCTGCGCAAGGATCGCGACCAGCCGGGGGATCGGATTGTCGGCGAGGTGCGGATAGGCGACATGGCCCTGCG
>JADLBY010000017.1 GCA_020847445.1 Sphingomonadaceae bacterium | reverse complement strand
TTTCTTCAACTCCCACGGGCGCGCGTTGAAGGCATAGGGCTTGCTGGTCAGCGCGCCGACCGGGCACAGAACGACGACATTGCCCGAAAGCTCGCTTGTCACCGCGCGTTCGAGATAGCTGGTGATCTGCATATTCTCGCCGCGATAGATCGCGCCGATTTCCTCGATCCCGGCGACTTCCTCGGCAAAACGGACGCAGCGGGTGCACTGGATGCAGCGGGTCATCACCTTATTGACGATGGGGCCCATATATTTCTCGGTCACCGCGCGCTTGTTCTCGTCATAGCGCGAGGCACCGCGACCATAAGCGATGCTCTGGTCCTGCAAATCGCACTCGCCGCCCTGGTCACAGATCGGGCAATCGAGCGGGTGGTTGATGAGCAGAAACTCCATCACCCCTTCGCGCGCCTTTTTGACCATTTCGCTGTCGGTGCGGATGATCTGGCCTTCGGTCGCAGGCAGCGCACAGCTCGCCTGCGGCTTGGGCGGCCCCGGCGCGACCTCGACCAGACACATGCGGCAATTGCCCGCGATCGACAGCCGCTCATGATAGCAAAAGCGCGGAATTTCCTTACCCGCCAGCTCGCACGCCTGCAGGACGGTCGCGCCTGCCGGGACTTCGATTTCTTGGCCGTCTACGGTGACTTTAGGCATTAGTTGCTACCCCGTGCGGTGGCCGCGCCATTCGCTTTCATAGCCAGTTTGTAAAGTGCTTCCGCCATCACGCCGCGTAACACAGCTTTCGAAAATTTGATTTCGTTATCCTTGTTCACGCAGCCGCTGACAATTGGCACAATTTCCTGAATTGCAGCTGCTTCACTGTCCGATCCGATTGGGGACCAAACAAGTGTCTGGGAGACCTTTGGTGCGGCGCGAACAGTACATTCACCTAGCTGCCAGATTGCGACAACTTGATATTGTTCAGCGTTCAGACCTTTGGTCATTCCGACAAAATCGGTTTCGGGGATATCTGCGATTGCAGCAAGGTCGTGGTTACGAAAATTGCTGTTGTACAGCTCGTCATATAAGGACCATCGAAAAAGCTCTTCACTGAAACGCAGCTCTGCTGCAACTAGGCAGTCATCCCGGGACAGGCCATTTGCCAGTTCAAGTGCCTCTTTCGAACCCGGAAATGTGTCCAGATAATCGATGACACGCTGGCGTGACACCCCGATGACGCATTTGGCGAACGACCGCATCGTCGCTCTCGACAAATCAGCTTTGTTCAAGTTGCTGTCTGGTACGTTGGCGGGCCTCGGTCCAGCGCGCGTGCCCGTCCATTGTGCGGCCAACGGTGACGCAGCGACGCTCGCAGCAACAATGATGGCAGCAAGGTGCCGTCTCATTCCGCCGCCTCCAGCATGCCACCATGCTCCGCAATGCGGCGCTCCAGTTCAGGGCGGAAATGCTTGATCAGCCCCTGGATCGGCCAGGCTGCCGCATCGCCCAGCGCGCAGATGGTGTGGCCTTCGACCTGCTTGGTCACCTGGAACAAAGTGTCGATTTCCGATATATCGGCATTGCCTTCGCGCAGGCGCTCCATCACACGCCACATCCAGCCTGTGCCTTCGCGGCACGGCGTGCACTGGCCACAGCTTTCATGCTTGTAGAAATAGCTGAGGCGAGCAATCGCGCGAACAATGTCGGTCGACTTGTCCATGACGATGACGGCCGCGGTACCCAGACCGGAACCGACGCCCTTCAGGCCGTCAAAGTCCATCGGCACGTCCATCATGTCCTTTGCAGGAACGCAGGGCACCGACGATCCGCCGGGGATCACCGCGAGCAGATTGTCCCACCCGCCACGGATGCCGCCCGCATGTTTCTCGATCAGTTCGCGGAACGGGATGCTCATCGCTTCCTCGACCACGCAGGGCGTGTTCACATGGCCCGAAATCTGGAACAGCTTGGTACCCGCATTGTTCGGATTGCCAAAACTCGCAAACCACTCCGCCCCGCGCCGCAGGATGGTGGGCGTGACCGAGATCGATTCGACATTGTTGACGGTGGTCGGGCAACCATAAAGCCCTGCCCCCGCCGGGAAAGGCGGTTTCAGGCGCGGCTGGCCTTTCTTGCCTTCCAGGCTTTCGATCATCGCGGTTTCTTCGCCGCAGATATAGGCCCCCGCACCGCGATGGACGAAAACGTCAAAGTCATAACCCGACTTGCAGGCATTCTTGCCGATCAGGCCAGCGGCATAGGCCTCGGCGACCGCCGCCTCCAGCACCCTGGCTTCGTAGATGAATTCGCCGCGGATATAGATATAGGCCGCGCGCGCGCGCATCGCGAAACCGGCGACCAGCGCGCCTTCGATCAGCTTGTGCGGATCGTGGCGGATAATCTCGCGGTCCTTGCAGCTTCCGGGTTCGGATTCATCGGCATTGATGACGAGGAAATTGGGGCGTTCGGGCGTCGGATTTTTGGGCATGAAGCTCCACTTCATGCCCGTGGGGACGCCCGCCCCGCCCCGTCCACGCAGGCCCGAAGCCTTGATACGCTCGATAATCTCATCCTGCCCGATCTTGAGCAGGTTCGCGGTCTTGTCCCAGTCACCACGCTTTTGCGCAGCTTTCAGGTTCCACGGCTGAAAACCATGGAGGTTGGTGAAGATGCGGTCTTTGTCTTGCAGGCTCATGCTAGATCGCCCCCCAAAAAACGCCGCACCAGCGAAGGCTGGTGCCTATCTCGTCGGTCAGTTTAAGCGGAGCAACGTGATGGACCCCAGCCTTCGCTGGGGAAGCGGTTTCGGTGCAGGTGAGGTTGCGCATCACCAATCCCCCCGATAGTCGCGATTGGTCTTGACCATCTCTTTCAGCGTGGTCGGCCCGCCTTCGGGGCAGCTGGTCTGGCGGTCGATCTGCGGGCCGATCTTCACCGGCTTGTCATTCGCCAGCGCGTCGAGCAGCGTCGACATGCTGTCATAAGTCAGATCTTCGAAATTATCGTCGTTGATCTGCACCATCGGCGCATTGGCACAGGCCCCCAGACACTCAACTTCGGTCAGCGTGAACAGGCCATCGGGCGTGGTGCCACCCTTGACCAGCCCCTTATTCTTGCACGCCGCCATGACGTCATCCGACCCGCGCAGCATGCACGGGGTGGTGCCGCACACCTGCACATGGAAACGGCCGACGGGCGCGAGATTGTACATGGTGTAGAAAGTCGCGACCTCATAGGCGCGCATATAGGGCATGCCGAGATATCGGGCGACATATTCGATCACCGGAACCGGCAGCCAGCCCTGCGTATTCGTTTCCTCGCCAACCTGCCGCTGGGCCAGATCGAGCAGCGCCATAACGGCGGATTGCTGACGGCCCGCTGGATAGCGCGCGACATAAATGTCCGCGGCTTTCTTGTTCGCCTTGCTAAAGGCAAATCCGCCCCATTTGGCGCGGGTTTCGGCTTCGTCGGGGATGTGGACTGCGTCGGCCATTATCGGACAAACTCCACGCGCGACACCTTGTCGCCTTCAAAACTGTAGATCGACATAACTTCGAACGGCTCGGCCGTTGCAGAACGAAACACGCGCTCGTGCAAAGCGACGAAATCGCCGAGTTCATAGCCTTTAAGGATTTCGGCGCGATTTTGCGGATATTCAGCGAACATCGCCTTCAGTCCGTTCCGCGTGCCCTCCTTGCCTTCGCGCACCACGGCACCGCGATAGCCCGCTTCGCAAGCATCATCGGTCATCAGCGCGACATAGGCGTCCGCATCCTGCGCAGTGTAGTGCGCGATCATCTGCTCGGCGATGGCCAGCTTGCTCACCGGTCACACTCCCCGAAAACAATATCGAGCGCGCCGATGATCGCGGTGGTGTCTGCCAGCATATGGCCGCGCGACATGAAATCCATCGCCTGCAGATGCGAAAAGGCGGTCGGCCTGATCTTGCAGCGATAGGGTTTATTGCTGCCGTCGCTGACCAGATAGACGCCGAATTCGCCCTTGGGGCTTTCGGTCGCGACATAGACCGCGCCTTCGGGCACGTGGAAGCCCTCGGTATAAAGTTTGAAGTGGTGGATCAGCGCCTCCATCGATGCCTTCATCTCGGCGCGCTTGGGCGGAACCACCTTGCGGTCGTCGCTCGCCACCGGGCCTTCGGGCATCTGCGCAAGACATTGCTTCATGATGCGGATCGACTGGCGCACTTCCTCGACGCGGACCATGAACCGGTCATAGCAATCGCCGCGCGTGCCCACAGGCACGTCAAATTCCATCTTCGCATAAACATCATAAGGCTGCGACTTGCGAATATCCCAGGGGATGCCTGCGCCACGGATCATCGGCCCCGAAAAGCCCCATTTGATCGCGTCTTCCTTGCTGACGATCGCGATGTCGACATTGCGCTGCTTGAAAATGCGGTTGTCGACGACCAGCGCCATCGCATCCTCAAACAGGCGCGGCAGGCGATCGTCGAGCCATTCGCCAATATCGGTGAGCAATTTCAGCGGCACATCCTGATGCACGCCGCCGGGGCGGAACCAGGCCGTGTGCATGCGCGCACCCGATGCGCGTTCGAAAAATGCCATGCAGTCTTCGCGCGCTTCATAGAGCCACAGCCCCGGCGTCATCGCACCAACGTCAAGCGCATGGTGCGCAAGGTTCAGCGTGTGGTTCGAAATGCGCGTCAGTTCGGCGAACAGCACGCGCAGATATTGCGCCCGCAAGGGGACTTCCAGATTCAGCAGCTTTTCGATGGCGAGCACATAGCTATGCTCCATCGCCAGCGGCGAGGCGTAATCGAGCCGGTCGAAATAAGGAAGCGCCTGCAAATAGGTCTTATACTCGATCAGCTTTTCGGTGCCGCGATGCAGCAGCCCGACATGCGGATCGAGCCGTTCGATAATCTCGCCATCCAGCTCCATCACCAGTCGCAACACACCGTGCGCCGCCGGATGCTGCGGGCCGAAGTTGATCGTATAGTTCTGGATGACTTCATCGCCGGTGGTCGGCGCGAGATCTTTCTGGAGGCTCATAGGGTCACCTCACCACTCAAACCCTCGTCATCCTGAACTTGTTTCAGCGCAACATGCGACGGCGGCGCGTTATCCTGAAACAAGTTCAGGATGACGAATGAAGGAGATTGCGTAGGAAAGCTCATTTGGCGGCTCCCTTCTCGTCACCCGGCAGCACATAGTCGGCCCCTTCCCAGGGCGACATGAAGTCAAAGCTGCGGAAATCCTGGGCCAGTTCCACCGCCTCATATTTCACGCGCTTTTCCTCTTCCGAATAGCGCAGCTCGACATAGCCGGTCAGCGGGAAATCCTTGCGCTGCGGATGGCCGACAAAGCCGTAATCGGTCAAAATCCGGCGCAGATCCTCATTGCCGGCAAAGGTCACGCCATACATGTCGAACACTTCGCGCTCGAGCCAGCCCGCCACCGGCCAGATTTCGGTGACCGAAGGCACGGGAACATCTTCGTTCGTCGTCACATGCACGCGGATACGGTGGTTCCTGGTCAGGCTGAGCAGGCAATAGACCACCTCGAAACGCGGGTCGCGATCGGGCCAGTCGACCCCGGCAATCTCCATCAACTGCTGGTAATCGCATATGTCGCGCAATTGCATCATGGCGCCGACCAGCTTGTCGGTTTTGACATGGCAGGCAATTTCGCCATGCGCTTCGTCGATGGCGACCAGATCCTTGCCGAGCGCCTTTTTGATGGCGGCAACGGTGCCCTTGGGCGTGGGTATCTGCGGGGCGGGGCTGCTCATCGTTCAAACGTCCCTTCGCGCCGGATCTTGCGCTGCAACTGCATGATGCCATAGAGCAAGGCTTCGGCGGTCGGCGGGCAACCGGGCACATAAATGTCCACCGGCACGATCCGGTCGCACCCGCGCACGACGCTGTAGCTATAATGGTAATAGCCGCCGCCATTGGCGCAGCTGCCCATCGAGATCACATATTTGGGTTCCGACATCTGATCGTAAACCTTGCGCAAAGCGGGGGCCATCTTGTTGCACAGCGTGCCCGCAACGATCATCACGTCCGACTGGCGCGGGCTGGCGCGCGGTGCGATGCCAAAGCGTTCGAAATCATAACGCGGCATATAGCCGTGGATCATCTCGACCGCGCAACAGGCCAGACCGAAGGTCATCGGCCATAGCGATCCGGTGCGTGCCCAGGTGAACAGATCCTCGGTCGAGGTGACGACAAAGCCCTTGTCGTTCACTTCGGACGACAAATCCTTGTAGAAATCACCTTCCGCCGGAGCGGCGGGGGCCGGAGTTTTCGAAATCACTCCCATTCCAATGCTCCCACTTTCCAGGCGTAGATGAAGCCGATCACCAGTTCGAACAGGAACAGCATCATCGTGCCCCAGCCTACCCAGCCGGTATCGCCCAGACTGACAGCCCAGGGAAAGAGGAAGGCCGCCTCAAGATCGAAGATGATGAACAGGATCGCGACCAGATAGAAGCGCACGTCAAACTGGCTGCGCGAATCCTCAAACGCCGGGAATCCGCATTCATATTCGGCAAGCTTTGCCTCGGTCGGCTGGTGCGAGCCGGTAAGGCGCGAAACCGCCATCGGCAGAAACACGAAAAGGCTCGACAGTCCCAGTGCAATCACCAGGAAAATGAGGATCGGCAGATATTGCGACAGATCGGTCAAAACGGACTCGCTTCAGGCCTGAATTTGGCGCGCTTTTAGGATTGATTGTGCACCGCCGCAAGGGGCGGCAGCGCCTTTTTTCCACCGATATTTCGTTTATTTGAGCGCGCCCGCCAACAGCTTGTGCAACCGGCTGTGCAACTGGTCGTTACCTGCCAGCACCTGCGCGTCGGCAATTGCGGGAGAACGCCCGCGATAGTCGGTCACAAAACCGCCCGCTTCGCGCACCAGCAAACAGCCAGCGGCAGTGTCCCATGGCGACAAGCCACTTTCCCAGAAACCGTCATACCGGCCTGCGGCGAGCCAGGCGAGATCGAGGCTGGCGGCACCGAAACGGCGAATTCCGGCTACTTCGGGTGCGATGGCGGCATATATTTTGCCCCATTCCCCGATATCGCCATGCCCCTTATAGGGGACGCCGGTCGATACCAGCGCTTCGTTGAGATTGCGGCGCGCGGACACACGCAGGCGGCGATGGCCCAGCCAGGCCCCCTTGCCGCGCTCTGCCCAAAAGCTTTCGTCGGTGATCGGATTATAGACCAGCCCCATATAAAGATCGCCCCAGCCCGAACCATCAGGCTTGGGATCCTGCACCGCGATCGAAATGGCGAAGTGCGGAATGCCGTGCAGAAAGTTGCTGGTGCCGTCGAGCGGATCGACGATGAAGCGTGGTTTGCCCTCCTTGCCCGCAATCTCGCCGCTTTCTTCCATCAGGAAGCCCCAGTCAGGACGCGCGGTTTCAAGCTCGCGGAAGATGGTATCTTCGGCTTTCTGGTCGGCTTTCGACACAAAATCGGCAGGGCCCTTTTTCGAAACCTGCAACTGTTCAATTTCGCCAAAGTCACGGCGCAACCGGCCACCCGCCTTGCGGGCCGCCTTTTCCATGACCGACATCAGGCCGCTCAATGCTGGCATCATTCGGCCTTCCGCACATATTCCTTGGCATAGACATCGACGACTATGCGCGTGCCCGATGCGATGTGCGGCGGCACCATCACGCGCACGCCATTGTCGAGGATGGCGGGCTTGTAGCTCGACGACGCGGTCTGGCCCTTGACCACCGCATCAGCCTCTACAATCGTCGCCTCGATCTGGTCGGGAAGCTGCACCGAAATCGGTCGCTCGTCATAAAGTTCAAGCGTCACTTCCATGCCATCCTGCAGGAAAGCGACCTCGTCACCCAGCATATCGGTATCCAGCAGGATCTGTTCATAGGTTTCATTGTCCATGAACACCAGCTTGTCGCCGTCGGTGTAGAGATACTGATATTCCTTGGTATCCAGACGGACCTTTTCCACCGTGTCGGCGCTGCGGAAGCGGACATTGGTCTTGCGCCCGTCGATCAGGTTTTTCATTTCGACCTGCATGAACGCACCGCCCTTGCCGGGCTGGGTATGCTGGGTCTTGGCAACGCGCCAGATGCCCTTTTCATATTCAAGGATATTACCCGGACGGATATCAACGCCGCTGATTTTCATCGCTACACTCGCTTTACAGGTGGAAAGAGCATGGCGCGCCCAATCTTGGCCAAAGCGCGCGCCGTTGGCGGCGGCCTTTAGCGATATGGCCGCGATTAGGCAAGCAGTGCGTTGAACGCCTTTACGGCTGCCGCCGGCCCTTCCGGGTGATTCCACACCGCCCCGCTGACGGCGATAAAATCCGCGCCTGCTTCAACCACCGGCCGCGCATTCTCTGGCGTTATTCCGCCAATCGCGACGCAGGGAACTTCGGTGAACTGCGACCACATCTCGATCGTTTCCAGATCGGCGCGATGCTTCACTTCCTTGGTCGTGGTCGGGAAGAACGCCCCGAACGCGACATAGTCGGCTCCCGCCTCCGCCGCTTCCATCGCGAGATGGCGGCTATTGTGGCAGGTGACACCGATCTGGGCATCACGGCCCAGCAATTCGCGCGCCTCACGCGGGTCGCCATCCTCCTGCCCCAGATGCACGCCATCGGCCCTGATACGCTTGGCAAGCGCGACACTGTCGTTGACGATGAAGGCCACATCGTGGCGCGCGCAGATTGACTGCAAAGGTTCGGCAAGCCGGGCCGCCTCATGCTGGTCAATATCCTTGACGCGAAACTGGAAGGCGGCAACCGCACCGGCGGAAAGCGCGTCTTCGAGGCGTGCGGGAAAATCGCCACCGACATCGAGCGGGGAAATCAGATAGAGCTGGCAGGCGGGCTTGGTCATGCGCCGTTCATAGCGGCAGCGGCAAATCGCTGTAAATGCAAATGCGTAGCCTGATGCCACTTCTGCCGCTGCCTGTTCTGGCGGCCTGCGTCACCCTGCCCGGCACCCGCTCGCCCGATCCGGCCAATGCCCGTATCGGCGAAGCGGTCTATGTCGACGGGCCGATCATCAAACCCGTCGCCGTGATCGAAGACAGCCGCTGCCCGGCGGGCGCACAATGCGTCTGGGCGGGGCGCGTGCGGATCAAGGCGCTCTGGATGCGCGCCGATGGACCAAGAGAGCTTATGCTGTCCAGTGACCAACCGATGGCGGTTGCCGACGGTATGATGACCCTGTCCGATATCCGCCCCGCCAAGCCGAAGAACGGCAAGATCGATACGAGCGAATATCGTTTCAGCCTGCGCTTCGCGGGTGGATATTAGGCCAGGCCGGTCAGGCGATCGAGGCCTTGTGAATGGCCGCAATCGCTTCATCGAGCGATGCATCGAATTCGTCGTCGCTCATCTGGTGGCGCAGGTCTTCGAGCAGCGCGCGGCTGAACGATGCGATGATGCCGTGGTTCTTTGCCAGTTCGACACAGGCTTCCGGGCGCTTGTAGCCGCCCGACAGTGCAACCACGCGCAACACCTTCGGATGGTTGACCAGCGGATCGAATGTGCCTGCCTCGACCGGCAGTGAAAGCTTGAGCATTACCTGCTGACCCGGCGCCAGCGCGTCGAGCTGCTTCAGCGTTTCGTCGAGCAGGATGGCGTCGCATTCGGCGCGGGTTGCGCTCTTGATGTTAATTTCCGGCTCGATCATCGGCATCATGCCGTGCGACAGCACCTGTTGCCCGACCTCGAACTGCTGCGCCACGATTGCGGCAATGCCCTCGCGGTTGGCCGAATTGATCACCGAGCGTTCCTTGGTGCCGAACACGCCCAGCGCCTTCGACCGCGACAGCAGCGCGTCGAGATCGGGCATCGGCTTCATCATCTGGACGCCATTTGCTTCGTCTTCGAGGCCCTTGTCGATCTTGATGAAGGGCACCACGCCCTTTTCGATGAGTGCGGCGGGCGTCGGCTTGCCGTCTACACTGCCGTCCATCGTGCGTTCGAACAGGATCGCGCCGATAACGCGATCGCCGCTGAACGCCTTCGACCGGATGATCCGCGAACGCATGTCGTGGATCAGGCCGAACATTTCCTCGTCATTGCTCCACGCGCCCTCTTCGATACCATAGCCCTTGAGCGCCTTGGGCGTCGAGCCGCCGCTCTGGTCAAGTGCGGCGATGAACCCCTGCCCGGCAGCGATCTTGGCGGTCATGTCAGCGGTGTTCATGGAAGCTCCCTGTGTGTGCATACGTATGTTGTCGCGGCCCATAGCCATCGATGGCGAAAGCCGCAACCGGTGAAGCGGTAAAAATTATGCGGCGGTTTCCAGCGCCTTGACGCCCGGCAGTTCCTTGCCTTCCATCCATTCGAGAAAGGCGCCGCCTGCGGTCGAAATGAAACTGAAATCCTGCGTCACGCCGGCATGGGCAAGCGCGGCAACGGTATCGCCGCCGCCTGCAACCGAAACGAGCGAGCCTTCCTTGGTGAGCGCCGCCGCGGTGCGGGCGAGCGCCACTGTCGCGGCATCGAAAGGTTCGATTTCAAAGGCACCCATCGGGCCGTTCCAGACGAGCGTGCGGCAGGTTTTAAGCACATCGGCCAGCGCTTCGACCGCCGCCGGGCCGACGTCGAGGATCATTTCGTCCGCCGCCACTTCATGGACGTTCACCGTGCGCACCGGCGGATTGGCTCGGAATTCCCTGGCGACAACGACGTCATAAGGCAAATGCACCGTGCAACCGGCGACATCGGCGGCATCCAGAATGGCATTGGCGGTATCGGCCAGGTCATGCTCGCAGAGCGACTTGCCGACATTCACCCCGCGTGCAGCAAGGAAAGTGTTGGCCATGCCGCCGCCGATGATCAGATGATCGACCTTCGCCACCAGATTGTTGAGCACATCGAGTTTCGACGAAACCTTCGCGCCGCCGACCACGGCCGCAACCGGATGTTCGGGATTGCCCAGCGCGGCTTCGAGCGCCTTGAGTTCGGCCTCCATCGAGCGCCCCGCATAGGCGGGAAGCAGGTGCGCCAGACCTTCGGTGGTCACATGCGCACGATGGGCGGCGGAAAAGGCATCGTTGACGTAAAGATCGCCATTGGCGGCAATCGCCCGCGCCAGTTCGGGATCATTTTTTTCCTCGCCCGGCCAGAAACGGCTGTTTTCGAGCAAGGCGACGTCACCGTCCGCGAGGATCGACACCGACTGGGCCACAACGTCGCCATAGATTTCAGGCACGAACATGATCTCGCGCCCCAGGACCTGCTGCAACGCATCGAGCGTCATCGAAACCGACATTTCGCTGTGCTTCTGCCCCTTGGGGCGGCCGAAATGCGCCAGCAAAAGCACCTTCGCGCCCTTGGCCGACAGATCGTTCACCGTCGGCGCAAGCGCATGGATGCGGGTCAGGTCGGTGACGCGGCCTTCGGCCATCGGCACATTGAGATCGACACGCACCAGCGCGCGCTTGCCGGTAAGATCGCCCAAATCGTCGAGGGTGCGAAAGGCCATGGCGCCGGGCTCCTTAAAGCAGGCCTGCGATCACACCGGCGGTATCGACCATGCGGTTCGAAAAGCCCCATTCATTGTCATACCAGCTGACCACACGAACGAGCTTGCCTTCGAGAACCGTGGTTTCGAGGCTGTCGATGGTCGAGCTTGCGGGGCAATGGTTATAGTCGATCGAAACCAGCGGCTCGTCCGAATAGGCGAGAACGCCCTTCAATGCGCCTTCGGAGGCGGCCTTGAGCGCGGCGTTGATTTCCTCGACGCTGGTGTCGCGCGACGGAGTGAAGGTCAGGTCGACCAGGCTGACATTGGGCGTCGGCACCCGGATCGCCGAGCCATCGAGCTTGCCCTTCAGCTCGGGCAGCACCTCGGCAACCGCGCGGGCGGCCCCGGTGGTGGTCGGGATCATCGACATACCCGCAGCGCGCGCACGGCGCATGTCGCTGTGGATCTGGTCGAGGATCTTCTGGTCGTTGGTATAGGCGTGCACGGTGGTCATCAGACCGCGTTCGATGCCGACGGTGTCATGCACGACCTTGGCGAGCGGCGCCAGACAGTTGGTGGTGCAGCTGGCGTTCGACACGATCTTGTCATCTGACGTCAAGACACCGTGGTTGACGCCATAAACGATTGTCTTGTCGACATTTTTTGCAGGGGCCGAGATCAGGACACGCTTCGCACCGGCAGCGAGATGCTTGCCCGCGCTGTCGCGATCGGTGAAGAAGCCGGTGCATTCGAGCGCGATGTCGACGCCATTGGCGCCGTGCGGCAGATTGGCCGGATCGCGCTCTGCCGTGACATGGATACGCTTGCCGTTGACGATGATGTCGGTGCCATCGGCCTCCACGGTGCCCGGAAATGCACCATGAACGCTGTCGCGCTTGAAGAGCAGCGCATTCGACTTTGCATCGGCCAGATCGTTGATTGCGACCAGTTCCAGATCATGGTTGTTCCGTTCCAGGATTGCGCGTGCAACAAGGCGTCCGATACGCCCGAAACCATTGATCGCAACTTTGGTAGCCATATCAATTACTCCCTTTAAGCTTTTAACTTAGCTTGAATTTTTTCGAATATAGTATCGACCGAAAAGCCGAAATGGTCATATAGGGCCTCGGCGGGGGCCGATGCACCGAAACTATCGATCCCGATATTCAGGCCATCAAGCCCCGTATAGCGCTGCCAGCCCAGCGTGACGCCTGCCTCGATCGAAACCTTGAGCGTGTTTTCGGGCAGGATATCGGCGCGATAGGCCGCGTCCTGCGCGTCGAAATATTCCCAGCCGGGCATGGATATGACATCCGCCCCCTGCCCTGCGGCCTCCAGTGCATCGGCGACCTGCATCGCCAGTTCGACTTCGGAACCGGTTGCGATCAAGACGACCTTGCGAGCGGCGACCGCGCTGCGGAGGCGATACCCTCCCCTGGCCGACAGGTTCACACTGGCGTCATCGCGCAATTGCGGCAGATTCTGGCGCGACAGGGCGAGCAACGTCGGTCCGTTGCTGTTCTTCAGCGCCAAATCCCAGCATTCAGCCGTTTCGACTGCATCGCAGGGACGCAGAACCGCCAGATTTGGCATCGCCCGAAGGCTCAGCAGATGCTCGACAGGCTGGTGCGTCGGGCCGTCTTCGCCCAGACCGATGCTGTCATGCGTCATCACATAGACGACGCGCAACTGCTGGATTGCCGAAAGCCGGATCGCGTTGCGGCAATAGTCCGAAAACACCAGAAATGTGCCGCCATAGGGGATGATACCGCCGTGCAGCGCCATGCCGTTCATCGCGGCGGCCATGCCGAATTCGCGGATACCGTAATAGATATAGCGCCCGGCATAATTGTCGCGCGTCAGCGGTCCGGTTGACCTGGTTTTGGTGTTGTTGGAACCGGTGAGGTCGGCCGAGCCGCCAACCAGTTCGGGAATGGCCGCCGTCAGCGCTTCCAGCACCATTTCCGATGCCTTGCGCGTCGCCACTTTTGCCGGGTTGGCAATCAGCGATGCCAGATAGTCCTGCAACGCGCAGTTTTGCGGCAATTCACCATTCATACGCCGCATAAACTCTTTGGCATTATAGTTTGTAGATAAACGCTTTTCCCAATCTTCGCGAGTGCTGACACCCCGTTTGCCCGCAGCGCGCCATGCATACTGGATGTCGGCAGGAATTTCGAACGGCGGATAGTTCCAGCCCAGTTCGGCGCGGGCGGCGGCAATCTCTTCAGCGCCAAGCGGCGAACCGTGCGTGGCAGAGGTGCCCTGCTTGTTCGGCGCGCCCTTGCCGATCAGCGTCTTGCACGCAATAAGCGACGG
>JADLBY010000016.1 GCA_020847445.1 Sphingomonadaceae bacterium | reverse complement strand
GCAACTGTGCGCATAGCCGCGATAGCCGAGCGTCGCCGGGATGGCGCCTGCGTCCAGCGTCATCTGGCGGACGGTGTCGTCAATCTCTTCGGTCGTGATGCCGGGCACAATCAGCGGGACGAGGGCGTCGAGGATCTGCGCCGACAGGAAGCCCGCCCTGCGCATGCCTTCAAACCCTTCGGGGCCGTGGAGTTTGATGGCGCCATTGCGCGCATGGAGCGTGTCGAGGGTGACGGTCTGATAGTCGGTCATGGCGGGGATATAGCAGTAGCTCCATCATTTTGCGAGCCTTGCGGGATTTGGCTGTTCTGCAGTTCCGCGCTATGGCATCCAGCATGACAACGACACGCATCTGGACCGCCGCTCTTGTCGTCATTGGCGATGAAATCCTCTCCGGCCGCACGCAGGACAAGAATGTCGCGCAGATCGCGCTCTGGCTGAACATCCAGGGGATCAGGCTGGCCGAAGTGCGGGTCGTGCCTGATGTTCAGGAGGCCATTGTCGAGGCGGTCAACACTTTGCGCGCGCGCAATGACTATCTCTTCACGACCGGCGGCATCGGGCCAACGCACGACGACATCACGGTCGATGCCATTGCAGCGGCTCTTGGCGTCGGCGTCGTGATTCACCCGGAAGCGAGCGCTGCGTTGCACCGTTACTACGAAGCGCGTGGCGGGATCACTGAAGCGCGCCTGCGCATGGCGCGTGTGCCTGATGGTGCCGAACTCATCCCCAACCGCATGTCTGGCGCGCCGGGCATAAGGCATGGCAATATCTTCATCATGGCCGGGGTGCCGCACATTACGGCAGGGATGCTCGACGCGCTGACCGGTACGCTGGAGGGCGGGCTCCCCCTGCTCTCGCGGACGATCGGTTGCTGGGTGGCGGAAAGCGAAATCGCGGAGCTCCTTGGCGATACCGAAAAGGCGCATGAAGGTTGCCAGATCGGCAGCTATCCCTTCTTTCGGCACGGACAGGTCGGGTCCAACTTCGTGATCCGCTCAACGGACCAGATGGCGCTTGATGGCTGTGCGGCCGCGCTTGGCGCCGCGCTCGATGCCGTTGGCCATGAGGCGATTGACGGCGGGATCTGAAGAACGGCCCCCTAGCCGCCAATCGCTGGATCGGGCCTTTGTGCGGGCGCCATCGCAAAGAGGATCGCGAGGCCCACCAGAGCAAAGGTCGCGGCGATGACAAAGGCAATGCCGTAGAACTGGAATGGCGCCCCGGGGCCAGTGAACCAGGATAGCGCCGGATTGAACAGGGTCGGCGCGATGACCGATCCGACCGCCATCACGCTGGACGCAAATCCCTGGACCTCGCCCTGGTTCGTCGCATCGGCCCGCCTCGACATCATCGCTGTGAGGCAAGGGTGTACCAGCGACTGGACAGCGATCAGCGGCATGATCGCAAAGGCCAGCCAGCCATTCGTCGTGACGGCAAAGGCGATCATCCCCAATGCGCCCCCGAGCATGCCAATCGTTGCTGTCCGCCGTTCCCCGAAACGGGCGATGATGCGGGCTGAAAAGAGGATCTGGGTGACGGCCATCGACACCCCCATCAGCGCAAGCGACAGCCCGATCATCGCGTTGGACCAGCCATAGCGCCCGATCGTGAAATAGGACCAGGTCATGGGGTAGATCAGGCTGGCGAGCTGCCACGCCAGATAGACGCCGGAAATGGGCAGGAGCCCGGGCAGTTTTCGGACCGTGAGGAGCGCGCCGACCGGATTTGCCCGTTTCCAGTCGAACGGGCGCCGGTGCTCTTTGGCGAGCGTCTCGGGCAGTGCAAACACGCCATAGAGAAAATTCGCGGCTGCCAGGGCGCTGGCAGCATAGAAGGGCAGGCGCGGATCGAATTCGGCAAGCAATCCGCCCAGGGCCGGCCCCGCCACAAACCCGACTCCGAAGGCGGCGCTGATATAGCCGAACAGGCGCGAACGGTCATCAGGGCCAGTGACATCGGCAATGACTGACTGCGACGGCCCGTTGGTCGCGCCGAAGATTCCGGTCAGCATCCGCGTCGCGAACAGCCAGGCAAGGTTTGGCGCGAAGGCCATGACAAGGAAATCGACAGCGAAGCCGAACAGAGATCCCAGCAGAACCGGCCGCCTGCCGAAGCGATCGGAAAGGTTGCCCATCACCGGGCCAAAAAGGAACTGGAACAGTGCATAAGTCAGCGACAACCAGCCGCCGATCGCAATCGCCCGCGACAGGGAGACATGGCCGAGCGACATGATCAATTGCGGGAAGGACGGAATGATGATGCCAAAGCCAATCGAATTGACGAGCATCGTCGCCAGCACAAACTTGATTGCAGGCGGCAAAGGGGTGCGGTTCATGCTGGCACAGGGGCCTATAAAATTCCCCCGGTCAAGAGCGGCGCGCTGCCGGCCGTTGCAGTTATGAGGGAACCGCTGTTAAGGCATCATCATGAGTGCCGCCCGTTATGACGCCTTTCGCGCCGAAGTTCGCCACTGGCTTGCCGAGAACCTGACCGCCGATTTGCGGGAGGTGACGGAGCGGGCGACAAGCGTCTTTATCGACAAGCCGCACAATCTTGCCTGGCAGCGCATCCTGGCAACACGGGGATGGGTCGCGCCGCATTGGCCGGCCGAATATGGCGGACCGGGTTGGGATGAGACCGAGCGCTATATCTTCGCAAGTGAATGTGCGCGGGCCGAAGCGCCAAGCCTAGCGCCAATGGGTTTGCGCATGGTTGCGCCGTGCATCATGCGATACGGCACCGAGGAACAGAAGGCGCATTACCTTCCCCGTATTCTTGCGGGCGAGGACTATTGGTGCCAGGGTTATTCAGAGCCGCAAGCAGGTTCCGACCTCGCAGCGCTTTCGCTGCGCGCCGACCGCGACGGCGACCATTATGTGCTCAACGGCTCGAAAATCTGGACGACTCATGCTCATTTCGCGAACCGGATGTTCTGCCTTGTGCGCACCAGCCGCGAAGGACCGCGTCAGGCAGGCATAACGTTCCTCCTGCTCGATATGGATACACCGGGCATCAATGTTCTGCCGATTGTCTCGATCGCAAATGACCATGATTTCAACCAGGTTTTCTTCGAGGACGTGCGGGTGCCCGTATCCGGGCGGCTCGGCGAGGAAAACCAGGGCTGGACGGTCGCCAAATCCCTTCTCGAATTCGAGCGTGCGGTTGCCTATGCGGCAGGGCTTCATGCTGCGCGCGACAAGCTTGAAGCAGCGGCACGCGAAACAGGTTTGCTGATGGATCTGCAATTCCGCCGCAAACTTTCGCTCGTCGCAGCCCAGATTTCAGCAATCGAAGCGGTCGAACTTGGGGTCATGGCTGCCATGGCTTCGGGACGAAATCCGGGGCCTGCCTCTTCCTTGCTCAAGATCCAGGGCACGGAGACACAACAGCGCATTCAGGAGCTCGCTATCGAAGTCGCAGGGCACTATGCGGCGCCCGACCAGCATGAGGCGCGCCAGCCGGGCAGTGGCCTGGCCGCGCTGACAGACGATTCGGCGATGATTGCAGCGCCCCGTTATTTCAATGGCCGGGCGGCCTCGATCTATGGCGGGTCCAACGAAATCCAGCGGGGAATCATCGCGCGGCAAGTGCTCGGCTTGTAACAGTGCAAATCTGCCTAATTTTCAGGCAGAGATTCTCGATCTGCTCGCCTGCTGGGCAGGATTTGCGTGATCCTTTCACCGAATCCCTGTTCTTGTTGCGGAATCCTGTTTGGCACGCTTATTGAAAGCGAAAGCGTGTTTTCGGGGACTCGAGGAAAGCGAAAATGAAAAAGATCGAAGCCATCATCAAGCCGTTCAAGCTCGACGATGTGAAGGAAGCGCTGCACGAAGTTGGCGTTTCCGGCATCACTGTCACCGAAGCAAAAGGGTTTGGCCGCCAAAAGGGGCATACCGAACTCTACCGCGGCGCGGAATATGTCGTCGATTTCCTCCCCAAGGTGAAACTTGAGGTCGTCGTTGACGATGCCATGGCGCAGCGCGTGGTCGAAGCGATCGCCAACGCTGCGCAAACCGGCCGCATTGGCGACGGCAAGATATTCGTCAT